>NZHK01000018.1 GCA_002691285.1 Fidelibacterota bacterium | reverse complement strand
GATGAATTAGAATCACTAGCATAAACAATTGCTCCTAGTTGGTTGGCTAAAATTGATGCTGCCTTTCCACTAATACCCAAACCAATAACTGTTATTCGTTTATCAAGAATGTTTTCACGGTTATATTTTTTTAGCTTGATCATCTTACTTTGAAAGTTGTTAGTGAGAAAAGAGCCAATAGTAGACCAATAATCCAAAACCTTATGACAATTTTGGTTTCAGGCCATTCTGAAAGTTCATAGTGATGATGGATAGGAGCCATTTTAAAAAATCGTTTTCCTTTTCCAGTAGACATTTTTGTTAACTTAAAGTACAATACTTGAATAATTACTGTTACAGCTTCCCAAACAAAAACACCTCCAATTATAAAAAGTAATAGTTCTTTTTTTAGTAATACAGCTAAGGTGCCCAATGCTGCTCCTGAAGATAAGGAGCCTGTATCTCCCATAAAAACTTCTGCGGGGTGAGAATTATACCACAAGTATCCTATGCAAGCTCCAGCCATTGCTGAACTAAATATTGCAAGTTCTCCTGCTCCAGGTAGGTATAAAATATTTAAATAGTTTGAAAAATCAATACGTCCAGATATATAGGCAATCGCGGAAAAAACGGTAAAACATATTGCTAATAGACCTGCAGCCAATCCATCAAGTCCATCAGTAAGGTTTACAGCATTAGATGTTCCAGTAATTACAATAATCACCATTAATGGGTATAATAAACCGAGGTCAATCTCAACGTTTTTCAAAAAAGGGACCGTTGTTTTTGTACTAACTATTGAGTACTCAGGCAATTCAAGAATCCAATAACTAATAATGCAGCCTAAAATAATTTGACCGGCCATTTTATATCTTGCAATAAGTCCTTTTTTTAATTTCTTTATTATTTTTAGATAATCATCTAAAAATCCAATAAAGCCCATCCAAATAGTTGCGAATAAAATTATTTGAATAAACGAGCTATTTAATTTTGAAAAAAGAAGGGTAGGGAGGAGTACCGCTGTTAAAATAATTACTCCTCCCATTGTAGGCGTGCCCCTTTTCTTCATNTGAGTTTTAGGTCCTGAAAGGCGAATTTCTTCACCTATTTGGTTTTTATGTAGTATGTGGATAACCCAGGGCCCAATGATGAAGCTTATTAAAAGTGCTATAATTGCTGACAGACCAGAACGAAAAGTGATGTATTGAAATAAATTAAAAAAAGAAANAGAGTCCTTTAAATCTGTTAAAACTTCAATTAGCATTAGAAATCAAAAACCTTTTCAATAATTTTATCCATTTCCATGCTTCTTGAGCCTTTGAAAAGAACTTTATCATTTTTNTTAATTATTTTTTTTAATGTTTTAATTAAAATTTCTTTTGATTGAAAATGTTTGTGATATGTTTTACCAATTATGTTTGAATCAGTAAAAATTGTATGCGTACCAATAGTATAAACTATATCAATTTCTAAAGATGAACATTTAATNCCTACNTCAGCATGTTGCTTCTCTGACNCATCGCCAAGTTCTAACATATCACCAAATACAAAAATCTTTCGTCCATCATTTGAGAATGCATTTAAATATTCTAAAGCAGCAAGAGAGGAGGTTAAATTTGCATTGTATGTATCATCAATAATTGTAACATCATTTATTTTATTTACAAAACATCTCCCTCTTGGCGGTAAAAAAGATTTTAATCTTTCATTTAAAGATTTCGCANTTATTCCTAATGTTATAGCTATNGCTGAAATAGCAATNCAATTTTTTAAAAACGAAAAATTATGTGAGTTGGTTTTAATTTCATGNGTATCAAGAATAAGAGTTAAAGTNCCNTCTTTTTCTTGAGATATGTCAGCAGGAAAATCGCAATCAGGTGTAAGACCAAAGGNAATTTTTNTTCCTTTTATGTACATCTTTGAAATATAGTCATCAGTCATATTTACAAATGAAATGCCATCAAGCAATGAATTAAACAGATTNCCTTTTTCTTTGGCTATATTTTGTANTGATCCAAATCCTTCTAAATGGGCCGGAGCAATATTCGTTATTAGCCCATGNGTTGGAGATGCTATCTCACAAAGATTTTTTATTTCTCCGGGCATACTTGCACCTAATTCAAATATTGCCAAATCATGATGAGACTGGAGTTCAAAGATTGTAAAACATAGCCCTATAGCTGTATTAAAATTTCCTTTTGTAGCATGTACTTTTAAATCATCGGATAAAATATGTAGAAGCAGATCTTTTGAGGAAGTTTTTCCATTTGATCCAGTAATAGCAATAATCGGAATATCAAAATTCTTTCTCCATTTAATTGCTAACTCTTTCAGCGTGTAGATTGTATCTTCTACTTGGAGTTGCTGAAGATCAATTCCATTATTTGACTCTTGTACTATGGCAGCAGCAGCACCCTTTTTATTTACATCATCTAAAAACTTATGTCCGTCGNTATATTGACCATTCATAGCAATGTATAGGTCGCCNTTTTGTAGTTGNCTACTATCATTTGTTAATCCAGTGATAGGATGAAAAATTTTTNAATTNATTGTGGATTCTAACACGGCCGTAAACATCTCTGATTTTTCTATGTTAATTCGCAAGAATACCCCTTTAGGATATCTAAATCAGAATGATAGATTTTTTTTCCTTGAATATCTTGATATTTCTCTCGACCTTTCCCCAAAATTGCTACAATATCATTTTTTTTTGAAATTTTAATCGCTGCTTCTATACCTTGATTCCTATTATCGTAAATGGAGTATTTATTGTTTTTGAATCCTTCTACAATTTGGGCATTGATCTGATTTTGTTTCTCATATCTTGGATTATCTGGAGTAATAAAACAGTGTTTAGCATACGTCTCCAATATTTGAGCCATACGGGGCCGTTTACTTTTATCTCTATCTCCTCCTGCTCCAAAAACAACATAAATATGGCCTTTATTTCCCTGTAATTCTTTTAAGGTTACCATTACTTTATTGTAAGAATCGGGTGTATGGGCATAGTCAATAATCGCTATCCCTTTATCTTGAAGGCTAAATGATTCCATTCTACCTGGAACTAGAGGACATTCTTTTATTCCCCTTTCAATTATATTCTTTTTAATGTTTAAGGCTATTGATATACCAACTGCGGCTAAAATATTTTCTGCATTAAAATTCCCTAATAAGTTTGATTCAATTGAAAGTGTTTTCCCTAATGCATTTACAGCACCACTGATTCCCTTAATAGAAAAATTTATAGTTTTAAAATAAACCCCTATTTGATTTTTTCTTGTGAATGGGATGACTTTAGATGATAATTTTTTTGATAAAGTTTCACCAAAGAAATCATCCGTATTTATAATTGTTTTTGAATCTTCCGCAAGCAACTGAAATAATTTTGCTTTTGAATTTTTATATTTTTCAAAGGTTCCGTGGTAATCTAAGTGCTCTGGTGTAATATTTGTAAAAGCGGCAATATTAAAATCAACGTCTGCAACCCTGTATTGGTCTAATGCATGAGATGAAACTTCCATAACAACATGGGAAAAACCGGCTGTATTTAAATCATGTAAAATTTTATGTAAGGAAATCGGATCAGGTGTTGTAAGGGTTCTTTGATATTTAAAATCCTTTGCGATAAGGCCCAATGTGCCAATCAGTGCAACTTTTAAATTTGCTTTTTCTAAAATTGATTTTACTAAGAATGCAGTAGTAGTTTTTCCGTTTGTACCTGTTATCCCAATGATCGTCATGGACTTTGATGGGCTACCAAAAAACTTTGAAGCAATAATTGATAATGATTTTCTACAATTTTCAACTTTGAAAATAGGCACTTCTGAATTTCCAGTGTATGACTTATTTGTTATTACCGCAGCAGCGCCTGAATTTATTGCATCGGCAATGTAGCACTGTCCGTTTTTGTTTGTCCCCTGTATTGCAATAAATAAATCACCTTTGTTTATGGTTTTTGAATTCACTGACAACCCACTAATTAATACTGGTGGGACTTGAGATTCATCTATTCCTAATGGTTCTAAGATTTGCAATAGTGGCTTCATTATTTTAATTCAACCTTGCAAACATCTCCAGTTTGTACCAGTGTCCCAGGCGACGGGTTTTGCCATGCAACTTTACCACTTCCAACCATATCAGGAACAATTCCTTTGCTGTTAAGTGCGTTCATAGCTTTACGCATGCTAAAACCTCTTAATTCTGGAATTCTTACTCCTGTATGACCTTTTGCCTTTACTGATAGCTCTATTGGAATATTCCCTAATTCTTTTGAATCGTATTTTACAATATTTTCCTTAGAAGCCGCATGTATTTCAAAAACCTTACTTGGTCTTTCATGAAAAGGTGGAGAAATTGAATCATCCATGTTTATTATTCTTTTCATAATCCTTTTGAATGCAATTGCTGCTCCTTGACCACCCCAATGGTATGGTGGTTTTGGCTCGTCAATAATTATTAGAGATAATAATTGAGGGTTTTCATCAGGGAAGAACCCCACAAAATTGGATATAAATTCTTTGTTTGAATATTTTCCATTTATCCATTTTTGCGCTGTACCTGTTTTTCCTGCTACTCTCCAGCCTGAAATTTCAGCATTAATGCCAGTACCATCTAAAATTACATCCCTAAGCATTCTTTTTATTTCAAGCATAGTCTTTTCATCTGCAATTTTCCTGATAATTATAGGTTTTTCAATATGGACAGATAAATTCTCACTATTTATGACTTGTCTAATTATTTTTGGTCTTAATAAAAATCCACCATTTGCTATAGCGCAATATGCCATTGCTAATTGAATAGCAGTTACTCCAACCTCATGACCCATTGCTATTTGCCCTAAAGATACAGCACTCCAATTAACAAAAGGATTTAAGGTTCCCTTAACTTCTCCATCTAATTTGATACCTGTTTTTGATCCAAAACCAAAGTCTCGGCTAGTATTATATAGAATTTTAGGACCGACCTTTTCAATGATTTTTACAATTCCAATATTACTTGAATGTTGTATTATTTGAGATGCTGAAAGGATTGTATGCTTTTTGTGATCTCTAATTGGAATAGTATAATATTGATACTCACCATTTTCGCAATCAAATTCCTGATTTGGGTAGATTCTATTATTGTATAAAGCAGAAATCGCAGATACAACTTTATATGTTGATCCAGGTTCAAATTGATCTGTTATGGCTTTAATTCTATGGTTGTTTGGGTCTGACATATTAAATAAGTTATTATTAAATCCGGGTGTCGAAGCTATTGCCAGAATTTCACCATTTTGAGGATTTATAATAATACCAGTAGCAGATGAAGCATCTGTTTCTAATTGCCGTTTGAATAATTCCTCTTCTAAAATTGATTGATATTCTAAGTCTATTGTAAGTTGAATATTATTTCCATTTATAGGTTTTTTAAACGGCATTCCACTTTTATGTTGAATTTTTCCACTCATTCCTTTAGTCTTGTAAATCCATCCTAATTCACCTTTTAACTGATGTTCGAAATATTTCTCTAGGCCAGAGATACCTATGTTATCAGCATTGGTATATCCAATAAGTTGTGCTCCAATATTATCATGAGGGTAAAATCGCCTTGAGTGTTTTTCTATATTTACTTCTTTGTATTTATTTGAATTAAAATTTTCTACTTGTTTTCGTTTTAGGTTCCTTTCTAAATATTCAAAATTTGTTCTAGAATTAAATTTTTCAAGGTATAAATCTGTTGGTTTGTTAGTTATAGCACTTATTTCTCTTGCTAAGCCTAATTTATCATTTATTTTGTTTGGGTTTGTAGATAGAGTATAATGGAAAATATTTCTACTTAAAGGACGATTGTCTCTATCAAAAAAATTACCTCGCTCTGCCATAGTCACATGTTTTTTTTGTGATTGTAAAATAACTGCTGATTTATATTCAGCTCCATTTAATATTTGAATCTGGAATAATCTTAAACTGAGGCATAGCCAAGCAAAAATGGTCGAAACAATGATTACATTTATTCTAACTTTGTATTTTTTATAAGATCTTGTCAAAATATACTAAGGTCATCAAGATTAAGAAAAACATTAAGGGTTTCTGGATCAGTAAATACCATTTTTAACTCTTTTTTGGCCCTTTTTGCGATTGCATCTGCACGATTTAAAGATTCAATTGAATTTTTTAGCTCATAAATTTCGTTTTCTAATTCTCGAACAGTTGATGTTTGTATTTCAATAAGCAATAATGTTTCATCAATTTCTGTATAGACCCATAAATAAATAATTAAACAAGAAATAACTAAAATTGTTGATCCAAAGAAAATAATGCTTTGGAGTAGATTTTGAGCNTTTTTTGATATTCTCTTTCTTTTCATTATGAAATTCTCTCAGCAGCTCTAAGNTTTGCACTCCGACTACGTCTATTTGAATTATTTTCTTCCTGTGAAGGGTATAATGGTTTTTTAGTCAGTATTTTTATCTTTTTTTTCACTGAGAGGTCTTTCAAAGCTCGCTTTACAATTCTATCCTCAAGCGAATGAAAACTAATAAATACAATTCTACCTCCTANAGAAAGCTGACTGCAGAATTCTGAAAGAAAATTTTCCAAAATACTAAGCTCATTATTTACTAGAATTCTTATAGCTTGGAATACTCTTGCTAAAGTTTTATTCCTATTTTTGGGAGGAGTTGATCTCCTTATAGCTTCAACTAATTCATATACATTTTTAATTGGTCGNATCTTCAAAATACTATCCGCAATAGCTCTAGANCGTCTTTCATCACTGTATTTAAATATGATNTCTGCTATGTCTTTTTTTGATTTAATATTTAAAAGATCATTTGCTTTATATTTTTGACTTAAATCAAAACGCATATCAAGCTCAGAATTAATTTTATANGAAAATCCACGGGATTTAGAATCTAACTGAGCAGANGATAAACCAAGNTCTAATAACATACCATCCACCTTTTGGGTTTTTGATATTGATAAAATATCTTTAATCTTATGATAGGAATTATGAAATAATTGGANGTTGGGNTAAGCAGAGAGANTNTTTTTGCAAAATTTAATCGCCTCCTCATCTTTATCAATTCCGATTAGTTTTCCGTTTAATGATAGTCCTTCTAAGATCTGACGTGCATGCCCTCCATAGCCTATTGTGCAATCCATGTAAGTACCAGTTTTGGAAATTTTTAGGTATTGAATCACCTCCTNGACCATAATTGGAATGTGTGGACTTNTTCCTGAATTCACAGGATTTTTTATCACAGGATAATTCTATCTGATAAAGCATCATACTCTTCAGGGTTTATTTTTTCAATTTTTTTATCAGCTTTTTCAAGTTGNACAGGATCCCAAATTTCCATTTTATTAACCATCCCAATAATNAGGACATCTTTTTCTAGCGAAGCAAAATNAATTAGGGACGGAGTTAAATTTATCCGTCCCTGNTTATCNTAAGTGGAAGGNGTNGCNTAGCGNGCAGTNTTNCNAACAAAAGCTCTATGAATACTTGANAAAGAAGAAAGTTTCCGCAAATTTTCTTCNATTTCTTTCCATTGTANTANCGGATAAACCCANATACAAGAATCTAANCCACGNGTNATTACAAAAGTNTTTTGATTATCAGTNGAAAGAGTTTGCCTGAATTTAGATGGTATATTCACNCGTCCTTTAGAATCTAAAGAATAGGTGTANTCGCCNATNAATGTATTATTTGTAAGTGTCATGATTTTTTGGGANTTTTACCCACAACTACCCACAATCTTAATAAAGTGAGAGCATAATGTCAATAATTAATGNNNAAATAAGCNCANTTATCCCTTTTTATAAGNNAANAATNNTTAAAAAGTGGTTANAAGTGGGTAATTATTTAAAAATTGGTTTAAAACGCTGAATTGATATGGAAGGAGGTNTGGGTTCAAATATTAATCTTAATGGGAATTTATATCCTGAAACTTGTTTAAGNTCNGTTGCATTAATGAAAAGGGTTAACCCTNTTGTTGCATTAAAAACAATTTCTGATTTTTCAACAAAAGGATTTAAATCTAATTCTTTATTTGGATTAAGGATGTGACTAATTGGAGGAAGAGTATCATTCTTAAAAGTATATGCAATCTGTTGAGCGGTTTTCAGCTTAATAAAATAAGGTGGCTTAACTGATAAGAGTTCCTTGCTAGAATGATCTGATACAAAGTCTTTATTTAAATCCTCGTAAGATAATGGTGTTAAGTTTTTAATTATGACAGGACCATCATCNCCACCGACAGCTNNACTTTCTTGATTAAATATCTTTTGAAAAATAAAAATAGAAAAAACAAAAATTATTGAAAATACACCGGCAATAATATAGTCTTTCCTAAGATTTTTATTTGATATGAAACCACTTGAAAATGNATTTTTTGNGTCGAAATTAGAATTGTCATTTAAAATACTATTTTGAATCANAGGGGCCTGCGTGGTTCCTGAATACGAATCAAGTTGTTCAAGTGCACGTTGAGAATCGCTCCCAATTTCTTCTGCATAAGCTCTTAAAAATAGTCTAAGGTAGGGAGTTTCGATGTCTTCAAAAGAGCCTTTCTCAATATCTTGGAGGTATTGGACATTAATCTTGGTTCTCTCACTAATTTCATCAAGTGAAATTTTTCGTGATTCACGAAGTTCTTTAAGTTCTTTATAAAATTTTGACAAAATAAGTAATAGNCTTCTTTAAAGTTACATTTTCATAACTNAATGGAAAAAGTTAAAATAACCCATATTGATTTTTTTTCATAAAGATTTGAAAATCATTTTATATTGATGGAAANATTTAGAAAGAGGGAATCCCATTACATTGAAATAACANCCATTAATATTTTTAATGAAAGCTGAAAATCCATCTTGNATACCATAGCTTCCAGCTTTATCTGAGGGGTTATATTCTCTTATATAAGACAAAATTTCTTCATCTGTCATGTTTGCAATAGTTACATTAGTCCTCTGATTAAAAGTATNATCAATATTTTTGTTTAGTAAAATTAGCGAAACTCCTGTTATTACTTCATGCGATTTNCCAGAGAGAGATCTTAACATTTCAAAGCTTTGTTGACTATTTCTGGGTTTTCCATAAAATTTATNATTTAGTGAAACAACTGTATCTGCACCTATGATAATTTTATCGGTATACATTTTAGCTACNTTCATAGCCTTGCCTCTTGCTAAACTTTCGGCTAGAGCTTCAGGTGGAATATCGCTAATAGAANACTCTTTATATTTACTTGGAACTACTGAGAATGTAAAGCCTATTTGATCTAGTAAGTNTTTTCGTCTGGGAGATTTTGATGCTAAAATATTTATTTCCATCTATATCAAGTTATTTAAATTTTGCGATTCTTCCTAAAGATGAGGCTTTTTCATNNTCAGTAGTAGCTTTTATATGGTAAATGTATACTCCATTTGCTAAGAAATCGCCAAAACTATTTTTNCCATTCCAATTAATGATATTAAATCCCCTTGGAGCATTAATTTTTTTGACTGAAAATATNTTTTTCCCACCTAAAGAAAATATATCTATTTCAATATCCGAAGTTTTTGATAATTCAAAAGTGAATTGGGTAAAGTCAGAAAATGGATTAGGGAAATTATATATATTGTGTATTTTTAGTAAGTTGCTTCCTGAACGATTTAGTTTAATACTTTTTTCGGAAGGATTATTCGCGTTATCCCATGCTTTGATTTTAATATTTATTTTTTCATTTGAAGAATTTAGTAATAGTGTTCCGGTGATTATGCTATTTTTGTCATAAGAAAATTGATTTGTCTTATTGTAGGTTTCTTGATTGCTCAAATCTGTTAAAATTATCTCATGTCCCACTTCATTTGTTAAGTTAATACCAATTGGGTCAGATATCCTTATAACTAAATCTTCAGATTTTACTAAGTGATCATTTTCTTCTAACCTTTGCCCGTTAATCGTTTCAAAAACTATATTTGGACCTTGAATATCTTGAACCAATGCTCCAGCCTCTAGTTTTAATGATTTTATAACGCCAATTAAATCCCTATTTTCATCGTTTAAGTAGATAATCAGTCGAGCTAGGTCATTGGAGTAAGATATATCAAGTGGGATTCGTATGTCTCCTTCAAAGCTTGAACCTGAGAATGAGAATTGTCCTCTAAATAGGTTTGCTCCTGGAAGTGAATAACTCAGAGAGTATGTTTCAGATAGAACATCATAGCTTCGCAAAACATGTCTATCAGCATCTATTAATGAAACATAACCATCTCCAGATTCTGCTATTACCATTTGATTTCCATAAAACGTTCCTTTTTCTAAAGTCTTTAATGTATCAGGAGATATAGTAACTGATAACAAGGTGTCTTTCGGCATTGGGATTTTCATTCCTGGATCACCAAATAAATGAAAATATTGAGATTCAGAAGTTCCATCTTTTATTGATTGTAATATTGTCCCAACTGTTTGATTACTAACTTTTCCATTATCAAAAATTTCCTCAAATAAATCTTTTGTGTATCTTTCATTTCCAACAACAGAAATAGCTCGGGTTGTAGAGATTACCATTGAAGCACAATTCATATCTGCTTTAATTAGTTCTTCAGAAAATGATTCATTTACTGGATCATCAAACCAGCCAAAAGAGCATGTGCCAACGATCCATAATGGTAATTTTGCCCCGGTGTTTATCTGATTGATATCACCGCGATTGAGGTCTAAAAGTTTTTCTTGCGCTAATTGGAAAGGAGAACCGTGTCCAATATATGAAATAATCGCTGTTCCGCTTTTTAAAGTATTAAATAATGATTCAGTAGCATCCGGTTTGATAACTCCGTATGCAGATGCGTCGTTTACTTCAGGAAACTCCATCATATATAATTTTTCAATATTTACACTTGGAGGTATTAATTCAGCTAGTTGTTCAGAATTAATGGTATGAGATTGACCTGTTGCAATCGATCCATGGTTTGGCTCAGGCCTAGCAGCATCATCTGCAATTAGAGTAACCTTTTGGCGCCATGGACCAAAAGTGGGAGTGATTTCAATATTTTTAATTTTTTCTATAAACTTAGAAACATCTTGAATATTTTTTGCAGGATATCGGCCCAATGCTACTTCTGGTATGTTTCCATAGATACTTGCAAGTAGATCATCAGTTGCATAACTGCGAGATGCTTGGACTTGTATAGTTGGCACTATTATTGATGAAAAACCATTGATATTCCTATAGTCATAACCTCCATCACCTAAAAGTAAAACATGATTTGGAGAAGGGTTTCTCCAGTATTCTTGAGTCCATTGGATAAAACTTCTAATTGCCATAGGATCTTGATTTCCAGCAGCAAACTCATCGTAAATAGTTTCAATACTAGCATAAATTGAAGGGCTTCTTATATCTAATAATTCAATAGCCTCTCCTCTAAATTGTTCTGGGCCTATGATTACATAGTCAGCTTGGATATTAACATTTCGTAATTGATTAAAGCTTTGATTTTCTTTCAAGTATAAATTAGATATGGATGATATTTCATTTTTATTAAAAATAATAAATTGATTTGGCCTATCAATATGATTTTGTACATCACAAAGTCCAGTTTCATTTATCACTAGATTCAATATGTTTATTGGATCACTTATATCCCAAAGAAAGACATGATCAGGGTTTTGAATTCCAAAATCAAATCTAATGTTTTGGTCGTTAATTGGTGAAGTGAAAGTAAAAGTTTCATCAAAGTTTAATTTTTTTGCATATTCAATCTGAAAATAATCAAGATAAGGTAATGAATTTTGATCGTTAGTTGAGTTTAATAAATAAAAAATATTAACACCATCAACAAGCTCAAAACCTTGATTATTCGCAGTTATTGTTCTAAAGGAATTACCAGTCCAATTCTCTATTTGTCCAATTTGATTACCGTTTAAATTATTTTGTAATATTTTAATTTGGTGAAGAGCTGTAGAATTGTTATCTACAGAATGGCCCTTTAATCTAGCAGACAAACTAAAACTAGCTCCAGATTTGGGATTATTCATCTGTAATATAATTGGTTTCGCTGTCCCAGCACTTATCGGACTATCAAGCCACTCAATTCCTGAAGAAGATAAGTTTGTTAAATCAAATTCAATATGATTAGAGACTATGCCATAGTCAATAAGCATACCAGATTCTGGCTGTGTGGCTTGTAAAACTCTTTTACCTCTGTTTTGATTATCATAAGGCACTAATAGCATGCATGAATTTTTATTAAAATATAAGTTCTGATTCCAAATTAAACCATTCTGATTAAAATCGAAACCTGAAGGGCCTCTTCCGTAAAAGATAATTTTGTCATTCGAATTAAAAACACCATCATCTTCTCCATCGATATAAAGTGGGATTTCCAAAAGATTATCTAAAATTTCTTGATCAAAATTTTGCGTCCTTGATCTACCCAGATCACTACTTAAAAATATTGAAATGGATCGTGGATCAATATTTGATATATTTTCAATTGTATTGGAAAGTGTCTCATAAGATATTGAATACAAGCCATCTTTTTCAATAAAAAACTGGTACCATGTTCCTTGCGGATAATTAGTATTCTTGTAAGTTGATCGATTTGATTCTAGAAACCATTTTTTTGCCGTATCCCAATTAATTAATCTATTTTTTAAAAAGTTAATCTCGCTATTATTTGGTAACCTATAACTTACAGATGGTACCTTTAAATCTATGGTTAATCTTATTTTTTTGTAATAATGGTTATCTTTTGATAAAGGAGAAATTCTTAGAGTCCCTGTATTAAGGTTTTTCAACTTTTGAAAGTTTATCCAATCATATCCAATAATTTGATCATGGTTAGATTTAAATGGTATTTTACTTTTTTTGTAGTATTGAATGTTTGTTATAGGAATTTTTTTATCTGGCAGTCCAAATAATAAGCTAGTGGGATATAAGTCTGCATCAGAAAAAGCATCGAAATCAAGTTCAATAATAATTTTAGAATTGTTTTGTTCAATAATAGTTTTTTTAACTGATGGGAATACAATGCTGACAAAAAAAAATATAAAAAAATAACTTAAATTTTCTGTAAATGATTTCATTTAGGAATAATTGTGCTTTTTGGTATAGTCTATTAAACTCTAATGATTTGCTAATAATGTTTCATTATAAAATATTAGATTTATTTGAGAAGAATTTAAATTATAATAAAGACGATAAAAAAGTACGATATATTAGAAAAATTTAAAGCTACTATATTTTGAATATCATGCTGACTATTTTTATATCATTAAATATTACTCATGTCTCTACACTATGGAGAAGGTGCTATTTATGCAAAAATAAATAAAAGTGTTATGTTCAAAATTATGTCAATTAAATAATTTATATCTGCATAAATAGTTGGTAAAATGGTAATTGGACTTTAAGACTCATTTAAAAATTGGAAAAAAGCGAAATTAGTTTTTGAAAAATTTTAAATGTATATCCATAAACTATAAAAAGATCCTTATGAATAGGTCTTAGTGAAGCTGAAGAAATATTATCATTATTGCATACTATATCTTCGCTAGAATTAACAAAAACAATCTATTCGTTTAATTCTATTAATATGAATTCACAAATTTGGTATCTATATTTGACATCCTAATTGAATTTTTTAATTTAATTAAATACAATTTCAATTATTTAAGATTTTTGAATTTTATATGATAACAAATTTATTAGTAATTTATTTAAATAATTATATTTGTTATTTTCATTTCACAAAATAATTGATTTTTTTCTTTATAAACTAGAAATCATAATAAAATTAAATATGAATGTATATGAAAAGTACATAGAAGAAAATAAATATCGCAAATCCATAGGTCTAAACCCTAAACCTATTGATGACGGAAAGCTTCTAAGTGAGATTATAAAAAAGATAAAGGATTTNAATCATCCTNATAGGGATGNTTGTATTCATTNNTTTATTTANAANGTAACACCNGGAACNACAANTGCTGCNAATNTNAAAGCTNAATTNTTAAAAGANATTATNCTTANTNATTNTTNAATAGAAGAAATANCACCTNNTTTTGCTTTNGAGTTATTNTCTCATATGAAGGGAGGTGCTTCTGTTGAAGTNCTNATTGATTTAGCTCTANNAACTGATGACTCTAATGCTAAAAAAGCAGCAGNTGTTCTTAAATCTCAGGTTTTTCTTTATGAAGCTGACATGATTCGTTTAGAAAAAGCATATGCAGATGGAAACAAAATAGCTGAAGATATTTTAGTAAGCTATTCAAAAGCTGAATTTTTCACTGGACTTCCTAATATTGATGAAGAAATTAAAGTTGTAACNTNTGTTGCCGGAATTGGAGATATTTCTACAGATTTTCTTTCTCCTGGTAGCGATGCACACTCTCGATCTGATAGGGAGCTGCACGGTAAGTGCATTTTTGAACATGACANTGGTCAACAAAATCAACTCGTTGCTTTACAAACTGAGCATCCAGATAAAGCTATCATGTTGGTAGCAGAAAAAGGTACCATGGGCGTAGGNTCCTCAAGAATGTCAGGAGTAAATAATGTTGCTTTATGGATTGGTAAAAAAGCTAGTCCATACGTGCCTTTTATAAATATNGCTCCTATAGTTGCAGGTACAAATGGTATTTCNCCTATTTTTTTAACNACAGTNGACGTAACAGGAGGTATTGGTCTTGATTTAAAAAATTGGNCGAAGAAAAAAGATCNGAATGGAGATATAGTTTTAGANCAGGAAGGTGAGCCAATCCTTGAAGAAGNATATTCTGTAAAAACTGGAACAGTTTTTACAATTAATACCAAANANAAAAAGCTTTTTAGTGGCGATAAAGAATTATGNGATGTCTCAAGCGCATTCACACCTCAAAAAATGGAATTTATGCGAGCAGGAGGTTCTTATGCTGTTGTCTTTGGGAAAAAAATACAAACATTTGCNGCTAAAGTCCTAGGTATCAAAACTCCTGANGTNTTTTCTCCTTCAAAAGAAATCGCCCATAAAAATCATGGTTTAACAGCAGTCGAAAAAATATTTAATAAAAATATTATTGATAAAAGTTCAGACAANGTTCTTTATGCAGGTTCTGATGTTCGTGTCAAGGTTAATATTGTTGGGTCGCAAGATACTACAGGCCTTATGACTTCTCAGGAGTTAGAGTCTATGGCTGCNACTACTATTTCACCAATTATTGATGCAGCTTATCAATCTGGATGNCATACTGCTTCTGTATGGGATAAAAGATCTCAAGAAAATATTCCAAGATTAATGAAGTTTATGAATGATTTTGGTCTTATCACAGGNNGAGATCCAAAGGAAAAATATCATGCTATGACAGATGTAATACATAAGGTGTTAAATGATCTTNCTGTTGATGATTGGGCAATTATTATTGGGGGAGATTCACATACTAGAATGTCAAAGGGTGTTGCATTTGGTGCTGATTCAGGTACAGTTGCTATTGCACTTGCTACTGGTGAAGTAACCATGCCTATTCCTGATTCTGTAAAAGTAACTTTTAAAGGTGAAATGATGCCTTACATGGACTTTAGAGATGTGGTTCATGCTACTCAAGCGCAAATGTTGGATAAGTTTGATGGGGAAAATATTTTNCAGGGTAGAATTATTGAAGTTCATATTGGGACTCTTATTGCTGATGAGGCATTTACATTTACAGATTGGACTGCAGAAATGAAAGCAAAAGCTTCTNTTTGTATTTCAGATAGTGANACTTTGATAGATTCATTAGANATTGCAAAAGAAAGAATTAAAGNTATGATTGATAAAGGNATGGATAATGTNTCATGCGTTTTGCAGGGTCTTGTAAATAACGCTGATAAAAGAATTTCTGAAATAAAGTCTGGTGTGAAAAAACCATTGTCTCCAGATTCTGATGCAAAATANTATGCAGAATTCGAGGTGGACTTAGANGCTATTTCTCAACCAATGATTGCTGATCCAGATGTAAATAATAATGATATTTCAAAGAGGTATACTCATGATACAATTAGAGCATTATCATATTTTCAAGGAAAGAAAAAAGTAGATCTGGGATTTGTTGGGTCTTGTATGGTTCATAAAGGCGATCTGAAAGTTCTTGCTCAAATGCTTAAAAACCTCGAACAGGTTCATGGAAAAATTGAATTTAAGGCTCCTTTAGTAGTAACTGCTCCTACGTATAATATTATTGATGAGCTCAAGAGCGAAGGCGATTGGAAGATTCTGCAACAGTATTCTGGTTTTGAATTTGATGATGCGAATCCCAAAACTAATGCTCGCAGAGAATATAAGAATATGATGTATCTTGAAAGACCTGGATGTAATCTTTGTATGGGTAACCAAGAAAAAGCTGGAGAAGGTGATACTGTAATGGCCACTTCTACGCGTCTTTTTAAAGGTCGTGTAGTTGGAGATTCTGAAAAGAAAAAAGGTGAATCATTATTGGCTTCAACTCCCGTTGTAGTTCTTTCGGCATTGCTTGGAAGAACCCCATCAATGAAAGAATATAAAATTGCAGTGGAAGGTATTGATTTAACAAAATATTCTCCTCCTCTCACTAATTTGCATTCTTAATGCTAGAAATATAGATTTTTATAGTTTATTTATTCATCAAAGTCAAAAAAATAAGTATTTGTTTTTTTAAATTTTTTAATTTACAGTTTTGGGTTGTTTTAAGCGCTAAAAAAGAATGGTTTTATTGTTAGCAATTTTTTATAAATTTAAATTAATTATATTTAAGGTGGTTTATGATGTCAAAACTTTGGGATGATCTCAAAGACAACATGAAAGATTGGAGCGTAACTGCAGTTGAAAAAGCTGAGGAGATGAGTAAAATTGCAGTTGCTAAAACTGAAGAAATGACTCGTATTTCAAAAGTTAAATTTGAGATACATCAACTTCATCGAGAAATGAATAAAGTTTATGAAAATTTAGGTAGATTGGCTTTTGAGCACACAAAGAATGAGCATATGGCTTCTTTTTCAGGTAATAAAGATTTTTTTAATCTTGTAAGTAAAATAGAAGATTTAAAAGTCAAAATAGAAATGAAGGAAAAAGATATTAATGATATTAGAGAAAAATTTGACGATCCTTATATTGAAGAAAATAAAATAAAAGAAGGTATTGTAAGTGAGAGCTCTGTAGTTGAGAAATCTTCTGAGATGCATGATAATCAAGGGTTGGAAAATTGAACCCTATTATTTTTTAACTTTACAAAATAATTAAAAGTCTATAGCTATTATAATGAACAATTTCATTTTACAAAAAGAATCAGATGATAAGATTGCTCAACTTAGGATAAATAGTAGGCAGGTAATCTTCTTAGCATCAATCTGTACCTGCATCTTCTTATCAATTTTTTATTTATCAGCTGAAATTTTGAGTGATATGTTGTATGAAAAAAGACTAAACGAATTCAAAAAAAATTATAATATTATGTCAGACAACTTGAAACTTTTACAAAAAAAACTAGATGATCTTGATAATAAAGTTTTAGTTATTCAAGAAAAAGATAAAGCTGTGAGGAATTATGCTGGGATGCCAGAAATTGACTTAGACATAAGAAAACTTGGCACAGGCGGATATGGAATAAAGTCAAATATTTTATCTGATAATATAGCTCCGATGATAAATGAAGAATTGATTGCTCTCCAATTAGACATAGAAAAAATTTCTAGAAATGTAAATTTGGAAATTGAAAGTTATGAAGCTATTTATGATAAAGTAAAAAAAGATATTAATCGCATTTCAAAAATTCCTTCAATTCGACCAGTCAAAGGCGGATATCTGAACTCATCTTTTGGTTATAGAAAGGATCCAATTGATAATGTGACGCGTTTCCACCAAGGCCAAGATATAACTGTAAAATCTGGCACTCCAATTCATTCTCCAGCTGATGGTGTTGTTAAAAGAGCTTATTATGCCGGAGGTTTTGGGAATCACATTAAGTTAGATCATGGGAATGGGTATACTACACTTTTCGCTCATTTATCTGAAATTAAAGTTAAGCATGGGCAAAAAGTGTCTCGAGGAGAAGTAATAGGACTCACTGGTAACACTGGTAGATCTACTGCACCCCATCTCCATTATGAAATTCATCATTATGGTGAATCAAAGAACCCTTTAGATTATTTTTTTCATTCACCAGATTAATTTTAAGGTTTTCTTTTTTGATAAATTAAAGAATTATTTTAAACATAAATGTTTTCTGGATCTCTCCTTTTATTCTAACTAATTAGGTTAATTAAAATTTTCATTTAAATTGAATATTCTTTGAAATTAATATGATCATCGCGGTCATCTTTTTCTTGTTAATTATGGTACCTAGTATTTTAAATAAATTAAATAAAATCTTAACAGAGTTGTTGTAAGTTTTGATTGAAATAGGAAGATATCAATCAGTTTATAATAGATAAGATGTATGAATATTTTTAAAAAATATGTAAGGTATAGAAGTATTAAAATTTTTAAAAATTAGTTATATTTTGAGAATAGTTTTACCAATAAAACTTTTATATAACTACAACATTTTTATGTGATGTTGTATTCATTTTTGTAGTTTAAATAAGTTTTTTTGAAAATATTTCAGAGAAAAAGATAATTAGGTAAAAATTTAAAAAGAAATAGTTGTAGCCGTAACAGAAATTAGAGCATGAGTAATACATTAAACATTGAAAAACATCCACTTACGAAACAAAGAGTCTTCAAAAAAAAGAACATTAAGAAATTCTATATAGAGACTCTTGGATGTCAAATGAACGTAGCTGATTCTGAATTAATTATTGCAATGCTTAATAATGAAGGGTTCATAAAGTCTGAAAGTCCACAAAACTCTGATTTAATTTTTATTAATACTTGCTCTATTAGAGAAAGAGCAGAAGAAAAAGTTCATTCTCAACTAGGACGCTGGGATAAAATAAAAAAAAATAAGCCCGAAGTAATTATTGGGGTTTTAGGCTGCATGGCACAAAATCTAAAGCAAGACATACTTGAAAATAGACCGTTTGTAGATATTGTTCTCGGTCCAGACTCATACAGGAAACTTCCAGAAATAATAAAAAGATCAATAAATGACGAAGAAAGCATTGTTGATACTAAGCTTTCTAGATATGAAGTGTATGAAGGACTTTTTCCAAAAAGAAAAGGCGGGGTAAATGCTTGGATTTCAATAATGAGAGGTTGTGATAAATTTTGTACATTTTGCATTGTACCTTTTACAAGAGGAAGAGAAAGAAGTCGAAATATAGATAGCATTGTCAAAGAAGCTGAAGATGCTGTTTATAATGGTTTTAGAGAGTTGACGCTACTGGGTCAAAATGTTAATTCGTTTAAATATAATGATTATAAGTTTCATGACTTACTTGAAATTATATCTCAAATATCTGGAGTTGATAGAATAAGATACACTTCTCCACATCCACAAGATATTTCAGATGAGCTTTTAGATATAATGCAAAAATATGATAATATCTGTAATTATATTCATTTGCCCTTACAATCAGGAAGTGATAAAATTCTAAAAAGAATGCATCGATCTTACTCGAAAGATGATTTTTTAAGTTTAGCAAAAAAAATTAGGCAGACGCTTCCAGGTGTTGGAATATCAACAGATATTATTGTTGGTTTCCCTGGTGAGACTGAAGAAGATTTTTTGGAAACTATTAGCGTAATGGAAGATGTTAAATTTGATAGTGCATTTAATTTTAAATATTCACCTAGAATAGGAACAAAAGCTTCTGAATACGAAGACCAAATATTAGAAACAATTAAACAAAAACGGTTAGAAAAAGTAATTAATCTTCAAAAAGAACACTCAATTCTAAGAAATAAAAAATTAATAGGGTCAACTCAAACAATTTTGGTTGAAAAACAATCAAAAATGTCTCCAGACCATTGGGCCGGTAGGACTGATTCAAATAAATGGGTTATTTTTAGTAAAGGAAAAGTTAAATTAAATGAAATGGTAAAGGTTTCTATTTTAGATTCTAAAGGAGTATCATTGAAAGGGGAATTAGTTAGCGAGGTAAAAGCTGCATAATGAAGTTATTTAAGACATTTTTTTTAATTATAATTATTTTATTTTTGATTTATTTTTTGAGTATGAACAATGCAAATGTTGATATTGACCTACTTTTTAAAAAATTTAATCAAGTATCAATTTCTATGGTAATATTTGGTGCACTTTCTCTTGGTGTTCTTTTTGGCTATATAATAGCTGTATTCTCGATATTATCCACAAGAGCCCAAAATAGAAATTTGCATAACAAAATAAAAACCTTAACAGACGAATTAAATGATCTTCGAAATGTTGCTGTAAATGAGACTGTTTATGAAAACGATGGAATAAATTAAAATATGTTATACTTATTAATAGATTTATTTAGTTTCTTTAGGAGTCGTTATTCTTCAATTTTTTTCTTTATTTAAATCCAAAAAGACTCCAAAAGTAGAATCTTTATTCTCGGATGCTTTAAATGCACTTTTAAATGGAGATAAAAGTAAGGCCATCACTTTACTTCAGCAGGTTGTTAAGAAAGATACCAATCATGTTAGGGCATATTTGCAACTTGGCAATATATTAAGAAAAGAAAATACTGATAGAGCTATAAAAATTCATCAGTCATTGACTGTAAGACCAAAACTTAGTTCAGATCAAAAGGTCCAAATTCATAAAGCATTAGCTAAAGATTATATAGAAATAGGTTATATCAAGAACGCAATAGAGGAAGCCAAAAAAATACTCTTAATTGAAAAGCATAATCTTTGGTCACTAAATTTTATGATAAAAACTTCTGAAGAAAACCAAGATTGGGAGGAAGCTGCCAAATGGAGTAAGCATTTACAAAAAGTAAGCGGGAAAAAAGAAGTAAATGATTTATCTCGATTTGATATTTATAAAGGGCTTGATTGCATGATAAATGGAAATATTGAAGATGCAAAGTCTTTTTTTAAAATAGCTATCAAAAAATCTCCTGATAATAGTCAGGCATATAAATATTTGGGTGACTTATATGAGAAAAATAGGGATTTAATAAAAG
The DNA here is from genome assembly GCA_002691285.1 of Fidelibacterota bacterium. GTDB lineage: Bacteria > Fidelibacterota > Marinisomatia > Marinisomatales > UBA1611. The sequence goes on along the minus strand of NZHK01000018.1, from coordinate 60,644 downwards.
CCTTAGAAAATTGGCAGATTTATGCTACCAAGGATGAAAATTCTGGCATCGATGTATACCATAAAATAGAATCTGCTTTATTTGACCTTGGACGCTATAGTGAGGTAGAAAAATTTTATAAAAAGTTAATTTCATTAGATAAATTTAATTTAGAGGCTATAATAAAACTTGCAAATGTTCTTGAAGAAAAGGGTGAAATAAGTACAGCTTTGACTCTAGTCGAAAATTTATCTGATAAAAATAATAACGATATTAGAATTGATTTAATGAAGCTAAAATTATCCATACCCACTGCAACTCCAATTGAACTTGGACATCAAATAGATGCGATAATTAATAAAAAATCAAAAAATAGCAATGATTAGATTTTTATTTTTCATTTTCCCAGTTTTTATTTTAGCCCAAAATATTGATATGTATCTCTCACTAATTGATGAAGGACAAATGAACTCTGTAAAAGAAAAATTACCTGAATTAATTTCTAAATATCCAAACAGTGCTGGTGTTATTTATCTGCAGGCACTCTTAACTAGGGATGGTATGAAGTCATTAGATTTATATAATTTATTAATTGAAAAATTTCCTAGGTCAAGCTTTTCTGATGATGCGACTGTTAAATTAGGTGAATATTTTTATGCAAGGGGACTTTACTCCCAAGCATGTAGAAGTTTATCGCAATTTCCTAGAAAACATCCTCGCTACCATGACATGCAAAGAGTTATAGATTTATTGGTTAGTTCGTTTCAAGCTGTTGGTCAAAATGATTCTGCTAAATATTATCTTAGCATATACCAAGGTATGTTTCCTTATTTGGATGTAGAAAAATATGGCATTAATACTTCTAATTTAAATCCACCAAGTGCTCAAAAAGAGAATTATAGTAATAAAAGGTCTCCTTACGTAATTCAAATTGGTGCCTTCAGTAGTCTAAAGAACGCAAAAAGATTGAAGCTACAAGCAAATCAAATAGGACACGAGGTGGAAATTGTACAAGTGGAAACCAAGGATAGAACTTTAAATGCAGTAAGGGTTATAAGATACAATTCTAAAACCGCTGCAGAAAAAGTCGGACAAAATATTAAAAGAAAATTAGGTGTAGATTACAGAGTATTGTATCGTCCAATTACGGGTTAAATATTTGGGAATGATTGAGTTGCTGGTGCTCTCCGCGGCCTTCAAAGCCGTTGTCTGTAATTTATTTGCAGAGCTGGGTTCGATTCCCAGGCGTTCCCGCAAGATAAGTATTTAATTTTTTTAGATTTTGAATAAGTGAAAATGAAGATTGCCACCATTATTCAAGCAAGAATGAACTCTTCTCGCTTCCCTAACAAAGTATTGGCCCAGATAAAAGGTAAACCTTTAATTGAATATCTTATTGATCAGGTATCTTATAAAAATCTTGATATGCCAATTATTATTGCTACATCAAACAAAGAAACTGATCAAAGAATTGTAGATTATTGTTTAAGTCATAATCTTAAGTTTTATAAAGGTAGCTTATCAAATGTGGCTTCTAGATTTTATGAAATAATTAAAATCTACAATCTTAGCTTTTGCGTAAGAGTTTGTGCAGATAGTCCTTTGCTTGATGGTAATTTGATAAAAAAAGCTATTGCGTATGCACATAAAAATATTGATATTGTTACAAATATAATGCCTAGAACTTTTCCAAAGGGCCAATCTGTAGAAGTAATAAATTGCAAAACATTTCTTGCTCATTATGATAATTTAATCTCGAAAGAAGATCTTGAACATGTCACACGATATTTTTACAATAATTCTAATTCTTTTAATATTTTGAACCTAAAAAACGATAAGGATTTAAGTTATGTTAATTTAGCAATTGATAAAAAGGAGGATTATCAAAAGGTTTCTAAAATTATTTATAGCTTAGAAAAAAATCATTACCAGTATTCATTTAAAGATATAATACGAAAAAATAATTAAAATCAAATATGCTTAAAGTAGGAATAATTGGACTTGGAGTTGGTGAAAGACATGCTAGTATTTATGAAAACGATCCTAGATGTGATCTTTTGGGTATTTATGATTTTGATGATAAAAAACTGAAGTATTTAAAATCTAAATTCCCAAATGTAAAAGTTTATAATAGTGACTTGGATATGCTTAATGATGAAAAAATTGATCTTGTTTCTATTGCAAGTTATGATAATTATCATTTTAAACAGATATTGAAAGCAATTAACAATAACAAACATGTAATGGTAGAAAAACCAATTTGTCTTAATAAAGAAGAATTAAGCCAAATTATTAAGGCTAAATCAAAGAAGAAAAACATAAGGATATCATCTAATTTAATTCTTAGAGCGAATCAAAGAATGGTCGACATAAAAAATGATATAAGTTTATCTAGATTTGGAGATATATATTATCTTGAAGCAGATTATTTTTGGGGAAGAATTGGTAAGCTAAATGGTTGGAGATCAGAGATGGAATATTATTCAATTATTTTAGGAGCTGCAATTCATATGATTGATCTTATTATTTGGATGCTTGGTTCGAATCCGATCTCCGTTTATGCTTTAGGAAATAGACTAGGGTCAAAAAATACTAAGCTTGAATTTAACAGTTTTGCTGTAATGCTTTTGAAATTTCCGAATGATTTAATAGTAAAAATTACAGGAAATGGTCCATGTACTCACCCCCACTTTCATGGTGTTAAAGTTTTTGGTTCAAAACGAACAATGATCCATAATTTTTCGGAGTCATATTTCTTTGAAAGATCTAGATCTGGAATAATTAAAAAAGATTTGAGTAAACAAAATTTCAACAACAATAAAAAAGATAAAATTATTACTAATTTTATAGATTCAATTTTAAATACTGAATTATGCCCAATTGTTAACCAAAAAGACATTTATAATGTCATGGCTGTTTGCTTTGCAGCTGAAAAATCGATTATGACAAAACAAATGGTAAATATTGCTTATTAAATTATTATGAAAACGATTCCTTTTTCAAACCCAGATATTACCGAAAAGGATATTGAGTCGGTTGCTGATGTAATAAGAAGTGGTTGGCTTACTCACGGTAATTATTCAAAATTATTAGAAGATTTATTTTGTCAATATACTGGTGCGAAATTTGCTACAACAGTATCAAACTGTACTGCAGGTTTACATTTAAGTTGTCTAGCAGCTGGTTTTTCTAATAATGATGAGGTAATTGTTCCAGCACAGACTCATGTAGCTACAGCTCATGCGATTGAATACACTGGAGCAAAGCCGATTTTTGTTGACGTTAATTCAGTAAGTGGTAACCTTCAAATCGAATTAATTCATTCGAAAATATCAGAAAAAACTAAAGGTATTATCCCTGTACATATGGCTGGTTATCCTTGCGACATGAAAGGGATAAAAAAAATATGTAAAGATTACAACCTTACTTTAATTGAAGATTGTGCACATTCTATTGGTTCAATTTTTAACAATACTCATGTTGGAAATTTTGGAAAGGCTGGGTGTTTTTCATTCTATCCTACTAAGCAAATTACCACCGGTGAGGGAGGAGTTGTTGTATCAAATGATAAAAAATTTATCAAAAAAGTTCAAACTCTTAAGGCATTTGGAATAGATACTCCTCCTAACCTTAGAAAAAAACCTGGACTTTATGATGTGAAAGAGTTGGGTTATAACTACAGAATGACGGACTTTCAGGCTGCTCTAGGTGTAGGTCAGATAAAAAGATATCACCAAAATTTAAAAAAAAGGAAAAGGAATGCAAAGATCTACAGCTCGATTTTGCATAAAAATCAAAATATTTTGTTTCCTAAGTTCATAAATGATTGCTCATATTTTTTGTTTCAAATATTAGTTTCAGAAAATGTTAATAGAGATTTAGTTATGCTAGAATTAATTAAAAAAAAAATAGGCGTAAGTATCCATTATGCAACTCCGGTACCATATATGACTTATTATAAACAAAAGTATGGTTTTAGAAAAAATCAATACAAAAATGCTGAGTATTTTGGAATGAAGAATATATCGCTTCCTGTTCATTCAAATTTAAAACAAGCTGATATTGAGTATGTATGTTTTAATCTTCAAAAAATACTTGAAAATGCTGTTTAAAAATATAAAGAAAAAAGTCGCATTAATAGGCGGAGCTGGGTTTATAGGGCATAATTTAGCGGTTACACTTAAATCTAGAGGTCATTCTGTTCTGGTTATTGATAATTTAGCAGTCAATAATATTCTTTCTTTTACAAATCAAAATATTAAAAATAGAAGCATATATTGGTCCATGCTAAACAGAAGATTAGAATTATTACATAAAAATCAAATCGAAGTAAATATTGAGGATGCTAGAAATTATAATTTAATGAGTATGATTCTTGATAAATTTAAGCCTGATACTATTATACAACTCGCAGCTGTATCACATGCAAACAAGTCAAATAAAGATCCTCATACAACTTTTGATCATTCTTTAAGAACTTTAGAAAATACATTAGATATCGCAAAAAATTATAATACACATGTAATTTATTTTTCATCAAGTATGGTTTATGGTAATTTTGAAAAAGATATTGTTGATGAAGAATCTAAATGCAATCCGATAGGTATTTACGGAACATTAAAATATTCTGGAGAACTAATTGTAAAAGCCTACAACAATGTATTTGGTATTCCATATACAATCGTTAGACCTTCAGCGCTATATGGTGAAAGATGTGTAAGTAGGAGAGTAGGGCAGGTTTTTATTGAAAATGCTGTCCAAGGTAACAAAATAAATATTAATGGAAATGGTTCAGAAAGATTAGATTTTACCTACATTGATGATCTAGTAGAAGGAGTAGTTTTAATTTTAGAAAATGAAAATTCAAAAATGGAGACTTTTAACTTAACATATGGAAAATCACACTCCATAAATCATATGTTAGAAATCTTAAGAAAATGCTTTGCAAAAGTTGATATTACTTATTCTCAAAAAGATAAGTTTACTCCAAACAGGGGCACTTTATCAGTTGATAAGGCTAGGGAACTTCTTGGATATGCACCCAAACATCACCTTGATTCGGGATATAAAAAATATATTGAATGGTACAAGGAATTTTGGAAAAGCTTGGAAAAGAGTTCTTGATAAAATTATTTTTTAAAAAAGATCTTTGGCTTTCTGATGCCCTTAATAGAAATGTATTTATTTTATTTAACTTTTTAGATGTTAATAAAAATTCTTTGCTAGTAGCCTTCAATGAGCTATGCGATCAACATTCAGGAGAAGATTTATTTATTTTTGTGAAATTAAGAACAGATTGTGTTAAACTGATTAATAAAATTGAAGATCTAGGTTTCAGATTAATTGATACTAATATTCTTTTTAACAGAAATACTAATCTTAATTACAAAAAACATATAAAAAACAATATTCATATCAAATTTGCTGAAGAATATCATAAAAATATTGTCGGAAAGATTGCGTATAAGAATTTTACTTTTTCTCGGTTTCATTTAGATCCATATATAAAAAAATCTCAAGCTGATAATCTTAAAAAACTTTGGGTAGAAAATTTTTTTCTAGGTAAAAGAGGTGATTATATGGTAATTGCTATGCACAATGACAATCCAATCGCATTCTTGCAAATAATAAAAAAGGGAAAAAGTTTAATTATTGACTTGATAGCAGTTTCATCTAATTATAGGGGAAAAAACATAGGTTCATCTTTGATCAATTTTGCTTGTAAAAATATAGAATGTGAAAAAATTATTGTTGGTACTCAGATCAGTAACATACCCTCTATTAAATTCTATCAAAACCTAGGTTTTACTCCAATTTCTTCAGATTATGTATTTCATTATCATAATAAATAGCTATGAAGATAAATAATATAGATACGGATAAAAAAGTTTTTATTATTGCGGAAATAGGTAATAACCATGAAGGAGATTTTGAACTTGCTAAAGAAATGATTTCATTGGCAGCTAAAGCTGGAGCAGATGCTGTCAAATTCCAAACTTTTAATACTGAAAATTATGTTAGCAAAAGCGATCTAAAAAGGTTTGAAATGTTAAAGTCTTTTGAACTGAATGGAAATCAATTTAAAAAATTAAAAAATTATGCTTATGAAAAACATGTTAGTTTTATTTCTACACCATTTGATATAAAAAGTGCAAAATTTTTAGAACAAATCGTTGATGCAATAAAAATTTCGTCCTCCGATAATAACTTTTTTCCACTTTTAAAAACAGTTTTTTCGGGTGATAAGCCGGTAATTATTTCAACTGGATTATCCAATAACAAAGAAATTAAAGATACACTAAATTACATTTTGTCTAAATATAAAAATACCAATTTTAAAAATGAACTAGCATTACTTCATTGCGTAACAGCATACCCCGTAGAACATCAATATGCTAACTTAAAGGCAATAAAAACTATTAAGGATAATTTTAATGTCACTGTTGGGTACTCTGATCATACACTTGGAATTAATGCTGCAATTGCCTCCGTTGCTCTTGGAGCACGCCTTATTGAGAAACATTTTACAAAAGATAAAAACTACTCCTCGTTTAGGGATCATAAAATTTCTGCTGATCCTGATGAATTTTCTAAAATGGTTAAATCTGTACGTGAGGTAGAACTAATGTTAGGAAATGGAGAAAACGTTATTCAATACCCTGAAAAGAAGATTAAGTTATCTGTGCGCAGATCAATTGTAGCAAGCCATGACATTAAAAAAGGTGAAATTTTATCTTGGAAGGATTTTAATTGGGTTAGACCTGGGGGAGGTATTCCTTCTACAGAAACGGAGAATATAATAGGCAAAAAGCTTAAAGAAGATTTGGTGAAAGGACAAAAAATTCAGTACCATCATTTGCACTAAAAAGCTTATGAAAATAATAGTTCTTACGACATTTACCCCTCATCATATTTATTTTGTTAAAAAAATTTCAAACTATTATGACATTAACACCATAATAGTTGAAAAAGAATGTTTAGCTCCTCCTTTTAATACGTATCATGCTTATGAAGCTGAAAGGTATGACTATGAAAGAAAAGAATTATTAAATGATGAAGATTTAAAATTTAACAATTTTAGTAAAACACTTGAGTTTAAAAACATTAATGATGAAGCCTGTGTCAAATTTATTTCAAACCAAAAACCAGATGTAATAATTTCATTTGGAACAGGAATTATTAAAAATAGTATCATTCAAAGATGTCGACAAGGTATAATTAATCTTCATGGTGGAGATCCACAATTTTATAGAGGTCTTGATTCTCATTTATGGGCTATATACCATAAGGATTTTTCTAATTTGAAAGTTTGTTTGCATAGAATTAATAATATTCTAGATGATGGTGAAATAATTGACATGAGGAGTATTAAAATAAAAAAAAATTTAGAGCTTTATATGTTGAGGTCGGAAAATACAAAACTTTGTGTGGAGCTTACTTTATCTGCGCTTAAAAAATTTGATAAGAAAGGCGTTTTCGAATTCTTTCCCCAAAAAATAAAAGGAAGGTATTATTCCTTTATGCCAAATGTTTTAAAAGAAATTTGTTTAACTAATTTCAATAGATTTATAATGAGCTTATGATTGATTTAAAATATTATATCAATAAGCTTCAAAAAGGAAAGCACTCAATTTTTCTTTTCCATGGGGTGATTGAAAAATCCTTTAATGGAATTAGGAATTATACAAAAAAGCATATACTAAAAGAAGAATTTGAGAATTTATTGGTTAATTTAAAAAAAAAAGGAGAACCACTTTCTTTAGATCAAGTAATTAATTTTCATAACGAAAAGACTCCCCTTCCAGATTTCTCATTTTCTATAACATTTGATGATGGATTTGAAAATAATTATTCTATAGCAAAACCTATTTTAGAAAAATTATCTATACCTGCTACTTTTTATATTTCCACAAACTTAGTTGATAAAAATCTAATGACTTGGATCGATCAGATTGAGTTTTGTATTGATACATTAGGCACTAGAACTTTTGATTTACCATGGAACAGTTTGCCTATTAAAGTTTTTTCAAAAAAAACAAAAATTGATTTCCTTGATGATATTAGAAAAAACATTAAAAAAAATCCAAATAAATTTGTTCCAAAAGAGATTGTCAGATACATCTTTAATCATTGTGAGATGGAATTGATCAGTTCTAATGATGGGCCATTAGATAAAAAAATGAATTGGAATCAGGTTTATAATTTACATAGCCATGAATTATTTTCAGTAGGTGGCCATAGCCATAATCATGTGAGCTTGGGGTTATTAAAGCCTAATGAAATGAAAAAAGAAATAATGAGGTCAATAAAATTTCTGAAGGATAAGGCAAATATTGAAACNCAACATTANTCTTATCCNGAAGGGCAGGAAATAGATTTTGACAGGAATGTAGTGCAATTTCTGAAAAAAAACAGAATAAAATGCTGTCCANCTGCTATTTATGGACAAAATGATAACCTTTTAAGTTCATTATTTTATTTAAAAAGAATATTGGTNGTTTGAAATGTGNGGAATTGCTGGGTACATCGGTAAAAAATACATTGAANAGAATNCAATAAGAAGTACTCTTAAGTTGATGATCAATAGGGGACCTGACAACCAAAGCTGGCANAAGGTAGAAAAAGAAAATTTCAATATATTTTTACTNCACAGTAGATTAAGTATTATTGATTTAGACAACAGGTCAAACCAACCATTCAAATTTGAAAAATATATTATTGTCTATAATGGCGAAATNTATAATTTTATTGAAATTAGAAAAAANCTTTTAAGACTAGGNTATAAATTNTCNACNAATTCTGANACTGAGGTACTATTAAAGGCATATATCGAATATGGAGAGGATTGTGTTGATTATTTTAACGGTATGTGGTCNTTCGCTATNTGGGATGGTNNTAAAGAAAAAATATTTTTATCAAGGGACCGTTTTGGAGAAAAACCTCTTTATTATTTTGAAGATAAAGNAGGGGTTTATTTTGGCTCTGAAGTAAAATTTATTCNAACTCTNTTATCTAAAAAATTATTAATTAATTANCAGTACTTAAATCGTTATTTGGTATATGGTTATAAATATTTATATAATAATGATGAGACATTTTTTAAAGGATTATCTCGTTTAAATAGTGCTACAAATATGATTATTTCAANAGANAANCTAAAAAAATACAAATATTGGAAACCTAAAATTNAACAGGATCTAAATATGTCTTANAGAGACGCTTTAGAAGGTACAAAGCACCATCTTTTCGAGAGTGTTANATTACGTTTGAGATCAGACGTGCCACTTGCATTTTGTTTAAGTGGTGGTGTTGACTCCTCATCATTGGNATCGATAGCAAAAAATCATTTNAATCANGAGGTAGTTACATTCTCAATTATTGATAANGACAAAAGGTATAATGAGNTAGATAATATTACTGAAACTATAAAAGAATTAGATTGTGAACACTTTTTAATTGAATTAAACTATNATCAAATACTATCTAAATTACAAAAGTTAATAGGTTATCATGGTGCTCCAATCTCCACAATTTCTTATTTGATTCATTCNTTACTTTCAGAACAAATTAAATCNAGAGGATTTAAAGTCTCTATATCTGGAACATCGGCAGATGAAATTTTTACTGGATATTATGACCANTTTAATCTGCATTTATATGAGATGAGAAATCACCAATCATTTAAGTCNNATTTGAAAAACTGGGAAGAATTTATTTTCCCANTTATAAGAAACCCTTATTTAAAAAACCCTCGATTATATTTTGAAGATCANTCTGTTCGAAATCATAATCACCTTAATAGTGAANTATTTTCTTCATTTCTTTACCAAAATTNTAAATTTGATTTTAATGAGCCAGTATATTCAGAATCTTTATTAAGGAATAGGATGCTAAATGAGCTTTTACATGAAGCTACNCCNGTATTATTAAACCAAGATGATTTAAATTCCATGAAAAATTCAATTGAAAATAGGAGNCCATTNTTGGATGTAAACCTTGTTGAATTTGCTNACTCGATACCTANTCATCATTTAATAAATAANGGATATTCNAAATATATCTTAAGAGATGCAGTNAAAAATATTTTAAATGANAAGGTAAGATTAGATCGGAGNAAAAAAGGATTTAATGCATCAATACATTCAATAATTGATTTTAGNGATAAAANTTCTNGTGANTATTTTCTTTCGGATAGCCCAATTTTTGATATNGTCAGGAAAGATAAAATTGAAAANTTATTTAATAAAAAANGGCATGAAAACAGTTATAGTAAATTTTTGTTTAATTTTATNAACTCAAAAATTTTTATTGANAAGTTTTNGTAATGAAGTATTGTAAAAATTGTATTCTACCTAANACTAGACCAAATATTGNTTTAGATGAAAATGGTGTTTGTAATGCTTCAACAAAAAAATTGAAAGAAAAAATTGATTGGGTTAAAAGGGAATTGGATTTTGTAAATATNGTAAAAAAAGTTAAATCAAAAAAAAGANNATATGATTGTGTTGTTCCTGTTAGTGGCGGTAAGGATAGTACTTGGCAAGTGATTAAGGCTTTGGAATATGATTTAAATCCATTATGTGTTACTTGGAAAAGCCCAGGACGGAATGCTTTAGGTGAAAAAAACTTAAAGAACTTAATTGACTTAGGCATAAATCATATTGACTTTTCAATTAATCCCAAAGTTGAAAAAGCATTCACATTAAAAGCCTTTAAAAAATTTGGGAATCCTTTAATTCCTATGCATATGGCACTTCATGCCATTCCATTACAAATAGCTATTAATTTTAAAATTCCATTAATACTGTGGGGAGAAAATGCAGCATTTGAATATGGAGGAGATATTGAATTAATGGGAGACACATTGAACCATGCTTGGTTAAAAAAATATGGTGTTACAAATGAAACTTCATCAGAAGATTGGGTTGATCATGACTTATCAGTTGAATGTCTTAGAGCCTATCAATGGCCTTCTGATAAAGAGCAGAAAATTGCGGGAGTAAAAGCTCTTTTCATGGGATATTTTTTTCATTGGGATCCTCAAATGATTTATAAAATTTCAAAAAACAGCGGTTTTATTGCCGCAGAAAAGCCAAAAACAGGATTTTATAACTATGCCGATATTGATGATAGTTTTTTAATTACAATTCATCATTGGATGAAATGGTATAAGTTTGGATTTACTAGACTTTGGGATAACCTATCTATTGAAATTAGGAATGGAAGAATAGGTAGAGATGATGCAATTGATATCATAAAGAATGTTGGAAACGAAAAACCGATAAAGGAAATAAATCTTTTTTGTAAATATATAGGAATAAATAAGCTTGATTTCTTTGAAATTGCTTCAAAATTTCGTAACCAAAATATTTGGGATAGAGACAAAAAAGGTAAATGGTATATTAAAAATTTTTTGATAGATGATTGGGACTGGGAATAAATGAAATTTTTTGAAAAAAAACCAACGCGTTCATTTTTGGTAGGAAAAAATGAGGATATAAAAATTGAAGACGGCGGTTTCATTCGACTTGAAAATAATGAGATGATTACATTTGTAACAGAAGATAAAAAAAAATGGGATGTTGTAAAAAAAAATTGGGGATTTTATGCTACCTCCTCAATTAATGATCGGCTTTATAAACAAGGATTTCGATGTGCATTAGTAAAAAATAAAAAAGGATCCATTTACATTATGCTTATCGAAAAAAATAAGTTAGATAAATTTAAATGTTATATTTCAAAGGAAGATAACCATATCTTAATGTGGCTTGATGAGTTATAGATAAAACTATGGGTTTAGTAATATTAGGTGATATAATGCTTGGGAGGTACCAAGCACCATTAATTGAAAAATATGGTATAACAAAAATTTTAAGCGGACTAAAAAAGACCATTGGTAAAAGAAAAATAATCGCAAATCTAGAATGCCCGTTAATCAATTTAAAAAATATAAATGAATATAATAATAGTTTATCCAAGTTATTTGGTAATGAAATTTTTGCCAAACAATTATCTGATAACGGGTTTGAGGCACTCAGCTTAGCCAATAACCATATTTTTGATTTGGGTATTGATGGTTTAATAAATACTCAATCTGTTCTAAAAAAAAACTCAATAAAGTATTTTGGTGCAGGGTTAAACAAGTCTGAGGCAATTAATCCTGTGATCATCAAACTAGATAATTATTATGTAGGTTTTTTAGGATTTAGCTTTTCATACCCTGCTGAGCAAAATAAACCAGGGGTAGCATTTTTGTATGATAATACTGTTGAGCTTGCCATAAAAAAAATAAAGAAAAAAGTGGATTTTCTTATTGTTATGCCTCATAGTGGAATTGAATTATATCAATATCCGCTCAAAAGAGATCAGAGAATTTATAAAAAAATGGTGGATTTAGGAGCAGATATTGTTGTGGGTAGCCAATCACATTGTATTCAAGCTATGGAAAAATATTTAAATAAACATATATACTATAGTACAGGTGATTTACTTTTTGATCACTTTCATGAATATACAAAATCTGATTTTGTTTCAGATATCTCGCACTCTAAAAAATTTTCTATTAAACCGGATTTTGCTCTTACCCAGTTTAGTCTTTTGATTCAAATTGATATTATCAATGATGAATTTGTTGTTCATCATCATACTGTCTTTAATAAGGATGGGTATAATCCCATTATTCTTAATTCAGTTAAAAAAAAATTATGGCAAAAAAAATATTCATCAGTTAATTATAATCTTAAAAACAGTATCAAAATAGATAAAGAAAGAAATACTATTGAGCAAAAATTAATGCAAGACTTAAATAGTAGGGGAGTTTTATAACATTTCAAAATATCTTTTAACTTACAAATCAAATAAAGAAAATAATCGCGAATTAGATCAACGCTTATATAGAGCTATTAATTTTTATAAATTGAATTCAAAACAAATATTGGTGGAAAAATATTTTGATGGATTTGATGGTAACTTAAGAGGCTTTATAGTTTTTAGTGCCACAAAAAAAGTTGATAATTACTTTATTGAAGTTGATAAAATGAAAGTTATTGTTTGCGGGACACCTATGATTGGTTCTGAGTTATTAAACGCAGCAAATATTTTTAATTTATATTTAAGGCACGGATTAAATGGTACGGCAGAAAAAGTTGATGGGAATTATTCTTTGATTATTATTGATGAAAAAAAATACTCTATAAGTATTGTTAGGGATAAAGTTGGTCTTGCACCAGTATATTATTCTTTAAATGATGGGTTTACATGCAGCTCTAATGTTGGTCCTATTCTTAAGTTTAGTTCAAAAAAATATAGTTATAATAAAAAAGTAATAGGTAGATACGCAGCATGTAATTTCAGAGCCAATTACGGATCAAATGAAACATTTTTTAATGATATTTTTCAAATATTGCCTTCAAATTTTCTTACATACAAAAATAATAAAATATTTATAAAACGATACTGGAATCTTGATTCAAAGAAAGATTACTTAAACCTTGAAGGACAAGAATTATTAGACTATTATAAAGATCAAATTAAAGAATCAGTTAAAAATTATCTTTCTGCTTTTTCAAATAAAAAAATGGTGGTTTCTCTTAGCGGAGGGGTTGATTCCGGTACTATAATTGGAATGCTCCATAAATTAACCGGACAAAGGGTTGATGCTGTATCTTTAAGTTATAATGAAAAAACTGAATATGATGAATCTGACCTTATTCGTTATAGCGTAAGAGATCATGCTAAAAATTGGTTCGACATTAAACTAGACTCTTCGCAAATGGTAAATGATATGGAAACTTATTATAATAAATTTGATATTCCTCTAGCTACCATCAGTATATATGGATATGATTATTTATATAGAAAAACTGCTGAAATGGGCTACAAAAATATTTATACAGGAGCAGGTGGAGATTATCTGCAAGCTGGTAATTATCCTTGTTTTTTATACTATTTTTCTGATTTAAAATATTCTAAATCTCCTTTCTTTGAAAAGGAAGTTGATGAGTGGATCAAGAATCATGGAACAAGTAAGTTCCCTAAATCGCACGAAACGGTTGAAAGTTTTTTTAAAAACAATATAGATTTTTCAGAATCTGGAAAATTAAAAAAACAAGAATTATTTTTACCATCTAAAAATATTTTGAATAAAGAATTTTATAATGATATTGGTGATATTAGATCTAATGTAGTGGATTCGTATGGTACTTATTTAAGATCATATTTTGCCCAAGAACTTTTTTTTGAAGCTGTTCCTCCAGGTATTGATGCAGAGGATATCATTGATTGGACTTACGGGACTAAAATGATTTCACCATTCTTTTCAAAAAATTTAATTGAATTAGGATGGGAATTATCACCAAGTGAAAAAATTAAAAATGGGATTAATAAAGTTTTATCTAGAAAAAGTTTGAAAGGAATTTGTGCATTAGAAATCCTTCAAAGAAAACAAAAAAATGGGTTTAATGCTCCTTTTGATATCTGGTTAAGAGGACCATTGAATGACTTTGCTATGGATATTTTTACATCAAATTCATTTCTTGGTAGAGGTATTTATGATGATTCAAAATTTTTTAGGACAATAAAGCAACATATGTCTGGTACTCATAATCATATGATGTTACTTTGGCAAGCTTTGAACCTAGAATTATGGATGAAGAATTGGATAGATAAAAAATAATGATGTTAAATAATTTATCTAGTATTGGGTTTGGATTATATAAAGGCGATCATTCTGATTTAGGCGATGAAAAATGGGTTGAATCTCTAAATTTCGGTCTTCAGAGCGGGATAAATGTAATTGACACTGCTCAGAACTATAGGAATGGAAGAAGTGATATTATTATTGGTAATGTAATAAAAACTTTAGAGTCACAGGGATCATTTAATAGAAAAGATGTATTTATTTCTAGTAAAGCAGGTCTACTTTCAGAAAACATCATAAAATCTGATTCTTTCATTAAGCTAGGTTTAAATCAAAACCAAATTGATTATAAACAAAAATTTTGCATGGAACCTAAATTTATTGATTGGTCTGTGGAAAGAGCACTTAAAGTAATGAAATTAAATTATTTAGATGCTTTTTTATTACATAATCCTGAATTAGCATATTTGAGAAATAATGGAAATGAAAAAATACTAAGTTGTCTAGAAATTCTTGAAAAAAAGTCACAAGAAGGAAAAATTAATTATTATGGGTTTGCCTCTTGGAATGGTTTTAGGAGAAGACCAGAATCAGCATTATATCTAGATATAGTATCCATTCTTGATGAACTAAAAGATCGAATTGGTCTTAATAATAAATTTAAAATTATAGAGGCCCCATTGAGCATTGGGATGCCAAACATTATTTATTATCACTCAAAAGACAAGAAAAAAGATACCCTTCAAGTTATATTAAAGAAATACGGTTTAAAGTTTTTTTCAAGTGCTTCTTTATATGAGGGTTTTTTAAATGAACTATTTGAGCTCAATAAATTATACAGTTTAACCTTTAAATTGGATTCCAATAATGAACACACTCCTGCTAAAGTATCTTTTCCTAAAAGCGAAAACTCTCTAATACAATTGTTTGAATTACTCCTCAACTTGAAAAAAAACAATATTGAACTAGAAGCTACACTTAGAGAATTCTCATCAGATGAATATAATCTTTTTAATGTAGCTTTAGATATAGTTAGGTCTACCGATTTTGTGGACTGTGCGTTAACTGGGATGGAAAATATTAAATATGCAAAAAAAAATGTAAAATTGTTAAACTGCCCTAAACTTGATGCTAAAATCGTAAAAAATTATTGGAATAAGTTTTGGATGATTTAATTAGAAACTTTAGAAAAAATGGTTTAGCATTTGTTCCTGGTGCTGTATCAAGAGAATCTATAGATAATTTATATATGACTATATTTATTTTATTTAAAAAAGCTTTTCCATCTTTTTTTTCATGGGGTAACAATTCTATTGATGCGAAGATATGGAATGATCAAAGGTTCCACGACTCCATTATAGATGCCAGGAAAAAAGATCCTATAAAGTTTGGTGCTATTTATGATTCATTGCAATTAACGTTAGCTGCAAAAAAAATACTTACTGATGCAAATATAATAAGGTTAATTTCAAAATTATTTGATACCGAATTATCAAATGTTTCTTGCAGAAATTCTATTATCAGACTTGATTGCCCTTTTGATACTAAAAACTCAATAGATTGGCACTTTGATGTTATTTCAACAAAAAATATGAAACATTTACCAGAGGACGGAATTAGCGTAAATATTTCTTTTCATGAAACACATCTAATGCATGGATCTGCTCATTTTCTTCCTGGATCTCATACTGGAAAACATGTTCAAAAAGTTTTGAATAGTAATAAGAACAACGAATCAGATCGCTATATTGTAAATGAAAAAGTTTTGAAACAATTTAAATCTTTCCAATTTTCAGTTTTAGACATTGGTGATCTAGTTTTCTTCCCTATGACTATGATTCATAAAAGTGGTGAGAATTCTTCTAGCAAAGTTAGGATCTCAGGCGTTTTTAGGTTTTATAAAATAAATTCAGAAAGTTTTATATTTCAAAAAGAGGATATCCTTGATAATGATATCGAAATCTAAATTAGTTAAAAAGAGTTTGTATAAATCTTTTGATAAAATTGGAAGGCCATCATGCAAAAGTTTTTTAAATGAATTGAATGACGATTTAGATTTTTTAGAAGACATTAATGCATTAATCCGTACCAATGATATCTTTATTAAAAGAAAGTTTAATGATATTTATGAGTTTTCAATATATAGGAATTTTATTTATGGTTTGATAAGAGATTCGAGGCCGAGTGTAGTTGTTGAAACAGGGGTACTACACGGTTTAACATCTGCCTGGATTCTAAAAGCGCTGGAAGATAATAAAAAAGGTCGATTAATTTCAATTGACTTACCCAGAAGAGATTGGGATAAATATTTCAAAGGCATTCAATTTGGTAAAGAAGGTGATGCTGAACTTGAAATAAAAAATGAAATTCCTGGATGGGTTATACCAAAAAATTTAAAGGATAGGTGGGAGCTGAATCTTGGCCCGTCTCAGGATCATCTGCCAAAAGTATGCGCTGAACAAAAATATATTGATCTATTTATACATGATAGTGATCATTCATATCAAACTATGCAAACTGAATGTGAATTGGTTAATAAGTATCATCCTGAATCAAATATTATAATTGATGATTATTATCTTAACGAATATGCATTTGATTTTCAAAAACAAATAGGAAAAGATATGTTAGAGATTAAAGAAATAAATGATAGCCTAAAAGAAGTTAAAGGTTTTGCATTTTTTTTAAACAAATAAAATGGAAAAATTTCTTGAA
Organism: Fidelibacterota bacterium; assembly: GCA_002691285.1. Classification (GTDB taxonomy): domain Bacteria; phylum Fidelibacterota; class Marinisomatia; order Marinisomatales; family UBA1611. The sequence goes on along the minus strand of NZHK01000018.1, from coordinate 43,312 downwards.
CAATGTTTCGTTTGTGGAAATTCTAATTTTAGTCTTTTAAAGTTGATTTCACAAAAACCTAAAAATGAAACTTACTTTGGTTTCGACAAAAATAGATATAAACGAGAAATTAAAAAATGTGATCATTGTCTTGTGTACAATAATTTTCATAATATGAATTTAGAGGACCTATACAATTATAAATACAATGCGAATACATATAAAGGTAATATTATATTCAATTTTAATAAAATAATGAAACTTCCTTATGAGGAATCAGATAATAAAAATCGTGTGAAAAGAATCATTGATTACTTTAGAGAAAAGTCGGTAGCGTTAGAAAGGATTAGTTTGTTAGATGTAGGAAGCGGGCTTTGTGTATTTCCTGCAGAAGCCATAAAGCATTTTGCAACTGTCTCATGTATAGATGTTGACCAAATTACTATCGATCATGCTAAAAATAATGTTGGAGTTCATGAAGCGATTAAGGGCAACTTTAAGGATATTGAACTAAATAAGAAATATGATTTGATAACATTTAACAAAGTTTTAGAACATATACCTGATCCATCAGATTTGTTAATTAAAGCAAGAGATTTACTTACTGAAAATGGAATTATTTATATTGAACTACCAGATGGAGAGACTTCTTCTGAGCAAGGGGGATTTCTAGATAGGGAGGAATTCTTTATTGAACACTATACAATTTTTAATATCCCATCTGTCAAATTTTTGGCAAAAAGCGCTAAATTGAGTTGCGCAGTACTAAATGCTATTCACGAACCGAGTGATAAGTATACTATATATTCATTTATGGAGAAAGATGCTACCTATGGAATTAAAAAATAAACCTTACAAACCAAATGATCCTGTTTATCTTGATGACACGGTGTATAAAGATCCTAAGGAATATTTTAAGTTATTATCTAGATTGATTAAGGAACGTTTCAAAAGTAAACCCTGCTCTATCATTGATATAGGATGTGCATCAGGTGCTTTTTTATATTTTATTGAAAAGCAAATAAACATTGTATCAGCTACTGGAATCGACATTTCAAATGACCACCTAGCTATGGCAAAGAAAAAAATGCCAAAAATTAATTTTATTAATGATTCTGTACTTAACCTATCAAAAATTGAACTACCAAAATATGATATATGTACATTTTTAGCTACAATGTCTATTTTTGATGATATTGAACCAGTACTTAAAAATTTAGTTCAAATAATTAAAAAAAAGGGAGTCATTTATATTATTGATTGCATCAATGATGAACCTATTGACATGGTAATGAGATATAAAAGAAGCACTGTTAAATCATCAGGTTGGGAATGTGGTTTTAATATTCGAAGTAAAAATACTTACAAAGATACTTTAACAAAACTAGATGGTAAATTGAAATTCAATTTTTATCCTTTTGAAATAAAATTTCCAATAAAAAAATCGAAAGATCCAATGAGAGCATGGACCATAGTGACAAGATCTAATGAAAATCAAATAGTTGTTGGTACTGGTCAGATGTTAAATATTAAAATATTAGAAATATTTTATTGATTTTCTAGGTAAAGCTCCTAAACTCCATTCAAATAATTCACAAAGTTCTTTTGGTGATTTTTTATAATTCCAACCTAGCTCAACTATAGAGATGTGGTGTTGAGCTTTGTCATTAAAATTTTCCCACATTAGTTCAGGGTAAATGTCTGCATAAAATTGATTGTAACCAATTTTCATTCCATCCCATTTATCAGTTCCAGAATAAGTAGTAGCAAATGAGTTTCCATAAATAAAAGTTTTTTTATTCATGATAAGGCTATAGAATATCGCTGAGGAAAATGTTTCAGATGAAACATATTCAAATTTTTTAACAGTCTTTATGTAATTATCTAAAAACTGTGGGTCGTTCATTTTACCCATTGAAATAATGCCAATATTTTGTTTTTCAAAAACAGCTCTAATATTATTATTTTTATAATCTAACCAACCTAAAGAAACAGTAATTGATGCAAAATTTTTAGCTAGCTTTTTTATATCTTTTATATAAGCTTGAAATTTTTCTAAATTATCTTTAGTATCGTAAATTGTAGTATGCATCGGAAATAATAAAAGTGAACCACGTCTTACTTCTTTAGGCTCCTTATGTATATCGGGATGATAAATAAAGGGCGCGCCAATTGCATATACATTCCTAAATCCAAATTCGTGGCTTTTTTTCTTATTAAATTTATTGAAAACATAAAACCTACTTTGTTTTAAATCACTTGTTGCCGAATTTGGATCAATCATAATTCCATGATCTGGAGACCACCCATGTTGTACTTCACCATTAATTTTATAAGGCAAAATAGTTTTGGAGTACTTTTTTAAAATAGAGTAGTGGCCGTAATAAAGATTATCAATATTATTTTCCCAGAAAACATTTTGGAAAATTTTTTTTGATAAATTATAAATCTTTCTTTTTTTTTTATACAAGTTATTTCTCAAAAAATCAGGTACTATATTTTTATAATAATTCAAAATTTATAATTAATCTTAATAATATCTAAAAGTGATATTTGTTTTGATTTATTCGAGTTAATAGTTAGGAGTCTGATTTTAATTTTTTGAGATGATTTATTCCATGTTCATCAAAATAAAGTTTTAAAAAATTATCTAATAGTTCATTCGACTTTCTTACATTTGCTTCATTTACATTTTGTTTACATTTCATAACAGAAACAAGCAATTGATGTAAAGTTATCAGTTCATTTTCATAATTTTTTGAACTTTGTTTAATTCTTTGAGTTAAAAAATATTCGGATATAATGTCTTGAATATTTTGAGCATGCTTTTCTTTAGAAACTATCCATCTATTTAATTGGTTAAATGATTGAGGGTCAGATTTTTCTGAAAGACTATTTATCATTCCCATTGCTTTTTCAATTGTACTAAGGTCTTCTTGAATTTGTATAATTTGCATAGCATCGGAGTAAATTCCACAAGGAATTTGGCAATGAGCAAATAAAAAAATATGGTACAAAATTGTCACTAAAAATAATCTAAAAAAAATAATCATTTAACAAATCCTTATATTAATTGAATTATATGCAAAAATTTCTAAACAGAAGCAATAATTTAAGAAAAATATTATAGAGATTAAATTGACTTTAGACTTGCATTATTTCCTATTGCTGAATTAATATTATGCAAGCCTTTAATAGGCTACCATATGCGGAGTTCTATTCAATTGAATATTTTAGTTTTAAATAACAAATTTAATTTGTGCAGTTATTTTTTTAATTAAATGCGAAATACAATAAAGTTTCTTTGTTTATTGTGCATAACAGGAATGCTTTTTGGCCTGCATGGAAAAATTGTATTCTATGATGGCACATATGTAATTGGCAAAGTCACTAAAGTTGATGAATCATCGGTATATATAATTCCAGTAGGCTTAGATACTCCGGAGGGTGTTTTGGTTGGGAATATTGATTCTTTAAATATGGAAAACGGAATGGTGCCAGTTTTAAACAGTAATGTGGAATATTTTTATCAAGGTGGTACATTTACCCCAAACAATGATGATTGGATGGCAGATGCAAGTCAAAAAGATTATCATGAGCACATTGATCTTGAAGAAGAATTTCAGGCTATAAATGATCCTAAAAAACCTTGGAATTATTTTAACTTTTCATTAATTGGTGGTATTCCTTTATTCGCTGCAAATTCATTAAAAGAGGTAGAATCTGGCCAAATGGCTAAAATGGGGATGAATGTAGGTCTTAATATGCAATTTCCATATTACCCTTTAGGGCCAATAGATATTTCTCCAGGTTTAAGATTTATGACATTTAGCTATGAGGCAAATCATTTGGGATCTTTGAAAGCTGCACAAATTGGGGCATTTGCAAATATAGACTTAAGGCCCATATTATATTTTTTTCCAGAAAACCTTCATCTGACACTTGATGGAGGTGTAAACTTCAATCTTGCTACAGATCTTGATCAAGACCTATTTATTTATAATATTGATTTGCCAATAGGTTTAACTGATTTGCAAGATGAAAAATATGCTGGGCCAGGAATGCATTTTGGTTCTTCTTTGGATTATTATCTAAATGAGATTCCAATTGCTTTTAAACTTTTTTTTAATGCCAATGTAGTTCCTCAGACTCCTCCTTTTACATCTACTTTTACATATTTTGGTAATGTGGGCCTTTCAATGGTGCTGATTTTGAAACGAAATACAAAGAATAATTCGATTAGATAATCACTTGTTAAATTTTCTTATTGGTAAATTGCCATTATTTCAAAAAAGAAAAAAATACTTATTAAATAGTATTTAGTAAGATAAATCTGCCTTAAACAAAGAAATAAAGATTTTTACTTTTCCCTTAGCTATATTTTAACGAGTTTTAATTTTAATTAAGATTTATATTATTGTTTTAATAAAAAGTAAATAGTTTATAAAAATGATTGATATTCATAATCACATACTTCCAAACCTCGATGACGGATCTAAATCAACGGAAATGTCTTTAAATATGTTAAAATATGCATATGAACAAGGTGTTACAGATGTAGTTAATACTGTTCATTTTCAGCATCCAACATTTTTAAATATTGATAATTCGCTAGATAATATTCAAAGAATTGCAAAATCCTTACAATCAAAATTAGATGAATTTAAAATTCCTATAAAAATTCACTTAGGTTCTGAGGTGTTTTATTATGAAAATTTAATAAAGATTAGCGATGAGCCTCTAACTACGTTGGGAGGTAGAAAATATATGTTAATAGAATTTTCGCCAAAAAATATTCCAAATAGTCAAAAACAGACACTCTATGATTTGAAAATGAGTGGTATAACTCCAATTATTGCCCATCCTGAACGATATAAATTAGTTCAAGAAAACTTTAGTATCGTATATGACTGGATAAACGCGGGTTGTTTGATTCAGGTCGATGCCGGTAGTCTATTAGGGTTAATGGGGGAAAAGGCTAAGAACTCTTCTCATTTAATAATTAAAGAAAAGTGCTGCCATATTTTGGCGTCAGATGCTCATAATGATTCAAATAGAAATTTTTGCATAAAAGATGCATATAATTGGGTAAAAAGTATAATTGGGAAAAAAAATAGTGACCTTTTGGTTTATGAACATCCTTCTAGTATAATAAATGGAGAAGATCTATATTTTTAAAGATATAATTCTACTTTAATCAGTTAGTATAAAAATATAACTTAAATGTCTTCCAATATAATGCGAATAAAACCTAAAATTTTCTCTCTCATTTTTTTCATTTGTGTTTTAAATGCACAATCATTTTCTGAGAACTATCCTCCCATAGAAGAATACCAAATATCAAGTGAAAAGTATATATCTGGAACTGATGGAAAGGTATATATGAATATAAATTTTTGGGGTACAGGTGAAAATTCAGGTATAGTTCAGGTGCAAGAAGGTATTGATTTTGCATCTTTAATGTCTGCAATGGGAGGTCCAGCCCAATTTTCAAATTTAAAAAAGATAAGACTTTATAGAGAAATACCTGATGAGAATGGTCAAATGGTTTATATTATAGATTTGACATCATTCCTCAAGAGTGGGGATAGATCTAATTTCCCTAAAATTAAACCAAATGATACGATTGTTATAAAAAAAACGTTGACGGGAGTTATTATGGAGGATTTAAATACTATTCAAACTTTAATAGCTGCCATTACATTATTTTTCCAATTATATACTATTTTCAATTGATATGAATAATCAACATCTCGACTACAGGTCTGATAATGCAAATTATCAAACAATGGAAAACGAATTATATTTAAAAGATTATGTTATAATACTTCGCATCCATTTAAAAAAAATTATCATAATTTTTTTGATTGCTCTCAGTTTAGGAGTCTATTCTACATTTAGTAAAATACCTAAATATAGGGCCAGTGCGACTATTATGGTGACGCAAAAACCAGGATCACAATCACTTCAAAGTTTTGGTAACTCAGATAATAATGTCCAAATTATAAATAATAAAATATTGCTGCTGAAATCCAGAGGGTTATTGGAATCAGTCGTCAAGGACTATTGGGATTCCAATAGGCGTAATAATATGTTTCTATTTAATACTAGAAAATTTTTTCCCAAAGGTCAAGCAATCAGAACATTATTAAAAGAAATCTTTACATTAGGATTGTATGATGCAGAGAAATTTAAGGAAACTAAAGTTCTTGATGGATTTTACAAAGAAGAGATAGGTCAAAAATATGCTAAAGTCCTACAACGTAATCTAAGTGTAGGGAGGAAAGGTGGTACTAATATGATCTGGATTAATTATGAAAGTGAGAATGCTGATGAGGCACGTAGAATAGTAAATACTATTGTAAGGCGGTTTGAGCAGAAGGATAAAGAATGGACTAATAAATATGCTATAAACTCCATTTCGTTCTTGGATTCTCTGGTCAATATTCAAGAAAAGAAAATAGAGAATGCTGAGAATAAAAAAATGGAATTTATGCTTGAGCATGACTTATTTAGCATGGAAGCAAATAGTGATGTGATCATTTCCCAAATTAATGATTATGAAATGAAATTATATGATATTGAAACAGAAATAAGTATTCAACAAAAACAGATGGATGTACTTAAATCTAAGTTCTCGAAACAAGAATTAAATTTAACTAGCTCTTTAATGGATAATATAAATATACAATTATCCTCCTTGCGGAACGAAGTAGGACGCATCGAATCGCAGATTGCATTAAACTCTGGAATCTATGGAGATACACATGGTTCAGTAATTGCATTAAATGAAAAGCACAGTCTTATTAAAGAAGAAATTAATAAAAAAGCTTCTTTGCTGATTGAAAAAGGGATAACTACTAATGATCCATTATTAATGCGAAATGATCAAATTTCTCAAATTCTAGCTTTAGAAAACAGTATGATGGCGTTAAAATTAAATAAAGATCAAAATGAAAAAATGTTAGATCTTTTTAAGAATAAACTTAATTCAATTCCTGAGACTAACATAATTATGGAACGAATGAATAGAGAAGATGAAATATTAAATGAGCATTATCTACAACTTGTAAATACATTAGAAACAACTAAAATGAATAATGTAATAGAAAAAGGAGACGTGCAAATAGTTGATTTAGCAAAAAAACCTTCAAGACCTTTTACACCAAATCATCAGAAAGATATTATAATTTTTTGTTTTTTTGGTTTAGGTATCGCTATTGTTATTGTCTTTCTTATAGAATTTATTGATAATACTATAAAAACAATTGATGAAATAGAGAAATATGATAAAAGTGTGATAGGTGTTATACCTGCAATTGGCAAGATAAGTTCTCGAGGTATCATAAGTAGATATTTGGAAAGTAAATCCTTTACGGTTTTGGGCGGTGAGAAGGGAATAAAAAGAAAAATTATTACTAGAGATAATCCTAAATCTCCAATTTCTGAATCCTATCGAGGACTAAGAACAAATATTTTACTTACAAATACGAAAGATATTAAATCAATCCTTGTTTCTAGTGCTGGACCGGGTGAAGGGAAGACGACCACTGTAGCTAATCTAGCTATTACCTTTGCTAATCTTGGAAGAAAAACCTTGCTTGTTGATACAGATTTAAGAAGACCCGTTATACACTCAGTGTTTAATGTAAAAAGAGAGCCAGGCGTTACTAATTATCTTTCAGGACAAACAGATGATTATCATTCATTGGTTAAACCATCTGAAATTGAAAATTTATCTCTTTTGACTTCAGGATTAATTCCTCCAAATCCCTCAGAAATGCTAGGTTCAAAAAAGATGTCACAATTTATAAAAAAATTAGAGTCAGACTGGGATATGATACTATTTGACAGTCCTCCACTTGTAGCTGTGACGGATGCTACTATGATTTCAAAAGAAATTGATAGTATTATACTAGTAATTAAAGCTGGGCAGACTGATAAAAAAGCTTTTCATCATACAATGGCTAACTTAAAAAATATTGAGGCTCCTTTGGATGGAATTGTTATGAATGCAGTTACAAGTAAAAGTAATTATGGATCTTACTATTATTATTATTACCATCAATATTATCACTATTATAGTTCCCATGATAACGAATCTGATGCCTGAAGCTTTTTGGTATTATTTATTTTTTTATTATTTCTTTTGACGGTACAAGTTAATTTTAATTAATTATTTTTAAAATATGAGAAGATATTTTTCTNAAANANTNTTTATTAATNTCTANNCAAGANTCTTCATTNTTCTTNNTGTTNCTTTGCTNANANGATTNAGATCTTTAATAANNTNTNAATTAATGGNAAAAAANAAGAAATGGGACTTAATAATCTCATCAAAAAAAGATTGGTTTAATCTTGATNTAAAAAATATNTGGAGATANAGAGATCTNATAATATTTTTTATAAAAAGAGATATANCGACNGAGTACAAGCAGACTATANTAGGTGTATTCTATCATGCTTTAAATCCNATTATNAGNACTTTTATAAAAGTAATAATTTTCGGAAAAATAGCAAACCTTTCCACTGATGGGATACCTCAATTTTTGTTTTATTTATCNGGAGGAGTTTTNTGGTCNTATTTTGCAANATGNTTAGCGATTGGTAAANGCGTTTTNTTATCAAATCGTGATTTATATTCTCAAGTATATATTCCAAAATTAGCAGTNCCANTAGCNAATAATATTAGTGAGTTTNTAAAANTANNNATGCAAATNNTATTGTTTATNGCNTTCTTTATNTACTTNTATNTANATGGAANTGATCTTCAGCCTTCNATAGTTCTTATATTTTTTATCCCATTACTTTTTCTTCAGTGTAGTTTACTTGGTTTAGGGTTTGGTTTACTTTTATCNTCATTTACAACNAGATATAGAGATTTAAACTTTTTAGGAGGTTATATTAATTCATTTTGGATGTATTCTAGTCCAGTAGTTTATCCTTTATCNGTAATTCCGGAGAAATGGCATTATATTCTTAGCTTCAATCCGATGGTTGGGATNATTGAATTTTCTNGGCATTTAATATTTGGAATTAGTTCTTTTCAAATAGAACAATTANTTAACGGTTTNATTACNACCATTATTTTTATGATCATAGGTTTATTATCATATAATAGNGTTGAAAAAACNTTTTTAGATACTGTTTAAATTTGTATGAAAACCGTTATAAAAATTGAGAATTTATATAAGGAGTATAGGNTAGGANCTATTGGNTANGCTACTCTTAGAGAAGATCTTCANAGAGTCTTAGCTGAAATTCAAGGGAAACCTGANCCNAATTCTATAATTGGNNATAGCNATGNTTATAAAACTAAAGATCGATTGCTTGCNTTAAATAACATTAATCTTNATATAAATGAGGGGGAAAGATTAGCAATNATAGGATCNAATGGTGCAGGAAAATCNACCCTATTAANACTTATATCAAGAATATCTGCACCTACTAGCGGTGTAATCAAAATCAAAGGAAAAATTTCNAGTTTAATTGCTGTGGGAACAGGTTTTCATTCAGAACTAACCGGAAGGGAAAACATATACCTTAATGGATCAATATTAGGTCTAAGAAAATATGAGATTGAAGAAAGATTAAGTAAAATAATTGATTTTTCNGGTGTNGATAAATTTTTAGATACTCCTGTAAAAAGATACTCTTCAGGGATGGTAATTAGATTAGGATTTTCAATTGCAGCNCATNTAGAACCAGATATTTTAATAACAGATGAGGTTCTGGCAGTNGCAGATTTGGACTTTAGGGAAAAAAGTATAAATAAGCTTATGCAAATATCTGAATCTGGTAAAACAATAATATTTGTNTCTCATAACTTAAATAGCGTNAGAAGGTTGTGTAAAACTGCAATTTTGCTTGAAAAAGGCAGAATGNTATTAAAGGACAATGTTGATAATGTTATATCTGAGTACATATCATTAAATAAAAAATCCGTATCATTTTTAGATAATAGCAAGAAAAACATTAGTAGAGAGCCTATAAAAGTAATTGACTCTAAAATTATCNGTTCTGATCAATCTTTTAAAGATATCTTTCCAGTAACAGAAAAAATTGGNNTANGCTTTACTTTTAAAGTAGATGAATGCAGAGATGATATTTTCATAAAACTAAAATTGTTTTCCTCTTCTCATGTACATNTTTTTGATTCTTTGGATATAAAAAAATCAGTNTTTAATCAAGTNGGAGTNTTCAATAGAACTGTATGGATAAATAGAAATNTATTAAATGAAGACACCTANTATGTTAGTTTAAATTTNATCTCTCCGCCATTCAAAAATCCTAAAATACATTTAATTNTAGAAAATATTATTAGTTTTGAAACTGCATTCTATAAAAATAAAAAATCAGTAAAAGGAGATTTTGAAGATAAATGGGGAGGTGNTATTGCACCAGAGCTANTTTGGACTGATTAATTTAATTATATGANAAANTTTATATATAAAACNAGAAAAGCTTTATGGCCCAAATTGGTTATATTATGTTATCATCGAATTGAAAATTACACATCNGATCCNGTTAAGATTACAGTATCCAAAGAAAATTTTTTAAAACAGATAAACTTTTTAAAAGAATTTGCAAAAATAATTAGTCCAAATCAATTATTTGAGTCATTGGAAAATAGAAAAAATTTACCTAGGCGCTCAGTCTTATTGACTTTTGATGATGGATATTCTAGCTATCAACAGACAATGGATCTACTACTAAAAGAATCTATCTCTGCAATATTTTTTATTTCGTTAAGAAAAGAAAAATATTGGTGGGATATTCTTTCGAAAATATTATTTGAGAATCAGCATGTTAAAAAATCAAACCTTATCAAAATAAATAATTTGTTAACTGATATAGGTTGCCATTTTAAGATTGAAGAAAGCATAACCTCTGATTTAATGGATGTGTTAAGAAAATGGAGTGTAACTGATAAAGTTTTTCCCTTTAATAGAAACGAGGCTTTTTATTTCTTAGCAAAAGAAATGGAGGATGTTAATCATTATACAAAAAATAATATATTGGATGTAATTACTAGTCTTTCTAATGAAAAAAGAAATTTTTCATACTTGTTAAATAAAAAATTAATAAACTATCATAAAATTGGATGTCACACTATCAATCACTATAATTTGTCAAAATTAAATTATGATAATCAAAAGATAGAAATAGAGTTAGGTAAAAAGGAACTTGAGTCAATTATCAATCAGCAAGTTAAAATATTTGCTTATCCATTTGGAAATAAATACCATTACAATTTTGATACTCTTGAAATTGTAAAAAGAAATTTTAATTTTGCATTTTCTAATTTTGAGGGTCTAGTGCATAAAGATTCCAATATTTATGAAATGCCTAGGTTTCTAGTAAGAGATTGGGATATAGATAATTTTATTTTGAACATAAAGCGATTTTTTAGATATTAATTTGAAATTTTTATAAAATGATCACTATTTTTGGCACACCAAAAAATTTTGAAGGTATTTTTAAGATAATTCAAATAAATGCAATTAGAAGTTGGAGATCCCTTTCTAAAGATGTAGAAATTATTATTTTTGGTAAATCAGAAGGTGCTCAAAAAATTGCAAATGAAGTATCGGCAATTTATTACCCTAATATAAAATGTTCAAAGAATGGTGTTCCTCTACTTTCAGATTTATTTCACAAGGCTAATCAAATTGCATCATTTGATATATTACTATTCATTAACTCAGATATTCTTTTACCAAAAAGATTTATTTATTCAATTAGAAATGTAAAAGATAAGTTTTCTCATTTTCTTTTAGTTGGACATAGGTGGGATCTTAAAGTGGAAAAATTAATCAATTTTAATGAAGCAGCTGCAGAATCTTTATTTTGGGAAATGTCAGAAATGAAAAGTAAAAAAGCTTCTCCTGCTGCAATAGATTATTTTGGTTTTAGAAAAAACTCTTTAAAAAAAATCCCTGATTTTGTAGTTGGTAGGCCAGGGTATGATAATTGGTTAATATGGTATGCTAGAAGGAATTTTATGCCTGTAGTTGACATCTCCGAAGAAGTTAAAGTAATACACCAAAGGCATCACTATAATTTCCATAATCTAAAAAATAATCCAAAAATTTTCGATAGAAATAAAATATCTATCGAAGAAGATGGAAAGAAAAATATGAAATTACATGGTGATAGGGTTCTGAATTTATTAGATGCAGATTTTTCTATATTAAATGGTAGGATTGAAAAAAATACATCGAAAGAGTATGTTTATAGGAACTTAGGAAAATTATCAATTATTTTTCCTGAATTTTCATTCTTTCTTAATATTTATGCGAAATTATATCGAATGCTTCTGTATAAGAGTATAGGTCCTAGCTAAACATTTTTTCGATTTTTAACAAAAAATATTATGGTTTCAAATAAGGATTTGAGGAATGCAAAAATATCAGTTGGAATAACTGCTTATAAAAATTCTAAATACCTTTTGGAAGCGTTGAATTCTCTTATCAATCAATCAGTTGATAGTTGGGAAGGAATATTTGTTCTTGATAAAGGTGCAGATTTAAAAACTAAGAAAATATTTAATAGTTTTGAACACCCCAGAATTTTAAAACATAAATGTAGTAATCATAAAGGTGCTGAGCAGGCCAGACATGAAGCTATAAAGCTTTCATCAACAGATTGGTTTTTTCAACTTGACAGTGATGATAAGATTCCACCATATGCTATAAGTGAAATATTAAACAAAATAAGTGAGAGCCCTAACGCGGAATATATTTATGGACCAACTATGCATTTTTCAAAAAAATCTTCGTATATAATGCCACCGTCAAATGATCCTGAAGTTTTGACTTCATCGGCACTATTTTCAGCTATAATGCCTATTAAAATTGCAATGTATTTTCGCATTGGTGGATATGCAAAAGAATTAAAATATTTTGCTGCAGATTGGGATTTTTGGTTGTCAGTATATGAAAAAAAAATTGTAGGCGCTGAAACAAAAAAAATATTATATCATAGAAGAAATCATGCGCACAATGTGATAGCTAGAAATATGTCACAATGGCCTGATGTGATAAATATTATAATTGCACGGCATCCAAAATTTTTTTTTAACAATAAAAGGAAAAGAAAAGCATTATACTCCGTTTATGAAAAATTAGCTAGGCATTACCGGATAAAAAGGAAGAGGAAAAGGGCTGCATTCTATGCAAAAATTGCTTTGCAGAATGGGGCAAGTACTACAACTTTACAAGAAATATTAATTGAAGAGAAAATGTCTAAAGTTCGGTATGCGATGAGACTTATGGGTAAATTATTGTGAACTAAATGGATATATAGTTTTATAAAAAAGAGATGAAAAAAATATCTCCCAAGAATTTATTGTTTGTTGGACGTAATTGGAGTACTATGGGTGCAAATAATACTTTTGAAAACCTTTTAAAGTTTTTTCCTGAAGCTATTAATGTAACTAGTAAAGATTTAAGAGGATTTGATAATCGAGTATATAGATATTTTAAAAATAAAACGGGTAATAGATGTTATTCATCTCTGAGTGCCGCTCTTGAACTAAATGTAATTAAGAAAGCAATAGGTAAGAATATTGAAATAATACATTATTGGTTTGGAGATCATGATTATTATTATGGCTATTTGTTTAAAAAATTTTTTGGTTCTAAGATAATTATAAATTTGTTTTTTTCTTTGGAAGAATTGGAAAGGAGAATGCCAAATAAGTTACACTTGAAACGAGCAGACCTAATCACTTGTTCTGGTAAAGCTCAAATTGATTATTTAAGTACTTTTATCAGTAGTAGTAAGTTGGCATACTTACCTCTTGGGATTGATACCAAATCATTTAGACCATTAAAAAGGAAAAATAATCGTGATAAAAACTTGGTAATTTGTGTTGGTAATAATCGAAGAGATTATAGTACTCTGAAAAAAATATACTTAATTCTGAAAAAGAATAGACCAAGTATTAAATTAAAATTAGCAGGTTCTTTGCAAGCAAAAGATAATTTTATAAATCATCCAGAAGTAGAGATTCTACCTTTTTTACCGGAAAAAAAATTTAGAAACCTTTATAATAAAGCAAGTATTCTTATCCTACCTCTATTAGAAGGCGGATCAAGCCAGACTTTAAATGAAGCGCTGTCTTCAGGTTTACCAGTCATTACAAATTCATTTCCAAATTTATTAGATTATACAAATACCAAAGCAGTCTTATCATTTCAACCACAGGATTTTACGAGCATGGCAGATGCTTGCCTGGAACTACTGAATGATGAAGAGAGGATGGATGTAATGTCAAAAAATGCTCGCCTACATATGCTTAATTATGATAATTCAATTATTAAGAAAAAATTAATAAGTATTTATAAAAGTTATTTAGGCGTTAAAATTAATGAGGATACATAATGTGTGGTCTTTTAGGCGAATTTGGGAAAATTCAGTCCCCAAAAAGGGAGTTTGATTCTTTGCTTAAATTAAGTGAGAAAAGAGGGCCTGACATGATTGGGTATTATAATAACCTAAAAGGAAAAAAGGATGAGACTCCATTTTTGCAATTCGGGTTTAATAGATTGTCTATTTTAGACCTTACACGCAATGCAAATCAACCAATAATATCTAAATCAAATAAATATGTTGTGATGTGCAATGGCGAAATAACCAATTATATGAAACTCAAAAGGGATATGGGTTTAAAAACAAAAGATCTAAGATCTTTATCTGATACGGAAATTTTATCTCATGCTTTTGATTATTATGGTATTAAAAATACTATCAAACGTCTTAATGGAATGTATGCTATGGTTGTATATGATTTAATTAATCATAATATTTTCCTAATTAGAGACCCCGCAGGCATAAAGCCATTATATTTTGCTCAAACAAAATTTGGATGGATTTTTGCATCACAATACAATCAAATTTTCAAACATTTGTGGTTTAAATCAGATATCCAAGTCAATATAAAATCTTTAACAGATTATTTAAGATTAGGTTATATACCAGCTCCATCAGCATTATTTGAAAAATCTTGGATGATTGAGCCTGGATCATTTGTGATAATAAACTCCGAATTAGATGCCCATATGGAAAAATATCACATTCTTAATGAAAATTGTAAATACATTGAAACTAATCAATCAACACTTGAAAAGTTGTCAAACATTTTAGATAGTACTTTTATTGATTACGTACATTCAGATGCTCCGATAGGATCTTTTTTATCTGGCGGTGTTGATTCACCTATTGTAAATGCTGTGTTGTCAAAAATAGGTCATAAATTAAAAGCTTTCACTATTTCAACAGAATATTTAGGTGTTAATGAAGCAGAAAATGCTCAAAAAATTAGTAAATATTTAGAAATAGATCATGAAATTAATATACTGGATGGTAACAAGATAAAAAGCAGTCTGGATGATCACTTTTTGGCTTTTTCTGAACCTTTTTCAGATTATTCATCAATCCCTACCTTTATACTTTGTCAAGAGGCTTCTAAAAACTATAAAGTTTTATTATCTGGTGATGGAGGAGATGAACTTTTTTGGGGATATACGAGGTTTCTATCTGTATTAGATTATAAAAATTGGTTTAAGTATCCAAAGCATTTAAGATTAATTTGGGGTGGTATTTTAAGAAGATTAGGCAATAAGGTTTCTTCTTGCATAGAATATGAAACTATTGAAGACTGGGTGTTTGATCGTCAGAGTCCTATATGGGCATCACAATTAAAGAAATTATTGCCTGATGCTAGTCACTCATTTACGACCAAACAGCTATATACGATTCCGAATTCAGTAAAAACATCAAAAGAAATATTATTATGGTTAAGAAAAAATGAGTTTTATGGCCACTTACAAAGAGTTCTGCTTAAAGTAGACCGTGCATCTATGGCTAATGGAATTGAAGTAAGAGTCCCTTTTTTAGATAAAAGAATTATTGATTTTAGTTCTTTAATTAGTCCTGAGCTTGGAATTTCACATAGAAATAAAAAGTATTTGTTAAAAAATATATTAAAAAAATATGTTCCAGAAAATTATTTTCTTAGTCATAAGCAAGGATTCTCATTCGATTTAAACAGACTATTAAAAAATGAATTAAAAGAAGATTTTACAGATACTCTTATGAGTCAAAACTTATTTGGAAATGAATTTATAGATTCAAAGGTAATTTATGATATGGTAAACGATTATTATAAAGGCAATGGAATTAATAATGAATGGGGTTTGTGGACTTTATATTCCTTACAAAAATGGGCAAAATTAGTTTATCATCACGAAAATTAATTTTTTTAAATTTAATTAACAAATTTATAAACAGGATAATTAATTAAATTGTGTGGAATTTTAGGAGAATATTCTCCGTCAAATAGCTTACCCTCTATAGAAAGATTTAAAAAAATATTAGATATTTCGAAGAGCAGAGGTCCAGATGAGAGTTCTATTAAATCTATTTCAGGTAAAGTTCGTTTTGGATTTAATCGTTTATCTATACTTGATTTATCAAAGGAAGCTTCTCAACCAATTTGGTCACCATCAGGACGTTATTTAATTGTTTTTAATGGAGAAATATATAACCATATAGAATTGAGGAAAAATCTTGGCGTAATTGGAGAAAATATTAAAAGTCATGGTGATACTGTATCCTTAGCTTATTTTATTGATAAATGGGGAATAAATAAATCAATAGAGTCTCTCGAAGGGATGTTTGCAATTGGGATATGGGATAGAGAAACAAGGTCTTTATCTCTAGCTAGGGATTTTGCAGGTGTTAAACCATTGTTTTATGGATGTAATAGGAAAGGTTTTGTTTTTTCTAGTCAATATAATCAGATAAGTTGTCATCCGTTTTTTATTGATGAAGAAATTAATCGATCAGTGCTAAAATTATATATTTCTCAACACTATATCCCGCCTCCATTTGGTCTTCTAAAAAATACCTATTCAGTATTCCCTGGAGAGATTATAAAATTGGATAAATATGGAAAATTAGAAAAAAAAAGATACTGGTCTTTTCCTGAATTTGATAATTCAATGATTGATTATAATGATGCTAGAAATATAATCGAAAATGAAATAAAGAACTCTGTTAAGGAACAACTAATCTCAGATGTCCCATTAGGGGCTTTCTTATCTGGGGGCGTTGATTCACCTTTAATTTGTAATTATGCAAAAAATTATATTACTGGTGATTTTAATACTTTTTCAATTGGATCAGATAGTGCAATTCATGATGAGACTCATCAATCTAGTAAATATGCTAAAGCTTTAAACTCTAAACATCATATAGAAAAAATGACCTCTGAAAATTCTTTTTCTTATATTGATGATATATTACGAAAAGCAGGTGAGCCCTTTGGAGACTCATCAATTCTTCCAACATGGAAATTAAGTCATGCAGCTTCTTCAAAAGTTACTGTGATATTATCTGGCGATGGTGCTGATGAATTGTTTTTTGGTTATGAACGGTTTCAATCAATTGCAAAAAATCATTGGCTTTGGAATTATCCTTTTTATGTAAGGTACCTTTTACGAGGACTTGACAGGTTAATTTTTGATGATAAATTCATTAATGAATGCGTTTTATCTTCCTCTCCTGGTGATTCACATTTTGGGTTACATAGTATGCAAACTAAGGATTTTTATAATAAGCTAGTACCGGGACTAAGAAATATTCCATTTCCAGAAAGCTTTGAATTATATAAATATTCAAATCCAAAAACAAAAAATGAACTATTACATATGATAAGAAAAGTAGAATTTTATGGCATGCTTCAAAAAACTCTCACTAAGGTTGATAGAGCAGCAATGGCAAATAGCATTGAAGTTAGAGTTCCATTTTTGAAAAAAAAACTTATTGAAAAAATAGTAAAAACGGGCATCGAAACACATTCACCTATGAAACAAAGGAAGAAAATTCTTTATGATCTTTTAATTAAATCCTTTCGAAATATTAAGCCGGAATTCAATAAAAAAGGGCTTTCAATACCATTAAAATATTGGATAATTAAGAATTATAGAAATACATTCTGTGAGAAGTTATTAGATGAAAAATTTTGTCATTTTTTTGGTATTGAAATTAATAAAATGGAAGAAATAATTAATGATCACATTAATGAAAAAAATGATTACAAATGGCCCTTATTTACACTTTATAGTCTAGCGGTATGGAATGATAATAAAGGTTAAAAATAATAAAAAATGGAAAATATTATTCACGATACCAAACTTTGATACTGCTGGGAGCGGAAAAGCGCTATTAAATCTTTGTAGTCGCTTAGATAAAAAGTTTTTTAAATCATACATATCTTGTTCTCATTCAGAAGGATCTTTATTTAAAAAAGTAATTAGTTCAGGAACTCCATTTTATATTAATAATAATCAAGTTCAAATGAAGCCTCGGTTAGAGGGAGTATTCAATTGCTATCAATTATCCAAATTTTTTAAAAAATTAAACATGGATCTGATTCACTCATTCCATTATGGTCCGGACTACTCAGAGGCATTAGCTGCGAAAATTGCTGGTATCCCATGGGTCTATACAAAAAAAAATATGAATTGGGGTGGGAGCTCTAAAAACGGGTGGAAAATTCGCTCTATATTATCTTCTCATATACTTATACAAAATAGAGACATGCAAAATATGTTCTTTAAAAAATCTAAAAAAACTTCATTGGTTCCAAGGGGCGTGGATACAAAAAAGTTTTTTCCGAAAAAAAAGCAAATATCATTGATTAAAAAGTATAATATTCTTGAAAGTGAGATAGTAATACTTACTGTTGCTAACCTTTCTCCGGTGAAGGGGATTGACGTTCTTTTAAAGTCTTTTATAAAGTTATCTTATAAATATAATTTTATCAGGTTATTTCTTGTAGGTAACAAGAATGGTGATTACGGCAAGATGATGGAAAATAATGCAAGAAAAAGTATTTTTAAATCAAATATTCATTTTGTTGGAAAAGTAGATGAGGTGATAGACTACTATTCTCTTGCAGATATATTTGTTCTTCCTACCATTAAAAAAGGTGAGGGATGCCCAGTATCCTTATTGGAAGCAATGTCATGCGGTATCTCTCCCGTTGGAAGTAATGTCAGTGGTATTAAAGATATTTTGGATCCATTTCCTAATCTATTATTTTCTCCCGGTGACCCAGATAGCCTTGCAGAAAAAATAGAAAATTTAATATTGGAGAAAGAGGATAAAAAAAATATTTATAGAGGACATGTATTGAATAAATATGATATAAATAATGAAGTTAAGGCTCATGAAAAAATTTATAAAAAAATACTAAGTTTAAATTAAGGCATGTAATAAAGATTTATTTAATTGATTAATAGGATTGTTGAACTAAAATAAAGCTATCGAAACTCAAAATTCGGTAAGAATACTTATGATTGGGATTTAAAATAAAGACTGTTTTGTATACCTATATCAATAATTCAAATTTGCTTATTATCTTCAATTTATCTTCAAAATAAATAATTCTTAATCCTAATAATTTATAGGATGAATAAATTTATTTATTACAATAAATAATCAATTAGAGAATTAGATAAGTAATAAAATACTAAATGTGATTGAATTTATAGATATGAAAAAAATCTTAGTAAATCCTTTTTTTGAATTTAAGACTAATTTTTAACTAGATTTTTGTTGCTAAAATGGATTTTAGAAAAAATAAGAAAAAAAAAATAAAAAAATATATTTTTTATAATAAAAGAAAAAATATCAATCATAACTATGAGGGTGATATTGATTTATACTCCATAGCAGAATGGATTGCTTGTGGATTTTTTTTAGGTGATAATAATTTCACAAAACAAAAATATGGTCAAGAAACAGATTTTAGTTGTGAATCAAATTGGTATTATGAGCCAAGGGATATCACTTTTAAAAGTGCGGTAGAAGAGTTTACTCATATTTTTGAGACTCTTATTATAAGTAATGTTAAAAACAAAAACATTATTTTACCACTCTCAGGAGGTCTAGATTCTCGAACGATAGCTTCAGCTTTGCGAAATACAGATAATATTGTTACTTATTCATATGAGTTTTTAGGTGGTGTCAAAGAAATAAAATATGCGAAAAAAATAAGTGAAGAAATGAATTGGCCCTTTTATAATTATTTGATTCCTAAAGGATATCTTTGGAAGAGAATTGAAAGATTAGCAGAAATTAATTTTTGCCAATCAGATTTTATTCATCCGAGGCAAATGGCAGTTATTGATCAAATATCTAAACTTGGTGATCTTATTATTTCAGGCCAATGGGGAGATGTTTTCTTTGACTTACCAAAACTTAGTGCAAAAGAAAATTTAGATAATCAAACTAGATTTCTTTTTAATAAGATTGTTAAGCCGGGTGGTCTTTTGTTATCAAAAAAATTATGGGAGAAATGGGGTTTTACTGGACAGTTCGAAAAAATATTATTTAATCGTATTAAAGAGTTATTGTTAGAAATAAAAATTGAAAACCCAAGCAGGAGAGTGCAGGCGTTTAAATCAATACATTGGGCTCAAAGATGGGCAAATCCAAATTTAAATATTTTTGCAAGTAAATGTGAACTATTTGCACCTTATTACGAAAATGCTATATGCGAATTTATATGCTCTATTCCTAATGCCTATCTGCAAGACAGAAAAATTCAAATTAAGTATATACAAAATACTTCCCCTAGTTTAGCAAAAATACCTTGGCAGGTATATGATTTAAATCTATATAATTATAAATATTTTAATAATTTTTTTTTCCCAAGAAGGATTTATAGGTTCTTAATACGTAATTTTTATGAAAAAATTTTAAATAAACCCTCAGTCATTCAAAGAAACTGGGAGTTACAATTTTTAGGGTCTGAGAATAAAAAACATTTAGAACGTTGGTTATTTGATAAGAATTTTTTAAATGATATTGTACCTCTAAGCGTAGTAAATAATTTTTATCAAAAGTTTTTGACTGAAAACAAAGTTGTTTTCAGTCATCCAATAAGTATGTTATTAACTCTTTCATTATGGTGTGAAAAATTTTGGAAAAGAAAATAAACGTAGCTATTTATTCTGGAATAATTCCTGCTCCAAATTTTATTGAAAACCTTATAAAATTAATTGGAGATGAAAAAATCAATATATATTTGTTTGGAAATAAAGGATCGGTTAAATATAAAAATTCAAGCATAAAAATTTTTTTTACCCCTCAAGGAAAAATAAAAATTATTTATTTTGTGTTTTTTCAACTATTTCGATTATTTATTTTTTATCCAAAAAAGTTATATAAACTGATAAGAAATTATAAAGTTTTCACAAAATCAGGATCTATCTTTAAATCTTTGAGTAAAATTTTACCAGTATTGAACCATACTCCAGATATTTTTCATATTCAATGGGCTAAATCATTACCTTTTTGGTTCTTTTTAAAAGAAATATATGGTGTGAAGATTGTTTTAAGTCTAAGAGGATCTCATATAAATTACTCAGCTTTTGCTAATGATTCTCTTGCTAAAAATTATAATATTTTATTTCCAAATGTTGATAGAATGCATGCTGTTTCTAAAAAAATTTTATTAAAGGCTGAAAAGTATGGAGCGAGTAGGGATAAAACAGATATTATCTATTCATCCCTGGATTTAGGTCTTTTAAAAACATATAAAAAAAATAATTTTAAACCCCATAGACCTTTTCGTTTTCTTTCGGTTGGTCGGTTCCATTGGGTAAAAGGCTATCAATATAGTATTTCAGCATTTGCGAATCTTAAAAAAATAAATAAAAATATCCATTATTTAATTATTACAAACAATAGTATATCAGAAGAAATATTATATCAAATAGACGAGCTATCATTAAAAAATAATATTGAAATTGTTCATCCAGATTCCCAAGACAAAGTTTATGAAATTATGAGACAATCAGATTGTTTAATTCTTCCTAGCGTTCAAGAGGGTATTTCAAATGTAGTTCTTGAATCTATGGCTATAGGACTACCTGTTATAAGTAGTGATTGTGGTGGAATGAAAGAAATTATTAATTATGGTAGAAATGGATTTTATTTTCCATCTAGAGATTCAGTTGCATTAGAAAAATTATTACTAAAAGTCATGAATCTTAGAATCGAGGAAAGAGAAAGAATCATTAGAGAGGGGGAAAAATTTATAAATCAAAATTTGAACACCACTTTAATAAAAAGTCAATTTCATGATTTTTATAAAAAAACTACGGAGATTGGAATTTGAAGATCGGTTTGGTATTATTTAAAACACCATCTTTTTCTGAAGAATTTTTAATTTCTAAAATAAAGATTTTACAACAGGGAGGACACAAAGTTATACTTTTTGCAAATAAGAATAATAATTTTAATGATTGTGAAGTTGTAGAGATGCCAAGAGTGAGCAAGTATTTTTTTCTACAAATAATAAAAATGACTTTAGCTTATTTTACTATTGTGATCCAATGTCCAATGACTGTTTATAACTTTTTGAGGTTTGAAAAAATAGATGGAAAATCATTTCGTCAACGTTGGGAAAATCTGTACCTGGGTTCTAAAATTCTTAGGGAAAATTTGGATTGGCTTCATTTTTGTTTCATCACAACAGCTCTTAGAAAAGAGAATATTGCTAAATCAATAAATGCTAAGATGGGTGTTAGTCTGCGTGGATATGACATAAACATATATCCTTTAAAAAACCATAATTGTTATTCTGGTGTATGGAAGAAAGTTGATAAGGTTCACTCTATATCATATTCTCTTTTAGAGAAGGCAAAAAAATATGGTTTAGATAGGAGTACTAAACAAGAAGTCATTTTTCCGGCTATAAATACGAATAGATTTAAAAATAAAAAACAGAGAGTTTCATTTAATTATAAAAATACAAAAAATACAATTGATATTTTAACTGTTGCAAGACTGCATTGGATAAAAGGTCTTGAATACATAATTGAAGCACTAGCGAAATTAGAATCAGTTAATTTTAAATATACAGTTATCGGTAGCGGTATTGAATATGAAAGACTTATGTTAGTTATTAATCAATTAAATTTAAAAGATAAAGTTAAATTAGTTGGACATATACCTCACAAGGATATAGTTCCTTTTTATGAAAAAGCAGATCTTTATATACAATATAGTTTAGATGAAGGATTTTGTAATGCTGTTCTTGAAGCGCAATCTATGGGCGTCTTAACTGTTGTTTCTGATGCCTTGGGTTTAAGTGAAAATGTTGTTGATGGGGAAACTGGTTGGATTGTACCAAAGCGAAAGCCTTCCCTTCTTGCAAGAAAAATAGAACATATAATATCAATGGAAGATAAAAAAATAAACATAATTCGTTTAAATGCAATAGAAAGGGTTCAAAACAAATTTAATTTAAATAGACAAAAAAAGTACTTCGATAGTTTCTTCAATGAGAATTCATTTCAAAACAAATAAAATTTTACATTCTATCCCAAGAAAATTTTATGCAGATTGGATTAAACCTTTGTTCCCGGATTTGCGCCACGATTTATACGGTATTAGAAAAAAAGATTTAATTTTGTCATTAAATCCTAAAAAGGCTGATATCTTAATTTTGCCTCTTACATGGAACTATTACTTTCAATATGGTAAAACTAATGAAGCTAATGAAATTTTAAAATACTATGAAATGATTGGTAAACCTATAGTAACATGGGTAAGCGGTGATTACACACATAGGGTTATAGACGGGAATTTCATTCTTCTGCAACAAAATTTATATGAAAGTAAACGAAAAAATAATGAATATGCATATCCCGTGATTATTAGAGATCCATTTGATTATCTAAAGTTTTATGGAGTAAATATTGCATCAGGTTTTAAAAAACCCAGTATAAGTTTTTGTGGTACAGCTAATTGGACTCTTTTAGATAGATTTGAGAGCATTTTGAAGGAGTTTTTCTTTAGAATTAAGAATAAAGTTTTCAAGCGTTATTTAGATTTGAGCTTTCCTATCTCTGGGTTGAACTTGAGAGGGGAATTATTAAAAGTACTCGATCAAAATGCAAATTTGGACACTCATTTAATTATTAGAAAAAGAGGGGATAGTAGTCTCATTAGTAAAGAGAAGTATAAATTTGAATATTGGAATAATATACTTTTAGCTCCTTTTACAATTTGTGTAAGAGGAAATGGTAATTTTTCTGTTAGATTTTATGAGACATTAGCCTTAGGTAGAATACCTATCTTAATCGATACAGATTGTGTTTTGCCCTTGGATAATGAAATTAATTGGCAAAACCATTGCATAATAATAAAGCACATAGAACCAAATAGAATTGTAGACTATGTCAACCTATCGATAAATGCTATGGATGACAATGATATTATAAATATGCAAATGGCAAATAGGAAGTTATGGGTTGATAAGTTATCATTTAGCGGATTTTATTATGGCTTCACAAAGAATATTCTGAAAAACAATATTTAATAATGTTATTATTGGTTTAACAATTTGTTTGCAAGTTTAAAATTTATAAAGCCTTTATGGTATTTTCATTTAGATTGTGGTAAAAATGTAATTTGGCCAGAGTTCAGTCATATTATTCCACCACAACTATTAGATTCAGATTACGAATCAATTCAATCCACTGCTTCAGAAGCTAGTTATATAGCTTTAATGACTGGTCATATTCATTTTAACACGGATAAAGAATGTTTACCCAAAGATTTTGTAAACTTTAAACATAGTCCTTATGATGAATTTAGATTTCTTCGCAAATTTTTTAATCCGTTTTGGAGTGTCGGATATTTAATATATCGAATAGTTACTTTAAAATCTATTTTCAAATCGTTCATTGCATTCATGAATACATTTTTTTTAAAAAGAGTGAATATTAATGATATATCAATTTGTGATACAAATTTAAAATTAAAAAATCCAATTAAATTATTGGATAATAAAACTAAAGTCAGAATTATTATTCCTACGTATAATAGATATAGTGTTTTATATAATCTTTTAAAAGATCTAGAAAATCAGACTTTTTCAGATTTTTGTGTTACAATTGTTGATCAATCGGAAAACTTTGATAAAGGTTTTTATAAAAATTTTAGCATTAATATAGATTTAGTTAGGCAAGAAGTACCTGGATTATGGAAAGCAAGGAATAATGCAATTAAAAATACTACAGAAAAAGTAATTGCTTTATTAGATGATGATTCAAGAATTAATAATGATTGGCTAATAAAGCATTTGGCTTGTTTAGAGTATTTTAATTCAGAAATATCTGCAGGAGTCTCTTTATCGCAATTGGGGGCAAAAACACCATTTAATTATAAATTTTATCGTATTTCAGATCAAATTGATACAGGGAATGTAGTTTTAAATCGGAGGATATTAAAAATCTTTGGGCTTTTTGATGAACAATTTGAAGGTATGAGGATGGGCGATGCTGAATTTGGTTTAAGAGCATATAGAAATGGTATTATCTCAATTTCAAATCCTGAAGCATATAGAATACATTTAAAATCAAAAAAAGGTGGATTGAGAAAACTTGGATCTTGGGATGCCTTTAGGCCTACAAGTTTTTTGAAACCTAGGCCTATACCAAGTGTTCTTTATTATGCTAGAAAAAATTTTGGTAATTATAACACTCTTGTTTATTTATTAATTAATTTGCCATTATCATTATCTAAATATTCAAAAAAAACTGATCATTTATTTACATTTGTTAGCCTTTTATTATTTGTATTTATTTTTCCAATAATACTATTTCAAACGTTTAATTCTTGGATTATTGCATCAAATATTTTATCCGAGGGGGATAAAATACCATATGAAAAATAAAATTCTTGTTATTTCATCTGAATTTCCTCCTGGACCTGGCGGGATAGGAAGTCATGCATTTAATTTATCTAATGGGCTGAGTAAGAGAGGTTATAAGGTAATTATCAATACAAAGTCGGATTATGTGGATAAAGACCAAGAAGTTCTGTTTGATATAAAATGTCCCTATAAAATTTTTAGATTTAAACGAAAAAGAACAACTCTTCAAAATTGGATTCACCGTTTGAAAATAATTAGAAGAACTATTTTAAAATACAATATTAAGCATGTAATTATTACAGGTGAATTTTCGATATGGTTAATCCCTCTGATTAAGATTAGTAGAAGTGTAAAAATCACTACTATTATCCATGGAACAGAGTTGGGAAAAAATTTGTTTTTAAGATGGACATTATTTTGTTTAGGAAAATCTAATAATATAATCTCAGTTTCAAATTTTACGAAATCGTTAATTCCCAAAAAATTAAGATTGAAAACCCATGTAATTAATAATGGTATAGATATTGACGAATGGAGTTTTACAGATAGGCCATGTACATTAGAAAATTTTCCTATTCTTTTAACTGTAGGTTCAATTTCTGTAAGAAAAGGTCAGTTTAATGTGATAAGATTTCTTCCCCAGATAATTAAAGAATATCCTTTAACTCATTATCATTGCGTTGGAAATTACAAAGATAAAAAAAATCTTTTAAAACTAATAAAACAGTTAAAATTAAATGATTATGTAACTTTACATGGGATTTTGAAACATTCAGAATTAGAAAAAATGTATAGAATCTCTCATGTTAATATGATGCTTTCAAGCAATGATAATAATACTGATTTTGAAGGTTTTGGTATAAGTGTTTTGGAAGGGAATTTGTATGGGGTACCAGTAATTGGTGCAAAAGCATCAGGCCTAGAAGATGCAATTAGAAATCACTATAATGGAGAATTAGTAAATCCTAAGAATATAGATGAAGTGATGGGGGCTTTAAAAAATATTTTTATGGATTATGATAAATATTTTTCACGTTCAAGAGCCTATGCAATTGATAATAAATGGGAAACAAAAATGAATCATTATGAAAAATATATCCAATAAAAATGAAAGAAATTTGTACAATCATTTCTGATACACCTTATTCTAAAGATAAAAACGGTGAATTAGTGGGATTAGGCCCAACAGTAGAGGAGATAGACCATTTAGGCTCATTATTCAAAAAAATATATCACTTTGCACCTCTTTACAATATTGAATCACCAAAATCATTTGTTAAACATCAAAAATTAAATATAAGAGTATTACCAATGATACCCAGTGGAGGAAAACTTTTTTTTAACAAGCTTAAACATGTTTTTCTTTTTCCTTTACATATTTTAAAATTAAAACCTTTTTTAAAAAAAACAGATATTATACACTTTAGAGCTCCAACAGGTTTTGGGGTATTATTTCTACCTTGGCTTTATGTTTTTTGGAGAAAAAAAATCTGGATTAAATACGGAGGGTCTTGGACCTCAAATGATGTCCCGCTTTCTTATAAATTTCAGAGATGGGTTTTACTACATTTTCCTAAAAATGCAATAATTACTATAAACAACTCTACAGTTAAATTAGAGAAGAATTTTTTTCAATTTTTAAATCCGTGTTTCAGCAGTGATATAATAAAAAATAATAAAAATATAGTTCATAAAAAAAACTTTAGAAATGGTTTAAATTTGGTATTTGTAGGTAGAGTTGAAAAAAATAAGGGTATAGATGATATTTTTAAAATTTTTCAAAAAATAGAGGGTATGAAAAACATAAAATCGTTAAAAATAATTGGGGAATCAAAAAGAGAAAATTATTACAGAGAAAAAGCTAATATTATTTCTCATAAGATTTCAATTTTAGGTCCCTTAAGTAGAAAAGATATTTTTAAAATTTATGCAGAAAGCCATGTTTTAATTTTATTATCAAAATCTGAAGGTTTTCCTAAAGTGATTATGGAAGCTGGGGTTTTTGGATGTGTACCAATAGTTTCAAATCTTCCTGGAATATCAGAAGTAATTAAACATGGGTCGGATGGATTTATAATGGATTCATATAATTCAAAATATCATTATAAAGATTTTCAATTAGTATTTGATGATATGGATACTTTGAAAGTTTGTTCAATAAATATATTCAAAAAATCACATAGTTTCACTTATGAAAAATACTTATTAAAGATAAAAAATGCCATTCTACATTAAACAATTAGAAAAGAACATACCTATTCTAGCTGTTCTTCATTTTTTATTGGGGGTTTTAGTGTCATCTAGAAAAGATTTAGCTACTTTTTGGGGTTTAGGAATTTTTTTTTATGGATTACTTTATGTAATCAGATATAATAATAGAAATGATGAAGCATCTATATTTGCTAGTTATTTGGTTGGAATAGAGGTTGTTTTAAGAGGGATTGGTGCATCGGTCCCTTGGGAATATGGTAAATATTCAACAATATTTCTTTTAATTGTAGGAATGCTCACTGAAAATGTTAAATTTTTAAAAATAAATACTTTATCGGTTATTTATCTTGTTAGTTTGTTACCTGCTATAGCTTTGTTACCCGATGTTCCTTTTAATTATTTACGTCAAATGATATCAGGTAATCTATCCGGACCGTTATGTCTTTTTATTAGTTTTATATATTTTAGAGGCAGGATTTTTAGTGCGGCAAATATATCTAACGTTTTTAAATCTTTAATGCTCCCAATTATTTCTTTGCTTGGTTTGATATTTGTTCGAGCTCCATCTATGCAAGATTTAACTTTTTCTAGTGAAGCTAATTTTGAGATGAGTGCAGGGTTCGGGCCTAATCAAGTTTCTACCTTGCTTGGAGTTTCCTTAATTATTGTTTCTCTAGCAAGGATGTTTAATCTGAAGATTTTTCCTAGGGCACTTTACGATTATATTTTTTTATCAACATCTTTAGGTGTAGCTCTTTTGACTTTTGCGAGAGGTGGTGTGATAGCTCCTATTATCGCAGTTGCTTTTTCTTATTTTGTTACAAAAGGTGTAAAATATAAAATTCAGGGCAAAGGGATTTTGTATATATCCTTAGTAGTTTTAGGGTTGTATTATTTTTCATCTAATTTTACAAAAGGAATGCTAGATGCTAGATATGCATCATTATTTACATATGTAAATCCACAAGAAGCATCCCTTTCGGGACGTGTAAAGATTATGGCACTTGATCTTGAAATATTTAGAGATAATTTTTTGATGGGTGTTGGTCCTGGTGCTGCTCGTGATTTAAGGTGGAGATATGGTTATGGAACTGTAGTTGGAGCACACAGTGAGTTCACAAGGATGTTAGCTGAGCATGGATTATTTGGGTTAATATCTTTACTTTCTATACTAATTTTATCATACAAGGAATATCGAAAAAGGATTGATTATAATAAAGTTTTATTAGGTTGTATGAGTATCTTTGGTATCTTAACAATGTTTCATTCTGCATTTCGATTAGCTCTACCTGGGTATATTTATGGTCTTTCTTATGTAGTATTAAAATTGCGAGAGAAATGATTTTATACATTGGAAATATTTTATCTTCAAAGGGGATGAATCCTTCTCCGGTAGAACTTATTAGAAAAGAAATTTATAAATCTTCTAAGATTAAAATGATTACTGCTTCTAATAAAAAAAATATAATTTTCAGATTTTTTCATATGAATTACGTCTACTGGGGAAATTATAAAAGAGTTTCATTGATGTTTATTGATGTATATAGCACAAAAGCATTTTACTTTACATTTTATTTTGCACTTATTTCAAAATTCTTTTCTTTAAAATATATCCCTATCATACATGGAGGTAATATTGACCTTAGGATTAAGAAAAGTAAATGGATGACGAATTTTGTATTTAAAAATTCTGATATTAATATTTCTCCATCTAGATATGTATACAATATATTAAAAAATAATAATTTTGCAGTAAAATACATCCCTAATTGCATTAATTTTTCTATCTACAAATTTAAGAAACGTGAAAAAATCAGACCCCGAATAATTTGGTTGCGGTCTTTTCATGAAATTTACAATCCCAATATGGCTATAAATGTTGTTAAAATCATTACTTCCTTCTATAGCAAAACAAAATTAACTATGATTGGTCCTGATAAAGATGGATCTTTAAATCATTGTATACAGTTATCAAAAAAATATAGGATTGATCATAATATTGATTTTTTAGGATATCTAAGTAAAACTGATTGGATTAAAATTGCTAGGGATCATGATATATTTATCAATACTTCAAAAATTGATAATATGCCCGTAAGTGTTATAGAGATGATGGCCTTGGGATTACCAATAGTATCTACAAATGTAGGCGGTATACCTTTTATTTTAGAACATGGGAAAAATTCATTGCTTGTAAAAAATAATGATGCACAAAATATGGCTTCTCAAATTAAATACTTGATTGACAAGCCTTATTTTGCAAATGAAATTTCCATGAGAGCATTTGAAGATTCAAAAAGTTTTTCAACTGATTTAGTTATACCTGAATGGTCTAAAATTATCAACCAATACTCTTAATTAGTGATGAAATGGAAAACCAAGTTTTATTTAGGATTGAAAATAGAATACGAAATTTTGGGGTTTAGGTAGTTGCAATTAAGCATTATTATCCCAATCTATAATGAAATATTATATATTCCTAGATCATTCGAATCCATTATTCTAGCTGGTTCAGAGGTTGAAAGCGAATTTTTTTTTGTTGATGGGCAATCAAATGATGGAACATATGAATGGATAAAAAAGGCAATAAAAAACATTGATAATTGTAGACTTATTTTGAATGACAAAAAATTTGTGAGTCATGGTTTTAATATAGCTTTTAATGATGCAAAGGGTGAATTTGTTTCTAGGGTTGATGGCCATACAATCTACCCAAAGTCTTATTTTTCTGATGCAATAGATATTTTTAGAAAAAATAATGCTGACGTGGTTGGTGGGCCTGCAAATCATATTGGAATTGGTTGGAAAGGTAAAGTAATTGCAAATTGTATGATGCACCCCTTTGGAGTTGGAAATTCTAAATTCAGAATATCAAATGAGGAACAATATGTTGATACCGTTCCATTCCCAATTTATAAGCGTAAAGTATTAGAAAAAGTTGGTCTTTATGATGAAGAATTAATAAAAAATCAAGATGATGAATTAAATTATAGATGCGTTGAAAATGGATTTAAAATATTTATGAGTCCCAAACTAAAAACAAATTATTTGGTAAGAGAGAATTTAATCGATTTATCAAAACAATATTTTCTTTATGGGTTTTACAAACCTTTAGTTTTTAAAAAAGTTTCTTATGGCGCAAGAATTTACCATTTTGTACCAGCTATCCATTTTACTTTATCAATCTTTTCCTTTGCTGTTTTTCCATATAATAAATATTCTCTTTATTATTTTTTTAATTATTTCATATTTGCTTTAATATTTTCAATTAAAAAAAATATGAGATTCAAGGATTCTCTTTATAGTACTCTTACTTTCTTTTCTATCCACTATAGCTATGGCATTGGATTTATCCAAGGTTATTTGAAAAGAGTAAATATATTTTTTTCTACAATCATTTTACCCTCCTCAAGCAAATAGAAGTTTTTTGAAGTTTTTTTTCTTCATATTCTTTCTAGCTTGTAATTTTTTACCATGCCAAACAATTCCTAATGAATTCAAAGAGTTTCACAAAAGAAAACTTTTGATTGACTCTGGTAAAAATTGGGACCAAAATTCTATATTTGGACCGCCACGTATAATTAATTCAAAAAGTAAATCGGACTCCTTGATAATTAATAGCCGCTTTGGAATTCAGGCCTTTAATAAAGCAAGATCCCTTTATGGCTATGGACATTTTACATATAAAGATAACTTCCATGGATATTTGTATTCTAGAGTTGTTAATTATCCCGATTTATTTGAAAGATATTCAGGTATTCCAAGAGATATCAGTCGGTATGGTTTTACTTCAGGAGAAAATGACCAATCAGGGATCTGTTTCGAAAATGATTGGCTTATTTTCCAATTTGGAAGGGGTAGAGAAAGTTGGGGGGCTGGCAATGATATTCAGTTAGGATTAAGTGAGAATTCAAATTCATATGATTATGGAATGTTAGATTTGGATTTTAAAAATCTAAGAGTTCGTTATTTTAATGGGTATCTTGAAACGGATACTTTATTTGTTAATAGATATATCACTGGAAGAGGTATTGAATGGAATAATAAAAAAAACTTCCTTTTAGGCTTATCTGAAGTAGTGATATACTCAGGTAAAAATAGGGTAATAGATTTTTCTTATCTTAATCCAATTTCAACACATTTAGAAATTGAGTTAAATGATAAACAAAATGATTTGGGAACAGATAGCGGTAATGGTATTTGGCAATTAAGTATGGATTATTTATTTCGAAGGAGCTTAAAATTTTCATTTAATTATTTAATTGATGAATTTGTGTTAGATAAAGTACAAAAAGATGCTAATAAAAATAGTGAAGGAGGATTTTCATTTAAAATACTATATTCTTCTAATATTTTAAGTGAACATAATCTTTTAAATATTTATTTTTCTACGATCAAAATCGGTACCAACACTTTTAGACATGAGGATGGGAAAAATAATTTTGTTGCTAGAGAAGAACCGTTAGGGTGGAGTCACGGTAGTGATGGTAGAGAATCTAAGTTTGGATTAAATCTATATAGTGATAGTATTAATATGTTAGTAAGTGGAAACCTAGGTAAGAGAGATTTGGGAATTAATAGTATAACTGAGAATTCTTATAGCCCATATATAGATTATTCATCTGCTGTATTTCCAAGCGGTGATTTTAGAAAAATCCTCTTTGCACAAATAGGAATCCAATGGTGGTATAAACCATATTTATCTTTTTTAATAAAATTTGATCACGAGAAGGTTGAAAAACATGACAACCAAAGTAAACTTGAAGCGGGTTTTGATATTTATTTCCCATTACATACTAAAATATGAATATACCTTTTCATAGACCTAATATCCCCAAGAACTTAGATAAAATCAATACTGATTCAATTAAAAGTGGATGGCTTACAACCGGATCACAAGTACTAAAATTTGAAAAAAAACTTTCTAATTATCTACTCTATAAACATGTTGTTGCTCTTAGTTCATGTACAGCGGGACTCCATTTAGCCCTTGTAGCAAAAGAATTTAATAAGGGAGATAAATTTCTTGCTCCTGCCTTAACTTTTGTTTCTACTATTGAATGTGGAGAATATTTGGGGATGTCTCCGGTTCTAATTGATTGTAAAAAGGATGGATTTTTGATTGATTTAAATTTTATAGAAGATAAAATTAAAAGAGATACTAATATAAAAGCAATTATTCCAATGCATTATGGTGGTGAATTAAATGACATGGAAAATATCATATCTATTGCAGAAAAATATGGTCTTTTTGTTCTAGAAGATGCGGCTCATGCTGTTGAAAATAGTTTTAATAACAAAAAAGAAGAATACTTAAATCATGCTGTTGCATTTTCATTTTATGCCAATAAAAATATTACATCAGCAGGAGAAGGTGGAGCTTTAGCAACAAGTAATAAGAAATTAGCTCAAAAAATTAAAAAATTATCTCTGCATGGTATTACAAAAGATGGATGGAATCGATATAAAAAATTTGGAAAATGGGAATATGATATTACTGAGCTTGGATTTAAATATAATATGACAGATGTTTCCGCATCTTTTGCTTTGTGGCAGTGGCAATTTTTAAAAAAATGGCAATCATCAAGAAAAGATATTGTTAAAAGATATTCAAAAGGACTTAAAGATGTTGAAGGAATTATTCTTCCAAACATCGATCAAAAACATGCAATGCACCT
Source organism: Fidelibacterota bacterium (assembly GCA_002691285.1). Lineage (GTDB taxonomy): Bacteria > Fidelibacterota > Marinisomatia > Marinisomatales > UBA1611. The sequence continues at coordinate 9,700 of NZHK01000018.1, read as the reverse complement.
ATATGTGATAAGGCTTAATCTAGAGTTATGGCAAATTTCACGGAATGACTTTATTGATAAATTGAATAAAAAGGGAATTGGATTAGCAGTTCATTATAAACCTATTCATCATCTTTCATTTTATAAAAAAATGTACAAATTAAAAAATGATGATTATCCAAGAGCGAATGAATTATTTAATTCAATAGTATCTCTTCCTATATACCCACTTTTGACTGATAAAGAGGTTGATTACATCATAGATTGCATAAAGGAATTATTTGTAAAATATTCAATATGAGATAAGTTTATTTTTGGAAAAAAAATCTAGTTTTTAAAGATTTTTTTTAACCATAAACTTTTCTTGCCAATAATCTTTAATTTTAAATAATATTAAATATAATATTTCCGAGGTATTATATGCTGTTCATTGATTTATTTGGGTTGCAAAACCTTGTAATTCGTCATTCTATTTCGTTTTTTAATTGTTGATTTTTCAGATGTGATGATTGTCACCAACACAATTTTAGAGATTGTTTTTAATCAAGTTTAAATGAATATTACAGTAATGGAAATAACCTCAAGATTAACGGCATTATTATTAATAATTGCTTTATCACCTTTGTTTGTCTTTATTGCATTGGTCAGTTTAGTTATTCAGGGACTGCCTATTATATTCATTCAGCCAAGGGTAGGTAGAAATTTTAAAAAGTTTAATATCTATAAATTTAGGACTATTAAAAATAAGGGCGGAGACACCATTCTTTCCCATAATGGTGATTTGCTACAGGTGACTCGATGGGGTAAATTTCTTCGCAAAACAAAATTAGATGAATTACCTCAGTTAGTAAATGTAATTAAAGGAGATATGCGCTTTATTGGACCTAGACCTGAGATTCCAAAATATGTGGATAAAAGTACTTTTTCTTTCTTAAATAAAATAAAACCAGGACTTTCAGGATATTCATCAATTATTTTTAGAAACGAATCTGATATTTTGTCAATGATAGATTCGGATGACCCGTATCAAGAAATATTAAATATTAAACTTGCTTTAGATAACTATTATGTAACTAAGAAAGGATTCTTGCAAGATTTAAAATTAGTTACGATTACTATTCTTTCTCTTTTTACTCCAAAACGAATGGGACATTATCTTTTTATAAAGCTTCTTAAGATTGAAGATAATGAAAAAATAAGCTTAAATAGAATTGTAGATAATGTAAGAATGAAATTATCAGATCATAAGGAAGTCAAAGAAAACAATGGAAGGAATCGAAGAATTATGATTCTAATGGATATAATTACTATTGTTGCGAGTATAATATTATCTTCTATTGTTGCTAGTAATTTTACTACTCCAAGTTTATTCTTTCATCCTGAATTACATTTAATTATTGGTGCAACATTGGGCATTAAGCTATTAGCTTTTTATATGTGCAATCTTCACAAAGGAATGTGGAGATATACTAGCATAACGGATGTCTCCCAAATCTTAAAAGCAAATTTATTGTCTACTATTTCCTTGGTATTTTGTTCCCTAAGTATTGCTAGATTTCAAATTTTACATCTTGAAATTATATTCATTGATTTTGTTCTTTCTATTCTTCTTACATCTGCATCGAGGTTAAGTGTAAGGCTGATATATTCTCATTTATTAAATCCAAATCCCTACAGATTTAATTTTAGAAAACGGGTTATTTTAATTGGTGCAGGTAAGGCTGGGGAATTTATTTGTAGAGAGCTTTTAAACAATTCAAAGCATTTAATGGATCCAATTGGATTTTTAGATGATGATAAAAACCTTAAAGGGAAATATATACACAGAAGAAAAGTGCTTGGAAAAATTTCGGATTTAACTGATTTTTTCCCAAATTATGATGAAGTTCTTGTATGCTGCCCAAATACCCAAAGAAAAAATTTATTGAAAATTTTTGAAATATGTAAAAAATCTGGGAAGCCATTTAGGATGCTTCCATCAATTAATGGCATAATATCAGGAGGTTTAGGGCTAACTGGCTTGAAAGAGGTATCTATTCTAGATTTAATTGGTAAGAATGAAGTATCTTTAGATAAAAATCTTATTAGACAATATATTCATGGCAAAAGAATTTTAATTACTGGAGCTGGTGGTACGATAGGATCAGAGATGGTTAGACAATGCCTTAACTACGAACCTGCTCTTCTAGTTATTATTGATAAGCATGAAAATAGTTTAATGAATATAGAAAGGGAAGTTTTATCGCAACAAACAAATGTCCTTTTGAAACCATTACTTTCAAATGTAAGGGATTTTGATATTTTATCAAAAATTTATAATAATTATGAGCCTCAAATAGTTTTTCATGCTGCATCGTATAAACATGTTTCCATGCAAGAGTCCTTTCCTTGGGAAGCTGTAGAAACTAATATAAATGGTACTTCAAACCTTGTAAAATTATCATCCAAACATAAGGTGGAAAAATTTATTTTAATTAGCACAGATAAAGCAGTAAAGCCAATAAATATTATGAGCGCGACAAAACGTTTAGCTGAAGTAATCTGTCAAGGTGCTAATCATAATATGCATACTCGTTTTATGGCAGTTAGATTTGGGAACTTAATTGATAGTAAAAGTAGTTTTATAAATGTTTTAAAAGAACAGATAAACTGTGGTGGCCCAGTTACAATTACAGATCCGGAAATGGAGCGTTATTTTATGTCTTCATCTGAGGCAGCTAAATTAATTTTGCAATCAGGTGCTTTTGGTGAAGGCGGTGAAATTTTTAGTTTAGATATGGGGAATCCCATTAAAATTCTAGATATTGCAAAAGAATTAATAAGAATCTCTGGCAATGAGCATGGGAAAGATATACCCATTAGTTACATTGGTACTAGAGCTGGTGAAACTGTTCCAAAAGATAATGAATTAAATAATCAATTATCATCCAAAACAGGGCATAATAAAATAATTCAGGTACATCCTAATATATCAGAAATAAAAATTAAGGAAATTTCTAATCGTATTATAGATGGCGAATTAATAAGTCATGAATACGATAGAAATATTCTGAGGTCACTTCTTACATCTCTAGTTCCTGAATATGAACCTTTGAAAAAAGACGAAGTAGAACCTCTAATACTTAAAACCTCCCCAAAAGCTCACGCCTGAAATTATTTATTATTCTATTTAGAAAATTACAGTTTTACAATCATTCTATCTTATTAATAAATGCATTATATTGTTAATTATTATTAATATCTTCTCTATATGAAACCTTTGCTTTCTATTAATCCTACTACAGGACTTGAAATTAGATCTTACAATCAACATAGTAATGAAGAAATAGAAAATATTTTAAAGAATTCTATTGAAGCTCAAAAAAATTGGCAAAATACTGATTTAAAATTCAAGTTAAAATGCCTTGAACAACTTTCTGAAGTTCTTTATGATTCCAAAAGAGAATATTCTTCATTGATGGCAGAAGAAATGGGTAAGCCATTTAAACAGGGTATTGGTGAAATTGAAAAATGTATTTGGCTTTGTAATTACTATATAGAAAATTCAGGAAAATACTTAGAGGATAAAAAAATTAAAACAGATGGCCAAAAAAGTTTTGTTACTTTAAGGCCACTTGGCTTGGTACTCGGAATAATGCCATGGAATTTCCCTTTTTGGCAAGTTCTCAGGTTTGCGGTTCCTAGTATAATTGCTGGTAATGGAGCTATTTTAAAACATGCTTCAAATGTGCAAGGGTGTGCTTTTAGTATTGAAACCTCCTTTGCAAAGTCAGGCTTTCCAAAGCATTTATTCCAAAATATCTCCATTTCTGGGAAAAATGTGTCTAAGGTAATAAAAAATTCAAAAATATCTGCTGTAACTTTGACTGGAAGTACTCCTGCAGGTAGATCCGTCGCAGAGATTGCTGGTAAAGAACTTAAAAAGTCAGTTTTAGAACTTGGAGGAAATGATCCTTATTTGATATTGGATGATGCAGACATTGAAAAATCAGTTGATTCATGTATAAGTGGTAGAATTTTAAATACTGGACAAAGCTGTATATCTGCAAAAAGATTAATTGTGGTTGATCCTCTTCACGATCAGTTTTTATCATCTTTAGAACATGAATTATTAAAAAAAATAATGGGAGATCCAAAAGATGATGTTGATATAGGTCCTATGGTCTCCTTAGAAGCTAGAGAAGAAGTACATCAACAGGTCTTAAAATCGGTTGAAGGTGGTGCAAATCTTATCATTGGAGGAGAGATCCCTAATATACCTGGAGCTTTTTACCCAATTACATTACTTTCAAACGTGAAACCAGGGGTTGTTGCTTTTGATGAGGAAATTTTTGGCCCTGTGTTTGCTGTAATAAAAGCAAGAGATGAAAATCATGCTATAGACTTAGCAAATGATTCCCCTTTTGGATTAGGAGCTGCAGTCTTTACAAAAAATATCAATAAGGGTAAGGAAATTGCTAAAAACAGATTAAACGCTGGACTTTGTTTTGTAAATGATTTTGTTAAATCTGATCCACGTTTACCATTTGGGGGAATAAAACAATCTGGATATGGTAGAGAGTTATCTATTTACGGACTTATGGAGTTTGTCAACATAAAAACAATTGTAATAGATGATGATTAAATCTTTGAAAATATTTGGTTATAAAACTCTATTATTGCTATTTGTCTTATATTTTAACGAAGTATTTCCAAAGGATAATAAGTTGTTTTGGGATGGAAGAGATTGGAATCGTGTAAAAAAAATAGCAGATTATAATACAAATTATGAATTTATAATAAAAAAAGCTTACCTTGAAGGGGTTTTGGATGGACGGCTCTTTTCCTATTTAAAAACTTGGGAAAATAACAAAGTTATTGCAGATAATGTTTTTTCTGAAACGGTAGATTATTTAACTATTAGAGAATTAATCAAAAATATTGATCATTTTTATAATGATCCTATGAATAGTTATATACCAATTCCATCAGCTGTTCTTATTGCTAATATGTATGCAAAAAGAATGAATATGGAAAATATAGACCTTTATATAAAATCCACAAGGAAATGGATTAATGAACTAACACTAGATTTAGATACCCTAAATTACTCCAAACTTCTTGAGCAAAAAGTTATAAAACATAATAATGATTAACCTAGTCAATTCGAATGAATCCAGCTTTCTTATGCCAGGCAAACACTCGACTCTCTCCAAAAAACTTAACTTTAGAAATATTAAATTTAAAATTTGAAGGTTCTTCTTTCCCCAAATCAAATTTTGCTGTTTTGATAGTAGAAAATCCAGTTTGCAAAGCTGGTTCATAACTATATAAAAGAACTACTCTTTTTTCATTTAGAAATACTCCTTTGGAGGAATATTCAGATAAAAATCCCTCTAAATAATCAATAGGTCGATTGAGGTGGTTTGTTATTTCAATATTTACTATTATTTTTGCATTATCAATGACTCGTGGCCTTAAATCAATTGAAAAAGGATCCGATTTCTGTGCAAAAGTAAAAAAAGGAATCAGAATAAAAATCAAGTAAAATTTCATACACTTAAATTGGTAAAAAATTACTTAATACGAAAGGAAAAGCTATGATCATAATTTTTACAAATTATTGTATAATTCTAGTATGATTATTTATAAAAAATTGAAAAGTAATTTCTATTGCTTTTTTATCTTTTTCTTTGTCTTTGTAAGACTATGTTTATCCCAAGTTAAAGTTGGAGATTGGAATTCGCTTACCTCTTTTTTACAGATTCGTGATGTTGAATTTATTGAAAATACCCTATATACTGCTACTGAGGGAGGAATCCTATCTATCAAAGAAAATGATTATTCTGTCATTACAAATACAAATGGTTTAATTGGTGTTGATTTATTATCAATAGCAAAAGATAATAATGACAATTTGTGGATTGGAGGGAACTCTCCATTTGGATTCCTTCAATTATATGATCCTTTAAATAAGGAGCCTATATCTTCTTTTGATTTTCAATTAACTGCAATTCATGATATTCAAGTAAAAGGCAGTATAACTTGGATTCTGTTTCAAGATGGACAAGACAATGGCCTGATGAAGTTTGTTTTTGATGATAGGTGGGAATACAGAGATTCATATAGGAATTATCCTGAAGAAATATCCAAAATCAACTGTTTTATAGCTTTGGATTCTATGATCTTCCTTGGTACAAACGATGGTATTTATTCCTCAATGCTAGAAAATAATTTAAAGAACCCATTCTCCTGGACGAAAAGTATTCAAGACATAGAGGAGCCGATATCTTCAATCGATTCAAATGCAGATGGATTAGTATTCACTACTGATAATGGGTTATTTGAATATTCTTATCTATCTAATCAATTAAATCAAATAGAAACCCAGATTGAATTAGAACAGGCTCAAAATATTTTTGTTTACGGTAATGATTATTGGTTTAGTGAGGGAAAACAACTTTATTTATTTAGAAATAATGAATTGACATTAATTGAAAATAAATATAATATTTTAACAATTTCAAAGGTTGGAGATAAATATACATTGGGTACCGATAATGGGATAATTTTCTTAGAATGGAAAAGTAGCACGGAGTTATTCGAAAAAAGTCTTTTTATTCCTAACTCTCCAGTAACAAATAGTTTTTCTGCAATTGAAGTACTTGAAGATGGTAGGTTGGTTGGAGGAAGTAATCAAGGCCTTTCTATTTTTAGCAATGCGGGGTGGCGGAATATTTTGGAGATTAAAGAAATAAATACTGAAATAATTAATGAGAGTTATAACTATGACCAATTTATTGCTGATACCGTTGAATATGATTTTGGCGAGTTTATTTCAGATATAGAACAGGGGCCTGATGGATTAGTTTATTGTGCTATTAGGGGTTCAAGAGTATACAATAGTAATCCTTCAAGATGGAGCGGAGGTATTATAGTTGTTGATATCGATAACCCTGAAAATATTTCAACAATTGATACCTCTTATTTAAGCTACTATACTAGCTCAAATAGTGATCTTCCATACCAAGTAGTATTAGATGTTGAATTTGATAATAATGGTAACTTATGGGTAGCCAATCCTTTTTGTACAAACGGAAATAGCCCTATTCATGTTAGATCACCTAATGGTATTTGGAAACATTTTGGTTCAAATGAGACAGAAACTAGTCTTAGTTATACGCCTATATCGATAGCCTTTGATAATAATAATCGAATATGGGTTTCATCTTTCCAAGCTGCAGATATAAATATAGGCCGCCCTAATGGGGGTATTGCAGTACTGAGTTTTAATGGTGATCCCTTTAATCCTAATAGTTTTTTTTGGAACCAAATCAACCTTAATGGCACGGTATGGTCTTTGGGAATAGGAAATAATGACAGGTTGTATTATCTTACACCGTCGGGGTTAAATTATTATGATTTGAAACCTGGATCTAATCCTGTTTTAAGTGAGAATCTTTATCCATACTTTCCTAATATATCTTTTGGTTCTGGATCAAAAATCAATATTGATTTTCAAGGGAATATCTGGGCTAGCTCAAGTAGTCAAGGTGTTTATGTCTTGCAAGAAAATACGTCCTATTGGCCGAACTTAGAGGGGTTTAATAGATTAAATAGTGACTTACTATCGGGTGAAATAAGAGATATAGACTTTGATCATAAAAGAAATTTAGCTTATATAGCTACTAGCAATGGAGTAAGTGTATTAAAAATACCTTTTGGAACACCAAAAAATGATTTTAAGAATCTGAAAATTTTTCCAAGTCCTTATTATGTACCATCAAATAATCCAATGATTATAGATGGTATTATATATGAATCATCTTTTAAGGTAATGACTTTAAATGGCAGAGTTATAAGAGATATAACATCAGGAGGAGTTTCTAAAGATGGTCAGCAGTTAAAATGGGATGGCAGAGATAGTGAAGGTAACTATGTTTCTACAGGAGTATATCTATTGATGATTTATCATCAGGATGGTAAAAATACTATCGAAAAAATAACGGTTATTAATAAAAGTTAAATATTGATTCCTTTAAACAAGAAGTATAAAATTATTTGAGGAATAAATTTATCTTAGTTGCATTTAACTTTTTGGTTTTGATTCTTTGAAAAACCATATTCCAAAAAATAATACACTAAAAATCGTAGCAATATTTATCAAAGTTGGATCTAAACCCAAATTTAGACTTTTTATTCCTGCACCAGCAATAAATGCAAGTATAATTCCCATTAAAGATTCACCAGCTATTAATCCTGAAGACACTAGTATTCCATTTTGAAGCGAAATGTCAGGTTCTAAATCAGTTTTATTTTGCTTCTCTATGAAAAATGCCATAAGCCCTCCAAGCAAAATTGGAGTAGATAGTCCGAATGGCAAATACATTCCAACAGCCACAGGCATGAGGTGTAATCTGAAATAGGATTTATTTTTTTCAAGGAACAAGTCACCTAATAGTATTAAAATACCCAATACTGCACCAATGCTTACCATATCCCATGGTAAATCACCATCTCCAAAGAATCCATTAGCAAGGCTTGCAAAAAGACCAGCTTGAGGCGCAGCTAATTCTCTTCCGCCAATTCCCCCAGGCGTATTTTCATGTAATAATTGCATTATTGGAGCCATTACTAAAGATGCAAACCCAACGCCAATAATTTGCATAATCTGTTGCCTATATGGACTTGCTCCAACAAGTTGTCCAGTTTTTAAATCATTACACACATCTCCAGAGGTACAAGCTGCGCAACAAACGATAGCCGCTACGCCTAACGTTGCAACCATGCCTTCAGTTCCAGAAAATCCAAAAATATATAGTAGGCCTCCAGTAAAAAGAACTGCTGTTATTGTCATCCCAGAAACAGGAGAGTTTGAATTTCCTACAAGCCCTACAATATAGGATGCAACTGCAGTGAAAAAGAAAGCCATAATAACCATAATAAAGGTCGTCAATAAAGCAATACCTAAATTTTGAGTAATGTAGTAATAAACGCTTCCAACAAGTATTATTGCTATGGTCGACAAAATATTAATAGATTTAGAAGAAATATTTCTTTGACTTCCTAACTGAGCTTGAATCGATGAAGAGGAGTTGCTACTCTTTAAAACTTTAATAGCATCTACTAAGCCATTTCGTACTTTGTATATGGATGATAATCCTCCTATTACCATTGCACCCACACCAATATATCTAATTTTTGTTGACCAGATATTCCAAGCACCATCCAAGGGATTAGCAGCATACTCTAAGCCATTTCCTAAAATGGGAATGCCAATTAACCAACTTAGCGCACCTCCAGTAAATATTAGAATGGCAATGTTAAGACGAACAATAAATCCCACTGCGACCAAAGCAGGTGATATATCTCCACCAAAAAATATAATTCTATTTCCATGCAAGGTGGCAATCTCTAATACGCTTTTTAATAAACCTGTAAAAGAAATTAGTCCTTTAAACAAAGCTCCAATAACAATTCCTTTGATAATACTGTTCGCTTGTTTTGTATCTCCAGTATCTTGCCCAGCTTCTAAAACAGAGGCACAGGCAATTCCTTCTGGATATTTTAAGTTACTTTCGTTAGAGACAATGAAAACCTGTCTCATTGGAATCATAAAAAGGATTCCTAACAGTCCCCCTGTAAATGCAATAACCGTAGTAAGTATCATGTCAAATTCTTGCCAGATGCCAATTAAAATTAATGCAGGCATTGTAAAAATTATTCCTGCAGCAAGTGATTC
>NZHK01000017.1 GCA_002691285.1 Fidelibacterota bacterium | reverse complement strand
TTATTACTCTAGAACTGTTTTTAAAATATACACGCCTGTTACAGTCCAAGGACAAGAAAACATACCCGACGATTCTTTTATAGCTTGCAGTAACCACAATAGCCATCTCGACGTTGCTTTACTTTCAGTATCAACAAAAAAAAACTACAATCAAATGGCTATGCTTGCAGCAAAAGATTATTTTTTTGATAGTTGGATTAGAAGAATATCAATAAATATGGTGATGAACCTAATCCCTATTGATAGAAAAGTTAATGGAGTTCGTAATTTTTCTATTGAAAACACTCTATCGCTTTGTAAAGCTTTTATGGACTTTGAAAAACGAAACCTAATTATGTTTCCAGAAGGAACTCGAGGAAACCCAGGTGAACTCTTACCTTTTCACCTTGGGACAGCAAAGTTTTCAATTCATTTAAATAAACCAATACTTCCTGCTGTTATTTATGGATCTCATTTAGTATGGCCACGTGGAAAAATTTTTTTTAGCTGGCCTAAAAAAATAAAGGTAATCATATTAAAACCTATTTANCCAGNTANNTTTTTAAAAGAAANAAACCCAAGCAAAAANNNNATANAANAAGCAACAAAAGAAATGACCGAATNCTTAGAAAATCAAATCAAAGAAAAGACTAAATTATTGTATGGATAAATCAAAAAANTTTTTTGCTGTGAACAATGTTAANTGGGGACACCGATGGGGATATAAAGANACATCCTTTNNGTCTANGGGTGAAAAAAGCGTTTCTCTTTCTGGAAANCGTTATGAAATTTGTTCTAAAACNCTCCCTAATNTAATTCCTTTTGCNGAANATGTTTTNGGCATAAAGGTTTCACCAGATCCNNAAATAAAAGAAATTGAAAACAAACCNGTTTCAAAACAAAAAATCAACAAACCTTTCTTAGATGAACTAGTCTCTATCTTTGATGAAGATCGATTTTCTTCCTCTGACGAAGAAAGGCTTTTACACAGTCANGGACAGACAACTTCAGATGAAGTATANAAAGTTTTGTATTCAAAGCTAGANTCTTTTACGGATTTNGTTTTCTATATTGAAAGTGAAGAAGAAGCNAAAACCNTAATCTCTTTGGCAGACAAGCACAATGTATGTTTAATTCCGTTCGGGGGAGGAACAAGTGTCTCAAACGCACTAAAAATACCCAAAGATGAAAACCGTATGGTTGTCTCTGTTGACACAAGAAGAATGAATAAAATTGAATCTGTGGATGAGAAAAATCTTTTAGCAACAGTACAATCTGGCATTTTGGGCATAGACCTAGAAAACAAATTGCAAGAAATGGGGTATACAGCAGGGCACGAACCTGACAGTATTGAATTCTCTACTCTTGGTGGTTGGATATCAACCAATGCTTCCGGAATGAAAAAACATCGTTACGGAAACATTGAAGACATTGTACAGAATGTAACTCTTATTACACCCAAAGGGACAATAAACCAAGTTAAACCATTAACAAGATCGTCTATTGGAGTAAAGGCCCAAAATATGATTTTTGGTTCAGAGGGTAATTTTGGATTAATAACAAAAGCGACTATCAGAATCCACAAAAAACCCGAAGCTTCTACTTTTGAATCAATTCTTTTTCATAATTGGAAAGACGGTGTTTCATTTATGAATAAGGTGGCAAGGTCCAACCTGATTCCTGCAAGTTCAAGGCTTATGGATAATTCTATGGTACGTTTTGCAAGTGCCTTGAAGGCAGAAAAGACCGGTTCTGAAAAACTACTTGAATCCATCAAAAACTTTTTTGTTTTTAAAGTCAAGGGTTTCGATCCCAAACAATGTGTCGTTGCCATTTTTAAAATGGAAGGNTCTACTCAAGAGGTTTTATATCAAAAGAAAAATTTAAAAGTATTGGCTAAAGAATATAATCCAGTTTTTGCTGGTTCTGGTCAAGGAAAAAGTGGATACAACCTAACCCTTGCAATAGCATACATACGAGATTTTTTTATGGACCAAAACATCATTGGGGAAACCTTAGAGAGTGCAGTTCCATGGTCTGACGTAATAAAGGTAAGCGAGGCCGTCACTACAAAACTACAAGAGCTACATAAAAAGCACAACCTCCCAGGATCTTTTCTTTTTGGATCTAGGTTATCTAAAGTTTACCACAGTGGCGCATGTATGTACAACACGATTGCAATGAGCTTTAAAGGTATTGAAAAACCTGAAGAGGTTTTTGAAGAGATTGAACACGCCTTAAGAAAGACAATCATTGAAAATGGGGGGTCAATTTCTCACCACCACGGTGTTGGTAAGCTTAGAAAAGACTTCATTCCAGACATGGTTTCTGATGGTAGTGTACAACTTATTAAAGACATAAAAAAATCACAAGACCCAACAAATGTTTTTGGTGTTGCAAACAATGTTTTCAGCGATTGACACTTGAAAGAAAAAACGGTTTAATTGATTACTAAAGACAAAGTTTTTATCATCACTGGTGCTTCCGCAGGAATAGGTTCTGAGCTTGCTTACCAGCTTGCAAAGAAAGGTGCCCACGTTGTTTGTGCCGCAAGGACAATGAAAAAACTTGAAACCATTTGTAAAAATATAAAAAATAAAGGCGGTTCGGCTTTTCCAATACAGGCAGATATAACCAATAAAGAACAATGTGAAAAAGTCGTATTCCAAACCATTAAAACCTTTAATAGAGTTGATGGACTTATTCTTAATGCTGGTATAAGCATGTGGGCAAAGTTTGATAAAATAAAAGATGTAAGTTTTTTTAAGACAATTATGGATACAAACTATTTGGGTTCGGTTTACTGTGTTCATGCCGCTCTTCCTTTTTTAAAAAAAACAAGAGGNAAAATAATTAGCTGCTCAACCGGACAAGCCATTATGGGGTTTCCAAATCATTCTGGATATGTTGCTTCGAAACACGCTTTGCATGGATTTCTTTCTACAATTCGAATGGAAAACAAAGAAGAAATAACTGTTTTAGAAGCGGTACTTAGTTGGATAAAAGGAACAGACCTAAGAAACAACTCTTTCGGTGTTGACGGTAAAAAACAAGAAGGGGTGACTAGAAAGCACACTAAAGAAGCCATACCACTTGCGCAATGTGTTGAAACAATAATTACGGCAATTGAAAAAGATTTGAAAACCGTATATATACCTAAAAAACTATCGTTAATTCCATTTTTAAAAGTTTTTTTCAACAGATTTCTTGAAAAAAAAGTTATAAACGCAATTAATGAAAATAAAAAATAATGTTTATTAAGAGGCCTTTGAATTGATTCAAAAATTATTGGTTCTGTTAATTCATTTTGGACCTAAAACAAAACGTTGGTTTTGGAGAGTCTGGTATAATATTTTTGCTAAGAAAGCTTATTCACATGATTTTTTTTTCATGAATTATGGGTTTTATGATGAAAACCTTTTCGTTAAAATAGACCCAGAAGAAGAACGCGAACGATACCCTGCNCAACTTTACCACCACGCAGCTACCCAAGAAAATATTTCTGAAAAAAAAGTCCTTGAAGTAGGTTCCGGTAGAGGTGGCGGTGCGTCTTATGTCTCACGATATCTGAAACCTAAGTCCGTTGTAGGAATTGACATATCAAAAAATGCAGTTAGGCTTTGTAACTCAATGCACCAATACCCAAACTTATCTTTTTGCGTTGGTGACTCGGAAAAAATTCCCTTTAAAGATGAGTCTTTTGATATTGTGCTCAATGTCGAATCTTCTCACTGCTATGGAAACATACCTTTGTTTTTAGCTGAGGTTAAGAGAGTTCTTAAACCTGGAGGTTTTTTTCTTTGGGCTGATTTTAGATTAACAAAAGAAATGTCTGTTCTTTTTAATTGTTTTTTAGATTCGGGATTGATAAAAGTTCGTGAAAAAAACATTACAGATTGTGTTTTAAACGCGTTAAAGAAGATGAGCAAAAAGCGTAAAGAAAAAATAAAAAAATATGTGCCGAAACTTGTTCAGCCGGTGTTTATGTCTTATGCAGGAGTTGAAGGAAGTGGAGTATATGATTCATTTGTTCAAAATAAATTAATCTACAAAAGCGCAACTTTTAAAAAACCAAAATAGGTTTTTCGTGAAACTTTTGTTTTTAAATTTCCTCTTGTCCTCTTTCCTTTGGTGTCAAATTACAATAATTCATGCTGGAAAATTAATCTGTGGAACATCGAAAGATATTAAAAGTGTATATAGTATTTTAATNGAAAAAGATAAAATTATAGATGTTGTGGAGGGCTATGTTGATCCTGGAGATGGAGATAAACAAATCGACCTTAANAATTATACTGTAATTCCAGGNCTTATGGATATGCATGTACATTTGTCAGGAGAGTCAAACCCANAAAANTACATNGANCGATTCACTATGAACTTAGATGATTATGCTTATCAATCTNTTTCTTATGCAGAAAAAACATTAATGGCTGGGTTTACCACAGTAAGAGATCTTGGAGGACCAATAAATACATCTTTAAAAAAGGCAATTGAAAAAGGACACGTTAAAGGTCCACGAATTTTCAGTGCAGGTAAAGCTCTTGCAACAACAGGTGGACACGCAGACCCAACCAATGGAATGAATTTTGTGTTGGCAGGAGACCCTGGACCAAAACAAGGTGTAATTAATGGANTCTCAGATGCAAGAAAAGCAGTTAGGCAACAATACAAAAACGGGGCAGATTTAATAAAAATCACAGCAACTGGAGGGGTCTTAAGTGTTNCGAAAAACGGAGAAAACCCACANTTTAAAGAAGATGAAATAAGAGAAATCGTAANCACGGCAGATGATTATGGAATGCATGTTGCAGCACATGCACATGGCGCAGAAGGTNTGAAAAGAGCAATTTTAGCTGGTGTACGTTCNATTGANCATGGAACTTTGATGGATGAAAAAACNATAGAACTAATGATAACAAAAGGAACTTACTATGTTCCAACAATCTCTGCTGGTGANTTTGTTGCAGATAAAGCNAAAATAGATGGTTATTATCCAGACATTGTTAGACCAAAGGCAGAAAAAATAGGTCCACAACTTAAAAACACATTTAAAAAAGCATATAAAGCTGGAGTTAAAATCGCTTTTGGTACAGACGCNGGTGTGTCATATCACGGAGAAAACGCAAAAGAATTTAGTTATATGGTAGAAGCTGGTATGAGCCATATAGATGCAATANTATCTGCAACAAAAACCGCATCAGAACTAATTGAAANACAAGATGATCTTGGCACAATTGAAAAAGGTAAATTTGCAGATATTATAGCTGTAAAAGGTAACCCGCTTCAAAAAATTGAAGTTTTAGAAAAAGTTGTTTTTGTTATGAAAAATGGAAAAACATATAAAAACTTAACTAAAATAAATTAAGAGGGTGTATGGATAATAAAACTTTAGAAAATAGCATTAATAATTTTTGGGATTCCAATATAGTACCAANTTTAACAGANTATATTAANATTCCAAACAANTCTCCTTCNTTTGACCGGGATTGGAAAAAAAANGGTCATATGGATAAAGTATTAGATCTTGCAACTAATTGGACTAAAAAGCACCTACCCCTTGGTGCTTCTATAACAATTAAAGAAAGCAAAGGAAAAACCCCTTTACTACTTGTTGATGTGCCTGGACAAAAAGCTGGAAACGTTTTNATGTATGGGCACCTTGACAAACAACCTGAAATGGACGGGTGGGACAAAGGAATGGGCCCCTGGAAACCCGTTATGAAAAACAAAAAACTTTACGGTCGAGGCGGAGCTGATGANGGCTATGCTCTCTTTGCTTCTATATGCTCAATTAAAGCAATGCAAGAACAACAGGTGTCTCTACCTAGAATTTTAATTTTAATAGAATTTAGTGAAGAAAGTGGATCTCCAGATCTGCCACACTACATGAATCTTTGCAAAAGTAAAATTGGTACACCAGACCTTGTTATCTGTTTAGACTCTGGAACGGGCGACTATAAAAGACTNTGGACAACAACATCTTTACGAGGACTAATTGGTTTACAATTAAGAGTTGATGTTCTCAAAGAAGGTGTGCACTCAGGCGGAGCAAGTGGATATGTTCCATCTTCATTTCGAGTTGCAAGACAGCTTTTATCAAGAATAGAAAATCAAGAAACCGGTGAAATTCTTTTGAATGAACTAAAAGTAAAGATTCCTGATTTTAGAANGAAAGAAACAAAGAAATATGTACAAGTAGTTGGAAAAGAATTAAAGAAAGAGTTTCCTTGGGTTTCAAATATGCAACCNTCAACAGNTAATGATGTAGAAGGTGTTTTGAGAAGAACNTGGAGGCCNGCTCTTTCTGTTGTTGGAGGAGGNGGTCTTCCACCATCAGAAAATGCAGGTAATGTNTTAAGACCATANACTGAGCTACAACTTTCTATTCGAATTCCACCTTTTGTTAATCAAAAAAAGGCACAANACGCTATAAAAAANGTATTATTAAAAAACCCTCCTTATAATTCAAAAATAAGCCTTGTTTTTGATGAGCCNGCATCTGGCTGGAGCGCACCAAAAACCTCTTCNTGGCTCGAAAAAGCAATGAACGAAGGATCNTTANCTTTTTTTAACAAGCCTTTTTGCTTTATAGGAGAAGGTGGAACAATTCCCTTTATGGCCATGCTNGGTAATCAATTCCCTAATGCACANTTTTTGATTACAGGAGTCCTTGGACCTGGTTCAAATGCTCATGGACCTAATGAGTTTCTACATNTTCCATATGCAAAAAAACTTACAGCATGTGTTTCATATGTTTTAAGCAAGTTTTCTTATTAGGGTGTCTCTTCGTTTATACTTTATATTAATTATCGCTCTAATTTCCGTAAGCTCTACATCATTAATCGTAAGAGTACTCCCTTCTGTTCCTGCTCTTACGATGGCTTTTTGGAGAATGTTGATCGCCAGCGCTTTACTTTGGAGTTATAGTTTTTTTAAAAGACCAAAACCATTAAATAAAAAAGATTTCGGCCGTGTGGCTGTCGCGGGGTTTTTTTTAGGATTACATTTTGCATGTTTTTTCTGGGGTGTGCGAAATACTTCCATTGCAAATGCTACGTTATTAGGGAATACAGGACCGGTATTTACAGTTGCAATAACCTTTTTAATATATAAGTCAATTTCTAAAAAGGTTTTTTTCTCACTTTTAATGGCTCTTGCAGGGATGATATTAATTCAGAAATCTGAAATAGGTATTAAGTCAACGGCCTTTACTGGGAACATGGTATCTCTTTTAAGTGGTTTTTGTATCGCAGTTGTATACATGGTCGCTAAAAGCATTAGAAAAAAAAATGATACAATTGCTTACGGTAGAAGTTTGTTTTTTTTTGCAGCTATAACAATTGCTCTAGTTTGTTTTTTTGCTAATGTTTCTCTTTTTTCCTTTGAAATAAAGGACTTGCGTTGGTTTTTATTTCTAGGTTTTGTTCCATCAATCCTAGGCCATAACTCTCTAAACTATGCTTTAAAATTTCTTTCACCTACAGCGGTAGCCTCTATTCCTCTTGGAGAGCCAATCATTGCATCTTTAATCGGTTGGGTATTGCTTGGTGAGTTAATCCCCGTAGATTACTTTATTGGAGCGCCTTTTGTTTTAATTGGAATATGTTTTATTTTATTCTATTCAAAAAAAGAAAACGCAGGTTAAACTTCTTATGAGTTTGGGATAAAACCATTTTCAAATTGATATCTTTTAATTTTTTTATTTTTTAAATATGGACCTTGTCGACTTTCAGGCAACAAAGAGGCAATTCTTATCATCATGTCTATTCCAATGTTTTGTAAGGTTTTATCTTTTTTTTCTTTAGAACCTTTTATTTGAAAAGGACCAAAAGGTTTTCCAATATTAACTGTCACTCTTGGTCGCACACCATCAAGCACATTTTCAATGACTTTTTCTGCTCCATAAATAGCCATTGGAACTATTGGTGCTTTTCCAATTGTTGATAAATAAACCGTTCCATTTTTAGGGTTTCCAAGGATCGTTTCATTAACTCCTCCATCTGGAAAAATTCCAAGTATTTCGTTTTTTTTTAATACCCTTATAGCTCTTTTTATAGTAGATGGTGCTAGCTTTTTTCTATCAACAGGGATCCAACCATAAAGGAATGGGGCCCATATTAACCACCACTCCACCTCTTGATCGCTTGCCGCTATAAAATTGACAGGTTTTTGAATTCCATANGTAAAAAAAGGAGGATCNTANTTGCTGAAATGGTTNCTAGCTACAACAAANGGNCCTTTTNGGGGTAGNTGCCAACGTCCGTTTACTCTTGTTTTTGCGACTGTTGAACACAACAAGAAAGATANATACGTTAGAANNTATCTTACTGAAAAACTTCTTGGTCTTAATTNGGATAAATATTCTGGACCAAACGTTTTTTTCATAATGAAAAAATATANTTTTTTTNAGAAAGGCAANTCGTCGTCNTCAGTTGAAGCCATCGGTTCANTAGTTGGTCTCGGTGCNCTNTCTCCCCTNCGGCCNAGCATGGTNAAATTATCACACATTATTTCTGTAGTTTTCCTTTTNTTCTGGTTTTGNTCTTCCCACTCTTTTGTTCTAAGTCTCCCNTCCACATAAACCATAGAACCTTTTTTCATATANTGACTTGCAGTTTCAGCCATTTTCCCATACAAAACNGCTCTATGCCACTCTGTNCTGTCNTGAATTTGACCTTCTTGGTTTTTCCAAGANTCATTAGTNGCAATACTTANATTTGTAACTGCTGTCCCTTGNGGAGTGAATCTTGCTTCGGGATCTTGTCCTAANTTNCCTACAATAATTACNTTGTTAACGCTACTTTTTTGCATTTAGATCTCCTATAAACCTCTAATTTCTTTTCTACAGATAGTTTTTTTTAAAAAACAATCATTATAAAGTAACAGCTTTTTTTATTCCTTTCTATAAGAAAGAGAAACCAAGTTCTTTTCTAATAGAGGTAATCATNTTTTCCATACGAACATCATTAGATTTTTTTTCTTTTACNGTTTTTAACGCATGCAGAACNGTAGTATGGTCTCTNCCTCCAAAAAACANACCTATATTATTAAGAGAAGTTCCCATTATATCTCGACAAAGGTACATAGAAACCTGTCGGGCCTCAGCAATCTCCATTTTTCGGCTTTTTCCTACAATATCGTGTTCTTTTATCTGAGAAATTTCTGAAACTTTTTTTACAATATTTTCAATAGAAACCTCATTCCCAATTCTTCCACCGACTCTTTCTTTAACCACTTCTGTAACTAACTGATTATTAATTTCAACATTAAGTAATGAAGATTTCGCCAACAAACGAATGATTGTTCCTTCAAGTTCTCTAACATTGTTTTTTATNTGCCTNGCNATNAATTCNATAATTGAGTAATCTAAAACAAGTCCATTTTGNTCTGCTTTTTCCAAAAGAATCGCTACTCGTACTTCAAAATTTGGTGGTTGAACATCCACACAAAGNCCTGATTGAAACCTAGAAAGAAGCCTGCTTTGCAACCCCTTCATTTCTCCAGGAAATTTATCTGCTGTTAACACAATTTGCTTCCCACTTTGATGTAAAACATTAAACGTGTGAAAAAATTGTTCTTGTGTTTGCTCTTTACCTCTAAAGAACTGAATATCATCTATTAATAGTATATCTGAAGATCTATAATTTTGAGCAAATTCTATTGTTTTGTTTTTCCTCAAACTATTAACAAAGTCTAAAGTAAACTGTTCGCTGGTAATATTAACAACGTTTAAATCATTGTTTTTTTCCAAAGCTCTATTACCTATCGCGTGCATTAAATGTGTTTTCCCCAAACCAACTCCTCCATAAATGATAAGAGGGTTAAAGTTTTGCTCACCCGGATTNTTTGAAACTGATTCAGATGCCGTTTTAGCAAATTCATTGTTNCNTCCAACAATAAAGTTTTCAAACGTATACTTCAGATTTAAATTGTTAAATCTTTTTGGTTTAANTTGAGCGNTTAGACNTTGAGAAGCGTTGTCTTCATTTTTCTGACTTTTTTNCTTTGAAATCAAAAATTTGTATTTAATTTTTTCACCATATGTCATTTCAAGNGCCTTAATAATGTCGTCCCTGTAATGAGACTCTATCCACTCAAGAAAAAACTGGTTTGGCACCTCTAAAAGNAAAGAGCTNTCTCTAAAACCAACAGGAACAATTGGCTCAAACCAAGCATGAATAGCATGACCNGGAAGTTTTTTTTCTAAATGACCATGAACCTGAGACCAGGCACCAACTATGTTGTTTTTTATGTTATCCACAAGTTATCCACANANATTTACCTCCTAAAAATTACAGTGTTTTTACAAAGTATTCTATTTATATATGTAAAAACCGGTTTTTTATGTGAGTTTTTTTTTGTGCCGCTCAAATCTNTTTAGTAATTTTGAATACAAAATAATTTAAATATGAAAAGAACATACCAACCAAGCAAAAGAAAGCGCCGAAACAAACATGGGTTTAGAAAGCGCATGGCGTCAACCGGTGGTCGCACCGTATTAAAAAGACGCAGAAAAAAAGGCCGGAAAAGGCTAGCGCTTTAACTTACTAATAAAAAGAAAANACTTAAATTGCTCATTCGTGCGACTATTCTNTCGCTATCCTATATAATAAAAAGTTATCAGGTCGCCATATCCCCNCTGTTGGGAAAAAACTGTCGGTTTCACCCAACCTGCTCTAACTATGCTCTTGAAGCATTGAAAAAGAAAGGGTTGNTGGTTGGTGTTTTTCTTTCAATAAAAAGAATTCTTAAATGTAACCCTTTTTTTGCTGGTGGCTACGATCCTGTAGACTNACATGGACAGAAACACTNTACTTGCCTTTTTCTTAATTGCCCTTGTCTTGCTTTTNACCCCAAAGTACATGGAAATATTCNCACCGCAACCGGCCACCGTGGAGAGCGCTNCGCCTGAAAACCAAGANGAAAACAAACCCGCTACACCTCCTACAACAAAAACACAAGCACCACAACCAGANAAACNAAACAANACAGGCTCCATATAGATAATAAACANGAANCCAAAACAACAAACATAGAAACAGATCTTTTTACAGCTAAGGTTTCTTCTGTTAACGGGGGCTCAATTCAAAGTTTTCTATTAAANGACTTTTTAACTGCAGACAGTTTAGANGTAAACACNATTTCTCGTTCTAAAAAAAACAACCTGGAAATAGAAATTAAAGATTTNAACGGCGACCCTGTGCCGCTTAATGGAAACTGGAAACTAAACCAAGAACCCGGTCGAACAAACCTACGTTTAAACAAAACTCTTGAATATAGCCTAGAGGTNTTTAAGGNCAAGTTTATAAAAAAATCTCTTTCTTTTTCTCCTGATAACTATACTGTAGAAATCAACTTAGATTTCTCTGAAATTAANGACNTAATTTACAGAGACGTTCGCTTTTCATGGAAAGGCGGTTTATCATCAACAGAAAAAGATTCTGTGGATGACAAAACTTATTTTAAGGTAGCAGTTTACCAAGGAAAAGAAGTTGAAGAACTAAAGGTAAAAGAAGGAAAAAGCGAAACAAAAAAACTAAATGGAACTACTGACTGGGGNGCCATTAGGACAAAATATTTTATTTCTGCCNTAATTCCAAAGTCTCCAGAAAGCATAAGGTTTGNAGAGATTTCTGGAAAGTCTACGAACCAAGAAANATATGACCTGTCTTTTGTTTTTGATTGTTTTCAAGAGANCTCATTCACCCTTTATCATGGCCCACTTGAATATGAAAAAATCAAATCTCTTGGCGTAGACCTTGATGAAATTATGGACTTTGGATGGTCTTTTATACGTCCAATTTCAAAAGGCGTTCTTTACTCCTTAACGCGAATGCATGATTACATACCAAACTATGGGGTTGTTCTTATTGTTTTTTCACTTTTAGTGAAAATTTTAGTTTACCCTCTAACAAAAAAAAGCTATCAATCAACTTCAGCTATGCAAGAAATACAACCTGAAGTAAACAAGCTAAGGGAAAAGTTTAAAAACAACCCTCAAAAACTAAACCAAGCAACAATGCAACTATACAAAACAAAAGGTGTAAACCCTTTAGGTGGTTGCTTACCAATGCTTTTACAGATGCCTCTATTGTTTGCTCTTTTTCAAGTATTTCGAACAACAATCGAACTAAGAAACGAACCCTTTATATGGTGGATAAAGGACCTTTCTGCGCCAGATGTAATAATAAACCTTCCTTTTTCTATCCCCCTTTATGGAGACCACATCGCTTTTTTACCCATCTTAATGGCTCTTTCTACCTATGTGCAACAAAAAATGATGAGCGGCGGCATACAGCAACCGCAACAAAAAATGATGCAAAACGTTATGATGGTTTTTTTCTTTTTAATTTTTAACAATTTTCCATCTGGGCTAAACCTTTACTACACCCTGTTTAATGTTCTTACCATAGCCCAACAAAAACTAATCCCCAATAAACCAAAAACATAATAGGTGGTTTTGTGTCGGTTGCGACTATTGTATCTCAGTCAACGCCATCGGGTTTTTCTGCGTTAGCAATTATTCGACTTAGTGGAAATAAAGCCACCAAAATAGCAGCAAAGCTTTCTAATAAAAAGTCCGTTTTAAAACATAAAAAAGCTGCTTTTCGTCCTGTCTACATAAAAAAAAGATTAGTAGACAAAGCCATTTTCACAGCATTTTTATCCCCACATTCTTATACCGGAGAGGATGTAGTTGAAATATCTTGCCATGGAAACATTCCAGTGTGCGAAGCTATAATAACAGAAACAGTTCGGCTAGGTGCAAGAATTGCGGAGCCAGGGGAATACACCAAAAGAGCATTTCTCAATGGAAAACTAAACCTTTTACAAGCGGAGTCTGTGTCTTTGTTAATTAACGCTAGATCTATTGAGGCAGTCAAGCAACAAACAAAAAACCTAAGTGGCGGAGTTACAGAAAAAATAATACAAATAAAAAAGACCTTGCTAACTGTTTTATCTTTCCTAGAGTACGAACTAGATGTATCTGAAAGCTTATTCTTAGAAAAAGAATCGATAGGGTTTATTAAAAAAAACTTAAAGGAATGTTTAAGAAAAACAACTTCCATGGTAGAAACCTTTAATCGCGGATCTGCTCTTTCAAATGGTGTTAAGGTTGCATTTATGGGAAAGCCAAACGTTGGAAAATCAACCCTTGTGAATAGAATATTGGGAGCGGACAAAAGTATTACCAGCAACACACCGGGCACTACCCGCGACCTTGTTTCTACAGAAACCTCGTTAGGTGGAATACCTGTAACGCTTGTAGATACCGCCGGAATTCACTCTACGACAAACCAANTAGAGAAGGAAGGAATTAAAAGATCTTTTGAAGAAATTAAAACAGCAGACCTTGTTGTTTCTCTTTTTTGTCCTGGTTCGGAAGTTGTTGATATTAAAGAATTTAATGATCAAATATATGTTTATAACAAAAAGGATGTTGCGCCCTATTCGGGAAAAAGGAAGAATGTTTTTTCAATTTCGGCCACCAAAGGAACAGGTGTAAATTACCTGGTCCAACACATTGAAGAAAGAATTGGTGGTTCCAGAGTTAATGCAGCAGAATCACTACTAACAACCATTAGACAAAAGGAAGCAATGTTTGAGGTTTCATCGTGCTTGTCAAGGGCTATCAAGCTTTTTATTAACAACAGCCAAACAATAGAGCTACCAGCACAAGAAATTAAAAACGCAATAGCAAATATTGACCTATTTACTGGAAAAACAACAACTAACGATATACTTGATCGTGTTTTCTCAACCTTTTGTGTGGGTAAATAAACAATGTCTAAAGAAAAATACGATGTTATTGTTGTGGGGGGTGGACATGCAGGGGTAGAAGCTGCGCTTATCTCTAGTTTTTTGGGCGTATCTGTAGCTCTTATTACTATGGACAGAAACGCAATAGCAAGAATGTCTTGTAACCCTGCAATCGGCGGACTAGCCAAAGGGCAAATCGTTAGAGAAATTGATGTTTTAGGCGGGTTAATGGCGGAAACCGCAGATGTCTCTGGTTTACAGTTTAAAACCCTTAATAAAAGTAAAGGTAGGGCTGTTTGGTCGCCAAGAGCACAAATTGACAAACGGGTGTACGAAAGAAATGTTTTGAAAAAAATAGAAAACTCACAGGTTTCCATAATTCAATCGGAAGCAACATCCGTTGATATACGAAACTATAAAGTGAAAAGCGTTTTATTACGGTCAGGAGAAAAAATTAAATGCTCTTGTTTAATTATAACAGCTGGAACTTTTTTGTCAGGGCTAATTCACATAGGGGAAAGAAAAATACTTGCTGGCAGGATGGGCGAAGAAAGGTCTGAGGGTATAACAGAGTCCCTAAAATCTTTTGGTTTTTTTTCAGGAAGGTTAAAAACGGGAACACCACCGCGAATAGACAAAACCTCCATAAACTGGTCAAAAACATCAGTTTCACTTGGAGACAAGTCCCCAATACCTTTTTCTTATTCAACAAACAACTTTAACCCCCCCAACGAAGCATGCCATACAGTCTACACAAACAAAGGAACGCACGATGAGATTCGAAAAAACCTCCACCTTTCTCCTATGTTTTCGGGGGACATCAATGGAACCGGTCCTCGATACTGCCCTTCGATCGAAGATAAAATAGACAGGTTTAAAGAAAGAGAATCTCATCTTTTGCACCTTGAGCCTGAATGGAAAAACTCAGATCAAATATACTTAAACGGCTTTTCAACAAGCCTCCCTGAAAAGGCACAGCTAAAAGCCATCAAAAACATTCCAGCTTTAAAAAACGCAAAACTATTAAGGCCTGGATATGCGATAGAGTATGATTTTTTTCCTCCATCACAAGTAAAGTCTACCCTTGAAACAAAGAGCGTCTCTGGGCTTTTTTTTGCCGGTCAAATGAACGGTACATCCGGGTATGAAGAAGCAGCCGCGCAAGGCCTTGTCTGCGGTATAAACGCCGCCAAAAAAATTAAAAACGATCCTCCTTTAATTTTAACAAGAAACTCCTCTTATGTTGGAGTCATGATAGACGACCTGATTACAAAGGACACCCTTGAGCCCTACAGGATGTTTACATCTAGAGCAGAATACAGGTTAATATTAAGATATTCAAACACATTTGAAAGGCTACTGGAAGATGCCACTAAACACAATCTTCTGCCAAAAAACAAACTGAAAACCCTAGAAAGTGCTTTAACTTTTAAAAACAAAACAAAAGCAGAGCTTAGTCGATCTATTACACAAAAAGAAATAACGTCTAAAATNAAACTATCACAAAAAACCCCTGCTTTAAAAGTTTTAAAAAGACCCGAGGTTTCCATTTTTGACATCCACCTAAAAACAACCAAAAACAAAACAGGTCTCGCAAACTGGTTNAAAGAAGATGTNTTGTACGACCTAGAGTCAGATATAAAATACGAGGGGTATATAAACAGACACCAAAAAGAGATAAACCGCCTACTAAAACATGAAAATCAAAAAATCCCTAAAAGTTTTGTGTTTTCTTCTGTACCTGGNCTTTCAAAAGAAGCACTAGAAAAACTAAGCCTTGTTAAACCAGAAAACCTAGGGCAGGCAAGTAGGGTTTCCGGGNTTACACCGGCNGACATGTCGTCTTTACTTATCTTTCTTTCCAAATAAANGTTTCACGTGAAACAAAAAAACATTTTNCCAAAAGTTTTTTTTGAAAACATCTTAAAAGGTTTTAAAGCAACAGGCTTAACAACAAACTCTATTGTTNTCCTTTTGCAGGAGTTGGTTTTATATGCCAATAAAAACATTTTAGTTTCCATAGAAAACCAAGAGGAGGCTTTTGATTTATATAACAAAGGACAAGAACACAACCGCTCTGTTTATACTTATTTTCCTGAAAGCGTGGGTGACAACAGTGTTCCAGGCTTTGAAAAAGAAANNATTCGATACCAAAAAGAGAGCGAGTTAAAGACATCTAGTTATAATGGTGTGGTTTGCNTTGGAACCCCTAGGTCTTTTAAAGAAAACATTGTTCCTCGCCAATACAAAAAAGATATTAAACAACTAGACCTTGTTGTTGATCTTAAANTAGAAAGAGAAGGTTTGATAGGTTTTTTAGAAAACCTCAGTTACGANAGAGTAGATGTTGTAGAAAACCCAAGTGAATATAACTTTCGAGGAGACGTTTTAGATTTTTTTCCTCCTTTTTTTAAAAACCCGGTTCGGGTTTCTTTTTTCTTTGATACAATAGAAAGTATTTGTGTTTTTGATCCAGAAAACCAACAACCAATAAACAATTTAACGAAGATTAGGCTAAAAGAAGNGGTTGCGTCACAAACCACTTGATAATATTANCCTTGTGGAGCACGCTTGCTCTGCTCTTCCTTTTTTTTGCGACCTAAACAAGGGGGAGCTTGCTCTTTCAGGTAGTCGTTGCAAAGAAAACATTTCTTTTTCTTCTGCTTCTGTTGTTCAAGAGTTTGATCACAAAAAAAAATCTAATGTTCTTGCTTTTTTAAAACCTTTTAATCGTGTTTATTATGTTTCAAGAGGTAGCAGNGTTCCCGATTTTCTTCAAGGGTTTTCTATTAATGTCGTTTACGGATCTATAGAGAATGGATTTTGGTCAAAAAAACAAGGAATCCTTGTTTTAAGTGAAAATGATTTTTTTGATGTTTATTCTCAATCTGGAAGATGGCAACCAAAGCAATCTAAAACAGCTCTAGAGATCACGACAAAAAACCTCTCTCGTTTAAAAAACGGTGACTTAATTGTACATGAGTCTTTTGGTGTTGGGCTGTATCGCGGGCCAATCGAAAAGTCTTTTAAGATAGGTGTTCGTGAAGGTGTTGAGTTGGAATATAAAAACAACACAACCCTTTTTGTATCAATGGATCAGCTTGGTTTTATTCATAGGTATGTAGGTTCTGGAAAAAAGCCATCTCTTTCTGTTTTAGGTTCAAAAAAATGGCAAAACGAAGTTAAAAAAGCCAAAGAATCTGCTAAAGAGGTTGTTTATGAAATTTTTTCCTTATATTCAAAAAAAAACACAAAGAGAAGTTTTAGTTATGAGAAAGATAACGATTTAGATGGGGTTCTTTCTTCTTCTTTTTCTTTTGTAGAAACACCAGATCAAAAAAAAGCATTTGAAGATGTTTTTGAAGACATGAACGGTGAAGAACCAATGGATCGTTTGGTTTCTGGTGATGTCGGCTTCGGAAAAACAGAAGTAGCTATAAGAGCAATGTTTAAGGCCTTTTTATCAAACAAGGTATCTGTTTTACTTTGCCCAACTACAATTTTAGCAGATCAACATTTTATAACGTGTAAAGAGCGACTTTCTCAATTTGATGTTTCCATTTCTTTACTTTCCAGATTTAAAACAAAAAAAGAACAAAACAAAACTCTTTCCATGGTTAAGTTAGGCCAAGTGGACATTTTAATCGGAACACATCGGCTGCTGTCTAAAGATGTTCAAATATCAAACCTTGGTTTATTGGTTATCGATGAAGAGCATCGGTTTGGTGTAAACCATAAAGAAAAAATTCGTTCTTTTAAAAACAACGTTGATGTTTTGACCTTAACCGCAACACCAATTCCAAGAACACTTCAACAAGCTTTAGTTGGGTTAAAAAACCTAACCACTATAAAAACACCTCCAACATCAAGAAAACCAATTAACACTTTTGTAAAATACTTTAACTGGCCGCTTATTTTTTCTCATATACAAAAGGAGGTTAACAGAAGAGGGCAGGTTTATTTTCTATATAACGACATTAAAAGTATTCCGTTTGTTGTAAAAAAAATAAAAGATCATTTTCCGGAAAAAACAGTTGTTGGTGCTAGTGGAAAAATGGANAGCAAAAACCTTGAAGATGTTGTTTTAGCATTTTTTGATGGATTCATAGATGTTTTAGTNTGCACCACGATTATAGAATCCGGATTAGATGTAACAAACGCAAATACGATAATTATTCACAACGCTCAAAACTTTGGTCTAGCCCAACTTTACCAAATTAGAGGTAGNGTCGGACGAGGAAAAAGACAAGCTTCTTGNTTNTTGTTAATTCCCCATGGAAAAAAANTAGAAAAGGATTCGTACAACAGNTTAAAAGCAATCGAACAAAACACNGCCCTTGGAAGCGGACACGNTATTTCACAAAAAGATTTGGAAATACGAGGTTCTGGTAGTTTGTTTGGCTATAAACAAAGNGGACATATTTCAGCCGTTGGTTTTGAGATGTATTGCGATCTTCTAAGAGACGAAATAAANATTAAAAAAAATCAAAAAAAGAGNAAAAGTCAACCTGTTTTAATTATGAACACAAAAACAGAAATCCCAANNACGTATATAAAAAAAGAACAAATTAGAATTGATTATTATTACCAAATATCAAAAGCCAAAGATCGGAAAGATATAGAAAAAATTGTTAAAAACCTTGAAGCTGGTTTTGGTGTNTTACCGGAAGAAACTAAAACATTAATAAACACAGCCCATCTTCGGGTTTTACTTACTGGTTCTTTAATTAAAAAAATAGAAGCTTTTAATAAAAAAGTTGTGCTCTTTTTTAAAAAACCAGAACCTGGTTTTGATATTATTAGTTTTTTTCAAAGAGTTGAGGGCTTTAAGCATAAAAACTTGGTAAATTATAAATATGAAAACAATNACGAATCTGGTTTGAAAATATACCTTGAAACTCTTAATTTTTTTCCATCGTTAAATTTGTTGTTTTCATTTATAAAANCAATAAAAGGTTTTTTATAAATGGNTGTTTTTGTATTTAATNTTNTTTTGATGTTTTTTTTATTTTCTTGTGAAACAAAAAAAAAAGACGACTCAGATGTTTTAGCTAGAGTTTCAGGAAAAACTTTAACTATAAAAAAAGCACAAAAACTAAATCAAGGAAAACCGTTAAACAAAGAATCCATTCCAAAAATAGTTTCAGATTGGATTACTAACACTGTTTTGTTGAAAAAAGGGAAAGAAATGGATATACACAAAGATAGTTTGTTATTAAAAAAAAGAGATGTTTTTTTTAACAACTTAGTCGTTTCCTCTTTTCTAGATCAAAGCCATTACCCAAAAGTACATGTTTTAAATAATGAAATTTTAGACTATTACAACAAAAACAAAGAAAGTTTTTCTAGAGAAACAGATGAGGTTTTTTTAGAGCATTACTTCACAGAAAAACCAGCTTTTTCAAAAAAANTNAATTCTTTTTTCNTTTTAAATANAAAAACAGATATAAATGTTTCTGATTTTTTATTAGAATCTAAAACTGTTAAAAAAGGGAGAANNTCTGACCAGTTTAGCTCTTTTATTTTTGATAATAAAGATGAANTTGTTGGTCCAATAAGATCTAAANAAGGNTATCATTTTTTTAAAATATTAAGCCGATATNAAAAAGGTTCTAGNAAAGGTTTGGAANTGGTGTATGATGAAATTTTTCNACGNTTATATAAAAAGAAAGANAAAAACCNCTCTTTGTTTTTTTTAGACAGTATCAAAAACACTGAAGAGATTTACATAAACCCAAAATATCAATAAAAATGAAACTGTTTTTTTNTTCTTTAATCTTTTTTTCTTTAATNTTNCCACAAAACAACCAAAGNATTGATGGTGTAGCNGCAATCGTTGAAGAACATCTTGTTTTAAAAAGCGATTTNGCNCAAATGGTAAANATGTCAATAATTCAAAACAAAATAGATCCCTCAANAGAGATAGAGAAGGTTAAANCNTTAGAGANATCTATTTTAGAATCCATGATTGATCAAAAAATAATTTTAAAAAGAGCAGANTTNGANTCTGTTGTTGTTGANGAGAACGAGGTTAATCTAGCNTTAGATCAGCAAATCCAAATGTTAATATCTCAAGCAGGTGGGGAAAAGAAAGCCGAAGAANCNCTTGGTCAAAGTATTAAAAATTTCCGAAGAGAGTTTTGGTATGAAATGAGAGACCGNCTTTTATCTGAAAAATACCAACAACAATTAATTAACAATATAAAAGTAACNCGTTTAGATGTTNTGANTTTTTACGAAACATATANAGATAGTCTTCCAACAATACCTTTAAAAGCTAAANTTAGNCATTGTTTAATAAAANTAAAGCCAAGTAATGCAGCTAAAGAATCTTCTTTTTCATTTTTNAAAAATTTAAAAATGAAAATTGAGNANGGTGATCTTTTTTCTNATTTGGCNAAANAACANTCNGAAGACCCNGGTTCAANAAATAACGGNGGTGAACTAGGNTGGGTAAAAAGAGGTTCTTTNGTTAAGAGCTTTGAAACAGCAGCTTTTACTTCTCCTNTTAATCANATAACTGACCCAGTAGAATCTGAGTTTGGGTTTCATTTAATTGAAACNTTNAAAAANAAAGGTGATAAGATTTTGGTTAGGCATATTTTAAATATTCCTAAAAAAACAGAAGANGACAATNTTTTNTTTTTTAATTTTGCAACAACTTTAAAAAATGACTCAATAAAAACATTTAAAGATTTTGTTTTNTACACTAAAAAATATTCAGATGATGAAAACACTAAAAAAGTAGGNGGNAANTTNGGTTGGATTGATCCAAATAATTATTCAATTCCTGAAATTGGTTTAGCNATAAAATATGTTAAAAAAGGTGAATGTAGCCCTCCAATAAATTCAANTGNAGGTTATCATNTGATTTGGGTTGAAGATTTTAAAAAAGGTGGNAAACCTAANCTTCAAGANCATTGGTTTGATATAGAAAANATGTCTTTAAATAAAAANANNATGGANTGGTATCAANANTGGTTAGAAAAATCAAGAAAGGATATTTTTATAGAAATAAAAAGNTANTTATCCACCAAAAATTNAATCTTTATTTNTATANTAAANTTTTTGTCNTTTTTTTTATTTTAATGTTTAAAACAANCTTGTTNTAAACATTNNNNTAANTTTATTCACATCTTTNANAANNTATGTAANTNTTAATATTAAATAGGTTTANANAGATTTTTAAATNTTTATCCACATNTTAACANTNTATATAAATAAAAGTTTTATTANTNTATAAATTATTTNTTTATTTATANTTTAAATATCTTTTTAAAAAAGNTACATATTGNTATTTTATTTAANNTTATATAGCTCATTAATTNCTANTTATTGTTTATTAAAACTATTATGAAATTTTCCACATCTAAACTAGAATTACAAAAAGCTTTACAAAAACTATCAAAAGCNACACCTACGAGATCTACNCTTCCTATTTTAAATTGTGTTTTAGTTGATGTAANNNCTGATCAAACTATNCTAAGNACTACAGATTTAGAAATAACAATACAANTTGANATAGCTTCTAGTTATGAAGAAAAAGGATCTGCTGCTCTTCCNTTAAAAACNTTATTAGAAATAACCAATGAACTTCCAGATGTTAGGTTAACTATTTCTGTAGATACAAATTATAAAACGACCATTGAAACAGAAGTTGGAAAATATGACTTAATGGGAAAACCACCAGAAGAATTTCCAGCAACACCAAATCAAAAAAATAAAAAAACAATAAACATTAAAGGTACAGTATTAAAAGAAATCATAGAGTCTACTCTGTTTGCAGTAAGTCAAGATGAACTTAAACCAGCATTAACAGGTGTTTTGTTTAAATTTTTAGAAAATTCTTTTACGGCTGTATCTACAGATGGGCACAGATTGGTAAAATATGAAAGGAGCGACTTTTTAACTGAAAAACTTGAAGAAGAAATTATTATTCCAAAAAAGTTTCTTTCTTTTTTATCAACTCAGTTATCTAATGGAGATATAAATCTTTCGATTGGTGAAAATTTTATTACTGCTCAATTACAAAAAGATATAATTATAACAAAAATTATAGATGAAAAATTTCCTGATTATAACAGTGTAATACCTAAAGACAACAATAAAACTTTTTTAATTGATAAAAAAGTTTTGCTTGGAGCTATACGAAGGGTAGCTATTTTTTCTAATAAATCAACTCATCAAGTTGCTCTTTCTTTAAACAAAGATAAAAGTTTTGTAACCACAGAAGACCCTGAAAAATCTTCTAAAGCAAAAGAACATATTGTTGGGGAGTTTAGTGGGGAAGAAATTATTATTGGTTATAATTCTGAATATTTAAAAGATATTGTAAGTCATGTTTCAGGAGAAAATGTTGAAATTAAATTAAACAACTCTGTTAGCGCAGCTTTGTTTGAAGAAACTCCAAAAAGGGAAAACGTTAAAAGTTTAATGTTGTTAATGCCAATTAGGCTTAATGATTAAAATAAAATATTTGGTTTCTTTTTGGCCATATCAAAACTTTCCCTTTTTTCATTTCGAAATCACGAAAAAAAAGAAATCACTTTTTCTAAGGGTATAACAGTGATTTGGGGTGAAAATGGATCTGGGAAAACCTCTCTTTTAGAAGCTATTTATATATTATCTTTGGGGAAAAGTTTTAAAACCCATAAACAATCTTCTGTAATAAAAAAAGGACACACTAGTTATATTTTAAAAGGTGATTTTTCTTATGGTGAAATCACAAACAGTGTTGCTATTCAAACGAACTTAAACAACACAAAAACGATTAAGGTAAATGGAAAAACAATAAAAAATAGAAAAGAAATAATTGGAAAAAACAATGTCGTTGTTTTATCACCAGAAGATCAAGTAATTACAAAAGGGGGGCCTAAAGAAAGAAGGCTTTTTTTTGATAGACTTTTTTCAATTGTTGACAATGATTATTTAAACACATTACAAGAATTTAACAGAGCATTAAAACAAAGAAACGCTCTCATTCTTAACTGTAAACAAACTAAAGGAGAAAGTTTTTTACCATGGGAAGAAAAACTTTCTATTTCCGCAGTAAAACTTTGGGAAATACGCAAAAAATGTTTCTCTGACTATTTAAAATCTCTAAACAACGTAGTAAGCGAATACCAAAAAGATTTAATTTTAAACGTTCTTTATATGGAAAAAACCTATAAAAAAGAAGATTTTGAAAAAAAGCTAAAACAAACCAGAGAGAGAGATTGCTTGTTAGGAACAACCTCTCATGGACCACATAGAGATAATATTAAAATTCTTTGGTCAGGAAAAGATATAAGAGAATATGGATCTCAAGGAGAACATAAAATATCTTTAATCCTTTTAAAACTAGCGGAAATACACTTGATTAAACAGAAAACTGGAAAAAACCCAACTATACTATTGGACGATGTTTTTGCAAAACTAGACTTAAACCGAAGTAAAAAGTTGGTTTCTTATCTTAACTCTATCAAAACAGAAGAAAAAGATCCAATTCAAACAATTATAACGACAACAGATGTTCTTAATGTAGAGCAAAGTGGATTAATCCTTAATAACAAGGACGTTAAAACTCATAAACTGGAGCTAAGTTGGAACATATAGCTGGGGCGTTAAAAAAACTTATAAAAAAACAGGGGATGGAGAAGGAGATAAACCAACAAAAAGCAGTAGATGTTTGGGGAGAAGCAGTTGGAAAAAAAATAAATGAGTACACAGAACCAGTAGATGTTAGATTTGGAGTGTTAACTGTAAAAACATCAAGTCCCGTGTGGAGGCAAGAACTTCAGTTTCAAAAAAAAAGTATAGTTGATTCCATTAATAAAAAACTAAAAAAAACAACCATTAAAGACGTTAGGTTTATATGAATGAAAAAATAAAAGCAAAAGAATACAGTGCTGAAAACATTAAAGTTTTAGAGGGGTTAGAAGCAGTTAGAAAGAGACCCGCTATGTATATTGGCGATGTTGGTAAAAGAGGGTTACACCATTTGATATATGAAGTTGTTGACAATTCAATAGATGAAGCACTTGCCGGTTATTGTAATAAAGTTGTTGTGACTTTTAATAAAGATGGATCTGTAACTGTTGAAGATAACGGAAGGGGAATACCCGTAGATATACATAAAGAAGAAAAAAAACCAGCGCTTGAAGTTGTAATGACGGTTCTCCATGCGGGAGGAAAATTCGACAAGGGTTCTTATAAAGTCTCTGGCGGGCTACATGGGGTTGGTGTTTCTGTTGTTAACGCCCTATCAGAATGGTTGTGGGTTGAAGTTAAAAGAGACGGAAAAATTCATAGGCAAGATTATAAAATTGGAGAACCTCAAAATAAATTGAAAACAACCGGTGTTGCAAAAAAAACAGGAACTAAAGTTTGTTTCTATCCAGATAATACAATTTTTAAAACAACGGTTTTTGAATATAGTATAATATCAGAAAGGCTTAGGGAGCTTGCATATTTAAACAGCGGTTTAGAAATTGTTTTAAAAGATGAAAGAACAGAAGAAGGAGAAACAGACTCATTTAAGTTTAAAGGAGGTTTAAGTGATTTTGTGAAATACCTGGATGAACAAAACAACCCTCTGCACAACAAAGTAATTACTGTAAATAATGACTCAGGAGAAGTTCCTGTTGATGTTGCCCTTAGATATAGCAACACATATAACGATAACATTTTAACTTTTGTTAACAATATTAACACAATAGAGGGTGGTACTCATTTGTCTGGGTTTAGGTCAGCTTTAACAAGAGCAATGAACAACCATGCTTCAAAAAACAACCTGATTAAAACAAAGAAAAACGAAAAAATTTCTCTTACGGGTGAAGATTTTCGAGAGGGTTTAACAGCGATAGTTAGCGTAAAGGTTTCAGAGCCGCAATTTGAAGGGCAAACAAAAACAAAACTTGGGAATGGTGACGTTAAAGGTTTAGTTGATAAGGTTGTTTACGAGGGTATACTTGATTTTTTAGAGCAAAACCCATCTATTGGGAGAAGAGTAATTGAAAAAGCTCTTCTTGCAGCTAGGAGTAGAAGTGCAGCTAGAAAAGCAAGAGAACTTATCAGACGAAAAAGTGCGTTGGGCGGTTCTTCGTTGCCAGGAAAACTTGCTGACTGTTCTAATAGAGACCCTGTCTTTTCTGAGCTTTATCTGGTTGAGGGAGACTCTGCTGGTGGATCAGCTAAACAAGGAAGAGACAGAAGAACCCAAGCAATACTACCACTAAGGGGAAAGGTTATTAATGCAGAAAAAGCTAGAATAGACAAACTTCTTTCTAATAACGAGGTTCAGTCAATGATTACAGCTCTTGGAGCGGGGTTTGGTGGTTCTGAAGATGATTTAGGAGAAAAGTCCGCGGGAGACTTCGATCCCGAAAAACTAAGATATCATAAAATCATTATAATGACAGATGCGGACGTTGACGGTTCTCATATTAGGACACTTTTGTTAACTTTTTTCTACAGAAAAATGAAAGAGATTATTGATGGTGGGTATTTGTTTTTGGCTCTTCCTCCTTTATATAGGGTTTCCCAAGGAAAAAAAGAATCATACGCGTATGATGATAACGAAAGAGATTTAATTATAGAAAGAATGAAAAAAGACAATAAAACCACAAAAGTTCTAATGCAAATAATCGTAGAGAAAAGAAAGTAATCACGGTTGAGCTCAGTAATGATGAAAAAATTGTTTATAGCCAATTGGGCATTAATCCATTAAT
>NZHK01000039.1 GCA_002691285.1 Fidelibacterota bacterium | reverse complement strand
GTGTTTATTATTTCAGAAAAAAGTTTGATCTTGAAATAAATGAAGAAATTGATATTTAATCTATTTTAATATTTACTACCAAACCTTTAGAGTTTGTTTGAATATCTATCGGTGGATCTCCAGCCGGGTTTTCTTTTTTCATTTCTTCGATGGCTTCTTTCATTTCTTTCTTCATTTGCGCTAAATTTTCAATTGGCTCAAACTCTCCTTCCTCTTCAGCTGCACCATCTTTTTTGATTTTACTCCCTAATGATTTTCCCTCCGAGTTTGCCATCTCTTGAAGCTTCACTGGATCCATAGTAGAAATTGCAGCAAGCAGTACAAAAAAAGCGAATAAAAGAGTCATCATATCAGCAAAAGTACCAAACCATCCCGGAAGACCTTCCTCTACCGAGTTTGCTCCTGATTCAAAACCTTTGTTATAGGCCTTCTTTTCTCCTGGAGTCATTGCCATATCAAATTATTCTCGCTTCCACTCAGNTGGTGGAATAAAAGAATTGAGTTTTTCTCTAACAATAATTGGATGTTTTTTCTGATGGATTAACCTAGCTGCCTCAACTAATAACGCTGCTGACATGGATGTTTGTGTAGTTTTGTTGCCCATTTTTTGAGCCATAGGTAAGAAAAATAAATTAGCAAAAACAGCACCATANAAAGTGGTTATCAATGCTGCAGCCATACCACCNCCAAGGTTATCANCTCCACCTTCACCACCAAACCCAGCCAACATCAAAACCAAACCGATCAATGTACCAACCATTCCCCANGCGGGAGCAAGGTCNCCCATTGATTTNAACATATCTGTTTGTATTTTTTCTCTTTTTTCTCTNTACTCAATACGTGTTTCCATAATTTCGGTTGTTTCTTCTAATGAGTAGCCATCNACAACCATTTGAACGCCATCTTTAAAAAAATAATTTCTAANCCCANCAACNCCTTTTTCTAAATCCGCTGGTCCTTTTCTAGCTACATCTGCNGTTTCAACAGCCATTTCGACCAACGGTCCCATTTTATCATCTGCTGGCTTTAACACCGCCCCTATCGCTTTCCCCAGCGCAGTAACGTGGTACATTGGNAATGCAACAAAAATAGAGGCTATCATTCCCCCGAAAACAATCCCAAAACTAGGAGCAGACAAAAAATTTCCNAATCCTCCTGCAGAACCCTCAACAAACAGGGCGTAGGCTATACTTCCAACCATACAGGCAAATCCAAAAAGCACACCAATAATAAGAGCTATATCCATTTACTCACTCCTCAATAAATTTTGCTGATTTTAACTGATTTTCATTAAGAGCTTTAAGAATATTTCTAACATCAGTGTATTCTGGATCATAGCGTAAGGCCAGATTCCAATTAATAGTAGCTCTTTGTACGTCACCTAATTTATAATATATTGATCCTCTCCGTGCATATGCTAATGCCATATTTGGATTAAACTCCAATGAAAGATCAACTTCTTTTAAAGCTTCTCGATAATCACCTGCATAAAAATACCTGAGAGACCGAGATAAATGCCTCATAGCTTCATTCATGTTTCTTTCAGAAACATTCGTCTCCAATTTTAAAGAGTTTAAAGAATCTGAAAGAAACTTACTGTTTTGCTCCATTGCGTTTAACCTCACTAAGAGATTACGCATTTCATTATTCATTAGTGCCATAGAATCTCGTAAAGTTTCTACTGCCACATTTGCCATTACAATTGTTGAATCTCTATGTAAAGCCATGTCATTACTTTTAGATGACATCGCTTTTCCCGGTCCGTAAATATTTGTCGGACTAGAAGGTCCACTTCGTATTCTTTTAAGTGGATCCCTAGGAACAATCATAGAAATTCCCAAAGCAAAAGCGGGGTGNCCAGACCAATATCTGTTTCCCCATTGTGGAAGTTTTTCTATGTGGGTGAACCCTAGGTTCAGGCGGTAATCCGAGGTAAGGGGGATGCGGAGTCCCACATTGACACCCGTTCCGTCGAATTCACCCACAATATCCATTCCACCCCATTGGTTAAAAAATGGGGTCTTCAATAAAAAACCTACAAAAACTCCAGCGTTTGTTTCCGCTGTATCTTTTACAGAACTATTTTCAGAGCTGGAAATATCAGGAAGGGTATCAGCGTCTGTTGGAGCAAGCCCTCCAGTTCCAAAACCCATAAATGTTTTCATTTTATAATCACCTAAATCTTTTTCACTAGCAAGCACTGTATAAAGAGATAAAAGATTTGTATTTAAACTTAATATCTGATCTGTTGTTTGCTCGCTCTCAAAAACAACATCTTGNAAGCCAACAGATAAAGAAATATCATTATATGTATACACTCTTTGTTGGAAATGGAACCCAAACTCAACAGGAGGGTTATATGATGAGTTCTCTAGGGAATAACCATTTTGATTTTCTTTAACTATAGATGTATCTCCAGGAACAACTGCAGAAAAACCAAAACTAAACCCTCGACTAATTTCCATATCAAAAAACAATCCCCCTGCAGTATTAAANGGGCTGAAGTTGTGAATTTCAGTGCTAAAACCTGTACGAAACAAATAAGGAGAAACTTTATTGCTTGAAATTGGTATTCGCATCATCATACCCGGCCGAGAGTAAGCCACCCTAGTTCCTGCAAATAATATGTTTAAAAACATAAAAACTATTGTACATATAATTTTATTTCTCATAATAAAATGAATTAAANAAGTCTATTGATACTCTTCCCAGTCAATAACATATGAATAACCAATAAAAGTTCCGAAGTCCTGAGGGACGTAAAGATCAAACTTCCCATTTGCCCCTGGCAACAGACTTGCATCAGAAACTATTCCTGTATCAAAAGTATTATAAGACCCCTTGATAAATGTTGTTAGAGTNCGTGTTTCTCCACTCCAATTTTTTCGGAAAACAAAATCAACCTTTACAAAATCTGCTCTTCGTCCTCCTATGTTTTTAATTTCTCCATCAAAAATAATATTACCTTGGCTATCTTTTTTTTCNGCTATATTCCCAACTAATACACAATTAGCAGAGAGCTTTGCGCTAGCCATTCGAGCAGAGTTATTAGATGATGTATATCTAGGCTGAGCTAATTTTGGCATAGGCGGTGGAGCATAACTTTCTCGAATTTGTTCTGGTACGTACTCTTGAGAGTCTTCTGTAATAACATTNTCAACAATTCTTACAACTTGTGCACGATCGACAATTAAATATCCAACTAAAGTCTCAACCTTNAGAGATTTGTCATCTTGNTAAATTATTTTTCCAAATACGGTACTTCCATTTTTTAAGATGATTTCCTTTGAATATATCGTAAGGGGATTTACCCACATTTTNCTTAATGCCTTTAGATCATCAAGGTCTTGTGTAAGGTGTTTAATTTCAGCGTTNAGTTTTTTNATTTCAAAATTTAATTCATTTATNANAAAGTCTTTNTTGGAGCTACCCATNGATTNAACAGTCTGGGGAATAGCTACTGAAACAGCNGCAGGAGCTTCNTTTNNCANACTGGCTTCACCTGTAGTAGANTTTGTTGCAACAACTGGACTGGCNACTGGTTCTTTTGAAAGACTNACCTCGCCCAAATCATAATCTTCNGATAGAGTAAANGCTTTTTCNGCAGACCCAAAATCTTCATGGGAGACNTCTAAAACATAATCACCCTCTTCAAGTTTTTTAAACTTAAANTTNCCGTTTCCTTTGGTCTTATCTTCCTCAACCACATCNCCATCTTTNCGAAGAGTAAGCTCAGCTTTTTTTACTTTCTNTCCATNTTCATNAACGACTNNNCCTNCTAAGGTTAACTTACCTTTNGCNNANAGTACNCTTCCTACTAGCATAAAGATNGTTGTAGCGAATAAAATTCGCCTTATTGTGCATTTTANTAGTGTCATGTTTTACCTCGGATTATGAACACTTTTAGCAACTAAATGCGCTAAAGCTTNNGAATTTTAATGCAAAATCAGGAATGTGTCAAGAAAATATAAANACTTCATTNAAAGNCTAAAACTTNTTNNAAATTATTATTTCCAAAAATCTTTCANCNTCTTTTCCCTGTCGGAAACTAATGATATNTCAGCCTCTACCTTTTCTTTAAGTTCAGTAGAAAGNTGCAAACTAAGTGCTTTTTGNTAAGANTCTAAAATTAAATCAAAGTCCTTATTTCCCAGNCTNTNATATGNTTTNCCAATGAAAAAATAGGGCTCTCCATTTAATGGCTGTATTCTAATTGCTTTATAATAAAGTTCAATTGCATCCCATAATTTTTCTTTNTTACCNGTTCCNCTAAGTAAATGNCCATCAATCATAAAAAGATTATATTGAGCAATAGAGTCNTCGTTTGNNTAATTAAGTACATTTAAAAAATGAACNNTAGCACCNTNNTAGTNTTTTTTTNTTATTTTATTTAANCCAATNTTTTTATGTGCTAAANCTAAGGCTTCTTGATTTTTTTNACTTAAACCTGTGTTNNTAAGTGAATCTTCTAGGGAAATCAANTTNTNTGGAGATTCNANNGCCATCTGACGATATGAAATNGTANTACAACAAATCAAAAAANCGAATAAAANAAANATAAAATNATTTTTTACTTTATCCTTCAAACCAAAANAGATCTTTGTTCTCAGCAAATGATTTGTATAGTTCTTCCATAGAATCAATTACNAAATANCTGTCTTGAATATGACTNTAATCAAAACAAGTCATTACAACTTCTTCTATNTTNTAGGGTATAAATCTTGATTGACTNGACTCACCTTTTGCACANGCAATTATGTTTTTTACTTCATCAAGAGAAGATATAATTCCTGCTCCGTATATTTCATATTGAATATCGTTTTTTCTTCTTCTTAAAGNATCTGTTTNACCATNATTATTCAAAAGACCGTATTCATAAGTCCACCATGAAAAATTTTGAAGCCTTTTNAGNTTATGCATAACTAAATCCCGNCCNAATGCTTTTTTNTCTTTTATAATTTCATAACCAAGAAGTCCAATTTCCCACATNAAATTNGCATAATCNTTATTCATTAAAAATGGGGTGTGAGCTTGAACATCGTGAAAAATNTCAGGCTCAGGCGTATATCCAGCCTCATTTTCAATTTGAACTNCTGANTATTTTTCATCAAACCTAGGGGATTTTCTNATNATATCTGTAACCGGAAATTNTCTTTTTGTATTTATTTCAAAAAACAGCTCTTCATCTAAAAACCCAGCAACCGGCAACAAGGACCATCCCGTGGAATTTTCTATAAGNGGAGATATTTCATTAAAATTGGGAAACATGTTATTTGGGATTGGCAANGANCGTAANCCTAGTAAATATTCCCTAGAAGCGTATCGATCNAATTCAAATTCTAAATTCT
The DNA here is from genome assembly GCA_002691285.1 of Fidelibacterota bacterium. Classification (GTDB taxonomy): domain Bacteria; phylum Fidelibacterota; class Marinisomatia; order Marinisomatales; family UBA1611. Next base: position 13,212 of record NZHK01000039.1, on the reverse strand, counting down.
GAAACAACTCGGACCATATTCTNTTTTCTANATTTGTTACTTCATCATACTTTTGACTTATAATNTATGGGTCCTGAACATTGAAAATTTTTATACCTCCAACGCTGTTAGGGATAACATTTTTAAAGAGATTATCATATTTTAATTTTTGATACATAATGTAAATGTACGTTTACTTTTTAGAATCTACATTAACTAATAATTTTTACCATAACCAAACAAAAGTTATTGCTGAGTTACCTTTGCCAAAATCANAGTNNTCTTTAATACAACANTCCGATCTCATATCCACAGCAAGTGTNTTAAACATATTATANTCTTCTCCATTTATAACAGCCTGAANCCTGCCCTCCTGCTCTTGAAGCCATTTCCGAACTGAATTCTTAAGTGCGCCCGANCCATGGCCTGTTATAATTTTCACAACTTTAANATTGCCTTCATATGCAATCTGGCTAATAGTTGTTTCTAATAATAATTGNNCGTCTTCTAGNCTTAAGTTTTTATGCCCNATNTCCACAATTTTTATTTTCGCATTTTTCATAATATCACCATGAAATTACTACCCTTTGTTATAATTTTATCAATCAATAAAAAACAAANCTTATGAGAAAAATTATTTTAGGAAGNACANANNCANCTGTNTCTGCCATAAGCCTTGGAACCTGGGCTTTNGGNGGTGAAAATAAAATCGGTAAAAAATCNGTNGGNTGGGCAAATCAAAGTGATAGNGATTCACGNTCCGTGTTGATAAAAGCNTGGGAAAAGNATATTAACCATTGGGACACAGCAGANGTGTATGGNGAAGGTCATTCCGAAAGANTNATTGGAAGCNNNTGGGNAGANATTNCAAGAAAATCTATCTTCTTNGCCACCAAAGTGGGTTGGGACATGGGNCCTTNTTCACATTGGTANCANCCAAAACACATGAAAAATAAAATNGAANANTCTCTTNCTAACNTAAAAACAGATTATATTGACCTNCTATATTTACATCACTGTAANTTTGGAAAACANGANGAATATTTTGATGATGCTGTAGAAGTTTTAAANACATTTCAATCNCAAGGGAAAATTCGNTTTACTGGCCTGTCTGATTGGTCAANTGAACGAATANTAAAATATTTAGATGCTTGTNACCCCGATGTTNTACANCCATACAGAAACATTATGGACAACACNTATGAAGAATCTGGTCTAAAAAACATANTTAANAAAAACAACCTTGGNGTATGTTTTTTTTCACCATTAAAACATGGTTTATTGACAGGNAAATATAAANNTACTGCTGTTTTTAAAGATGGTGACCACAGATCANGAATCAAAGATTTCCAAAATANNNATAAAATAAAAAAAATCATGTTAAACTGTNAAAANTTAGAAAAAAAATTTTNNNANTATGANAACCCAATAATGCATGGANTTGTAAATGCNTTATTTTTTGACTCTCCNACAGGGTGNGTTTTACTNGGNCAAAGAAANATTAACCAAGTANAGANNGCGTCTNCTCTTGGAGAAATTCTTTCAGAGAAAGACACCAATTGGGTAAAGTCACTTTATAAAATTTAATTTCCTATGGAATTAAAAAAAATTAAATACAACCTTAAGGAAGATGGTTTTTGTTTTTTACCAAAAACTTTTTTAAACAGAGACATCAAAAATGCTCGAGATGGTTTACGGCGCGTTATTAACTGCGAATATAGATCTGGTCNAGAACCGGAAAATAGATTTTGGAATCCTGGAGACGACCCCTCTTCTATAATCAAAATAGACAAACCACATCTTTCAGATCAATCTATTTGGGATCTAATAACAAATAAAAAACTAGGTCAATTATTAGGAAAGGTTACAAAATCAAGATTCATTCANGTATGGCACTCACAGGTTGTTTGGAAACCTCATAGNAAAAATCAAAAAGGAAATGCTGGTTGGCACAGAGACTCTCAGTATTGGCCCTTTTGGTCAAAAGAAGGTCTCTATACAGCATGGATTGCTATTTCAAACGTGTCTAACCAATCTGGTCCTGTAAGGTTCCTACGTGGATCTAATAAATGGGGAAAAATTCAAGGAATGGATTTTTTTAATCAGGATATTAAGACCCAGGAAGCAAAATTAAAAAAAATTAAAAAAAACAAAGAAGTTATCAATGCCATATTAGATATAGGAGAGGTTAGTGTACACAGTTCTCAAACCTACCATTCTTCTTTAGGGAATAAAGAAAAAAAACCAAGAATTGGAATGGTTGTTCATTTCCGAACAGATAAATCTAAACAAATAAAATTGAAAGGTAAAGAACANGANTATTTAGATCAAATTAANGATACCTCAATTGCTCCAATTATCTATCAAAAGAAAAATTGATGTTGAAAAAGAAAAAAGCTTTTGAAAATAACGGTTATTNTTTTTCCAAAAACCTTTTCACCAAATCAGAAATTTCTATCTTAGAAAGGGANTTTGATAAAATAGTATTACAATTANAACAAAGTGGAGAAAACATTAATGCTCGTTGGGGGGGAAGTTTAATTGAAAACTTAGATGTTAAAAATNCTAAAGTNATACANACTCACAACGTGCAAAGCTTTTCATCTATTATGCTTGACATGGTTCAAAGCAAAAAATTGTTANAAATAGCNGAGTCTTTAATTGGCCCAGATATAATTTTACATCATACAAAACTATTTTTAAAACCTCCTAAATTAGGATCCGCTTTCCCTCTGCATCAAGANTGGTCTTACTTCCCAACTGAAAAAAACACAATGATTGCTGCCATAGTTCATATTTCAGATTCTACAAATGACATGGGGTGCCTCANGTTGATTCCTGGATCTAACAAACTAGGAAAAATCAAAAAATCTGATGGACACTCGTTTATTAAAAAGATCCATGAAAAACACTCACTAGAANCTGCTATTCCAATTGAAGCAAAAAGTGGAGATGTGTTATTTTTTCATTGCTGTACACTTCACGGTTCNATGCCAAACAAATCACTAAAACCAAGAAAAACAATCTTAATACANCTATATTCTGGAAAAGATAAAATTATAAGTGATGGTAGCCATACCAATGTCCAGCTTGTTTTACAGGGNTGGAACTACAATTCAACTAGAAAAACNGCAGAAAAACTATAAAACTAATCAAATGAAAAAACACTTACAACTACACCAAGAAGCATTGCAAGAAGCACAGAGGGGAGCATTACATCTAGCTTTTCAAAAAAAGGCCCAATAGTTTGATTTAATGGAACAACAAATTTAAAAAAAGGAACAGACACGAAACCGGTAAACATTGAAACAATCGCTCCCTTTTCATTCAATCNATCCCAGAAAATAGACATAATTATGACTGGACAAAAAGTTGCAGCTATNCCAGACCACCCAAAAATAACAAACCAAAACACTGTCCTTGTTGGCGATAAAACCGAAACAAACAAGGCAACAAAAAGCGCCANAAGCGCTAAAAAAAATGTTACTTTTTTAGATGTNTTAATNAGANTTTTTTCACTAATGTTTGGNCGAAAAATCTTTTGATAGAAGTCTCTTGNTACAGCACTTGATGCAACAACCANCAAAGAATCGATAGTAGACATAACTGCNGATAATACTGCAGCGATATAGATTCCAATAACTAAAGTCGGCATTACCTGTCCAATTACCAAGGACAATACGTCTTCTCCGCCGACACCCAAAATAAGTTCAGGGTTATAATCAGCTTTTGTAAACATATATCGGCCTAAAACACCAATCATTACTGCTGAGGAGTCCGTTAAAAATGTATAAAAAACAGCAACCCACTTTCCTTTCTCAATTTCACTTCTGTCTCTTATAGCAATGAATCTTACATATACTTGAGGCGACCCCATAAACCCGATTCCGATAGATAAAAGGCCCAATACAGAAGCTAAGTTCAACAAACTAAATCCACCTGCGCCCCATAGATTCATTAATCCCGGATCAATTTCATTTAATCCCTTAATTACTGAATCTGTTTCATTAAAAGAGAAAAAAATAGCAGGAGGCAATATTAACAAACCCAAAAACATTAAAGCACCTTGAAAAAAATCAGACCATGCAACGGCTACAAACCCACCTGAAAATATATAGAAAACAACAACTCCAAAACCAATAGCAATTCCAGTATAGTAATTCAGGTCTAAAAATGACTCAAATGTTTTCCCCGTTATATCAATTTGCGCACTAACGTATATGACAACAAAAACAGAGAGTGCNGTGGCAGAAATANCACGAAGAAAATTAGTGTTGGAATGAAAATGACTTACAAGGAANTCTGTGATTGTTATGGATTCATATTCATCCGCCATGGCTTTAAACTTTTTGGCCATAAAGCTCCAAGAAACCCAAACACCTAAAACCTCTCCTACAACTATCCAAAAAGCACTCACTCCCATTAAGGCGCCCATACCAGTCACNCCTATCAGCAACCACCCCGATTCNCCNGTAGCTCTTGCAGATAANGCAGCAATCCAATANCCAAGTTTTTTACCACCTACATAATAATCTGANAANGAAGANACTTTTTTNGAAGAATAAATACCTATGANNATGAGTATTNCAAAATATATAAAAANAAAAGTGAGCTTATAGCTAATCACTANTTATATCAATTTGAAAANATTTAGGTNGTTGGAAGAAGAACTTTCATTGTNGGATANGGTATCANTATATTNTTTTCNGAAAACTGTTTATATANCTCAGTNTTAATNGCATCTACAGTTCGTCCTCTTATTTCAGGTTTTTGAATCCAAAANAGTANCTGTAATCTNAATCCACTNTCCGCAAANTCCCTAAGNCGNACCCTNGGTTCAGGNGTTTTTANAACATTTGTATTCTCTNTTGCAATATGAATNANTGTNTCTTTTGCTTCTNCCAAATCTGAATCNTANGATATCATAAGAGTAACTCTTACTCGCTCTGCTTCTCCTGGNCCNCCACTTTCATTTACTATCTTAGANGTTGCTATAACAGAATTTGGGATAGTNATTTCAATATCNTCTCTTGTCATAAAACGCGTTGANCTTAANCCCATTTGCGTTACATAACCTCTTTCACCCGTTTCTAATAAAATATAATCACCTTCTTTGAAAGGAGCATCTGCTAATAAAAAAATTCCAGCAAAAAAATTTGAGACCGTATCCTTGGCTGCCAAACCTAAAACAACACCCAAAACACCTGCAGATGCAAGGATACCATTAATATTAATATCCCAACTGAGAAATATAAAATATACTCCAAAAATCCCTATTGCAATTTTTCCTAAATTATTGAAAAGNGGGACCGTGTTTTTTTGCAANAGCGAATTTGATCTTGTCTTTNTAGAAGCCCATTCCATTGACATTANCAATATTTTTGACACAACAAANAACCAAATAACAATAGTAATGGTTTTAAAAATTCCAGTCATTGCATAATCAACATAGTCTGGCAAAGGAGCTATTTTAACAGATAAGCTAAAACCNATNAAAAGAATTGAATAAAAAATGGGTTTATGAAGTAAATGGAGNATCTTGTCATCAAGCTTTGTAGCAGTTTTATCTACCATCCTCCTAAAAACAATTGTAAAAACAACATCGACAAGTTTTGCAAAAANAATGGAAAGTAAAACTATACTTNCTGATTTAAGAAAGTGGTTTGAAACAATAAAAATATAATATTCTTTTAACTCGCTCATATTTATGCCATTTATTATTTTAAGATTTTAGAANTTAAGATTTAGAATTTTTATTATAAACGTTAAAAGTTTGCTTGTTCTGTCGAAAATCTTTCCATGGNTGACTAATGCCAGCAACCCCTTTATCTCTCAGCATTGCCACTCTTTCAAAATCAANAATCGCAGTCTGAACAAAAGGACTACCTCCAGATTGTTGTAAAATATTTCCATCTGGATCNACAATTAAAGAACCACCTACTCCTCCAAATCCNACACCGTTGCAGGATACAACATAAGCCTGTTGCGTAATAGCAGTAGCTTGAGAAATTACTTGTTCCTGNGACCTATCCCCCGTTGTAGTCATAGTTGGAACCAAAATAGCCTCAGCTCCTAGATCAACAAGGTCTCTTGCAACCTCTGGGAACCATAAATCATAGCATATCATTAAACCTATTTTCCCCACCCCTTCTANAGTNAAAACAAATGGCTCTTTTCCTGGTACGNTTTTTTCATAAGGGCACCATGGAAACCTTTTACGATATTTTCCAATAAGATCACCTTCTGGTGAAAAAACAACAGATGTATTATAAATTTTTGATCCNGATTTTTCATATATACTACCTGGGATAAGCCACAGTCCATACTTTTTAGCTAGANGCGAAAACAAATGTGTCAATTCTCCAGGTATCTTTTCAGCCTGTTCTTTTGGTTCAAGAGTTGATTCAGATACTGACAATTCAGGGAAGACAACCATTTCAACTTGTGGAAAAACTTTATTCAAATACTTTAGATGCCTTTTAACTTGTTCTATGTTTTGTTTTTTATTCTTATGCACAAACATTTGGATGGATGCTATAGTTATAGTTTTACTCATTTGCTATTCTCTATTAATCTTTTAAATATAGTTTATTAGGAAATCCATGAATTAGAATATGTTAATTTTTTTGTATAATCATGTGATGGAAAGGACAATACATCTTTAACTGATCCAGATTCAATTATTTCTCCTTTATATAAAACTGCAATACTATCAGCTATTTTTGAAACAGCTTCAAGATCATGTGATATGAAAATATAAGAAAGTTTTTCCTGTTTTTGAATATTCAACAATAAATTCAATATTTTCCCCTGAGTTTTATTATCTAAAGCTGATGTAGGTTCATCTAAAACTACTATGCTTGGTTTAGTAAGCAAGGCCCTAGCAATTGAAACTCTCTGTCTCTGTCCGCCTGATAATTCATGAGGATAAAACTGTAATAGATTATTGTCTAGATGAACTCTTTTTAATTGACTTAATATTTTTTCTTTCTTCCTTTGAGCATTTTTGTAACCCAATAAAATTAACGGTTCGCTCAAGATATCAAAGATCTTCATTTTGGGGTTTAGAGAACCTTGACTATCTTGAAAAACTGCTCCAATATTTCGGTTTGGATCCGTTATCGATTTATCTTTGGAGTATTCATCAAGAAACAGGTTGCCTGAATCTCTCCTTATTATGTTTAATATCGTTTTAACTAAGGTCGTTTTCCCACTACCAGATTCTCCAATTATCCCTAAAGTTTCTCCCTTGAAAAGTGTAAAAGTTATATTTTTTAGAGCTGGAATAGAGTTTTCACCTAATCCGTAAGATTTGTATAAATTTTTTACATTTAAAACTGGAATTCGCTCTTTTTCTGTGTTTTCTATTTTATTTTTTTTTATTGTTATTTCATAACTGTCTTTTGTTTTTTGAATTATGCTTTTTTTGCTACCAACTCTAACAATTTCTCCTGATTGTATAACAGCTATTCTATGACAATATTTTTGAATACTTTTCAAATCATGGGAAATAAGTAAAACTGAAAAACCTTCGGTCTTTTGAAAAGAAGCCAACAAGTTTAAAATATTCATTTTTGTCCCAGCATCCAAACCTGTAGTTATTTCATCTGCTACAATAAAATCAGGATTAATAGACATTGCCATTGCAATCATAACCCTTTGTATTTGCCCTCCAGAAAGTTGATGTGGGTAACGATCTAAAATATTTGGAATTGTATGCAAGTTTACCTTTTTCATCCATTTCACAAGTTGTTCTTTGGTTTTTTGTTTATTAAGAGCAAACCTTCTTCTAAGTATTATTGTAAACTGAGTTTTAATTTTTTGTAAAGGATTCAATGCTTGCATAGGGTCTTGAGATATCATCGCAATGTGAATACCTCTAATATTTAATATACTATTATTTGAATTGAAATGATGAATAATAGAACCTTTCGTAATTAAACAACCCATTGGAACCATTTCTAATAGAGCACACCCCAACATACTTTTCCCACTACCCGATTCTCCAATCAGGCCAAGTATTTCCCCTCTGTTAATATTGATATTAATTTTATCAAGAATTTTTATTGCACCATTTTTTGGAACCGATTTAATTTGAAGATTTTTAATTTCGTAAAGGAAATTATCCATTATATCTCTACGGTTTCATTGTTACGAAACTCATCACCAATGATGTTAAAACAAGCCACAGTTAAGCACATAAAAACCCCTGGGAAAAAAACCACCCACCAATGATTTAAAAACTGTGCTCTTGACTGTGTAACTAGCAGGCCCCATTCTACCTCCGGGTGTTGTGCCCCTAAACCAATAAAGGAAAGACCTGCAGCCGTTAATATTGCATAACCTGCGTCAATAGAAGCTTGGGTAAGGATAGGGTTTAAACTGTTTGGTAAAATATGAGTTTTTATTATATGGTATTTACTGGCACCCATACTTTTTGAAATAGACACATAATCCAAAGATGAAATAACTAAAGATTGAGAACGTGCTATTCTTACATACCAAGGAAACCAAGAAACAGAAATTCCAATGATAACATTATTTAAGGATGGACCCAGAATAGCCGTTATTGCAAGAGGAAGAATCATTGGAGGGAAGGCAAGAAACCCATCTGTGGTTCTCATTATTATTTCGTCCGTTCTTTTATTAGAAACACCAGAGAACATCCCAACTGGCACACCGACCAAAACAGAAAAAAACACAACTCCAACAGCTATTTTTAATGAATAAAATGCTGCACGAATGGTTATAGTAAACATATCTCTTCCTGCTGTATCCGTACCAAACCAATGTAAAAAAGAAGGTGGTTGACCAGCTATTTCAAAATGAACAGATCCATAAATATCTTGAGAATAAGGAGATAAAAAGGGAATAAAAACAGATAAACAAAACAATCCTACTAAAAACATTAAAGCTGTAGATGATAGTTTTTTTGAGAAAAAACTCTTAACGACTTTTATCATTTTAATCACGAATTCTTGGGTCAACAATTACATAAAACATATCTATAAAAAAATTAATGAGCACATAGATAAAGCTATACAGGATGGTGACACCGACTATTGCTGGAAAATCTCTTGTTAAAATTGATAGAACACTAAATTGACCCACTCCAGGCCAATCAAAAATGGATTCAATTAGAAAAGTTCCTCCAAGCATAAGGCCAAAACTTAATCCAACAACTGTAGAAACAGGAATAAGTGTGTTTTTATATCCTGATTTTTTAATGATTTCACTATTTTTTAAACCATAAAATTTAAAGGTTCTGAAAAATGGCGCGCTCATGGTATCAATAGTTGCAGAACGAGTTGTACGGAACACGATTCCCAAAACACCAAAAGCCATTGCAAAAGCGGGTAANATTATATGCCTCANNGCATCCNTAAAANATCCCCACTCTCCAGAAAAAAAACTGTCNATTAAAATAAAACCACTNTTATAAATNATCGGAGAATCTTGAANAANAATTCCTGAATATCTGCCTTGAAGTGGAAGCCAATATAAAATNCCAAAAAAAATTATTTGTANAATCATACCAAGCCAAAAAACNGGTATNGACANACCTAAATAACCAAAACCTCTAAAAAAATAGTCAATTCTTTTNNTCTGNTTTANTGCNGATACCAGCCCCATTGGAAACCCAAAAAGCAGAGCAATAATCATCGAAAAAAAAACAAGCTCAAATGTAGCAGAAAATCGCTTTGACAACTCGGTTAAGACAGGCTGCTTTGTTCGAAGCGATACACCAANGTCTAACATTATTGTCTTTTGTAAAAAAACCATATATTGTTTNTATAGGGGCTCATTTAAACCAAAATCATTTTTTGCCTTTTNTATCTGCTCTTCTGTTGGGTGATCACCAACCAACAAAAAAACTGGATCCCCAGGAAGCAAACGAACGATAAAAAAAGTAATGCTGGTTACAAACAACATTATCAACCCCATCAANAGAACTCTATTAAGAAAGTATTTAAACATCAATTTCTACTTAANTCATATACAAATATAGTAGAGTAAGCNGGGTTACTTTTCAGACCACTTATTTTCTTTTTTCGAACCGATGATACATTNACATCAACAGCAGGAATTACAACACAATCATCAATGAGNATNTTTTGAATTTTTTTATACAAATCTTGAGCAACCTTTGGTTCAGTAGTCTCTAACTCCCAAGCTTTTCTTGTAAGTGAATCCACAACACTGTTACTATAATAAGAAAGGTTAAAAAGCGGATTCTCTTGACTATTATACAATGCAAAGAGCCAATCCGATGGTGANGATACTGTTGGCCACCAAGCCATTGATATAATGTTAGGTGCCGTATCCAAGTTTTTAGCTTTGTCCCAATTTGTTGACCATAAACCTGGTCTTAAATCAAGATCAACTCCAATTTTTTTTAGATTATCTAAAAGCATAAATGCAGTTAAACGATATTGTTCATAGGTTGAAACATAAGATAAATCTGTTTTTAGACTGGTCAAATCCAAGCCTGATTTATTTAAATAATTCTTAGCAATGTCTAAACTAAACTCAATCAAACTATCTGGTGCAACAAAAAGAGGTATACTTTGTGGAATCAATCCTTTTGATTCTACAGCAGTATTTTTGTATATATAATTAGATAACACACTTCGGTCAATTGACGAAGCTATTGCTCTCCTAAACCAAAGGTTGTTGGTAGGATGTTTTTTTGTATTCAAAAGATAAAATTCATTTACCCAAGAAGGATGATATGAAACACTTACTTCTGAATTGTTTTCTAATGTCTCTATTAATTGATTGGGAATTAAAACAGCATAATCAGCTATTCCATTTTTTATCATTTGAAACCTTGTAGAAGACTCTGTTGCTACTTGAATTAAAACAGAATTATAATGGTCTCTTTTCTTCCATCCGCCCCAATATTTATCAAACTTATCTAATAATATATACTTGTTTCTAGCCCATTTTTTTAATTGATAGGGTCCCGTTCCAGAACCAAAACCATGATTTAAAGAATCTTTTGAAATGCTATCAATTGATGGCGAATACATCCAAGCTCCATATTGAGAGCTTACTATTTTGTCAAAAGGGACAGGAGAGGAAAGAGTGAAAGTAATTTGATGCGAGCTATTTATTATGATTTTAGAAACTGAAGACCATATGTAGCTTGCTCCTCCATTAAGCTTCTTGTTTCTTTCCACAACAAACTTTACCGCTTCAGCGTCAAACTTTGTTCCATCATGAAAAAAAACATTTTTCCTTAAATTAAATACCCAAACAAGACCATCTTGAGATTTGGAATAAGAGGTTGCTAGCCCAGGTACAAATCTTCCTGGTTTTACCCCCGCATCATACCATAATAAGGGCTCATACATATTAGACATAGGAAATATTTCAAGTGAAAAAGCAGTAGCCGGATCCCAATCTTTAACATCGTCATAGGTAGCAATTACAAATACTTTATCATTTTTTACATCATCTGAAGAACAATTAAATTGAAATAAACCAATACAAAAAAGAAAAAGCAAAGTCACTCTAATAATTGTTCTTTCCAAAAACAACGCCCCTATTAATCCAAAAATTTTTTGAAAAAAANAGATTAAAACTATTTACTTAAAACCATTTTTTTTGTTACGGTTCCACTAGCTAAACTAAGNTTATAAAAATAAACACCGCTTGAAACTGCTTGATTATTTTCGTCAATACTCCTCCACTCTTCTTCAAAGGTTCCAATTTCTCTATATTCATCAAAAACAGTATATATCAATTTTCCTGTTACATCATATATTTTCAATGATGCAACACCTGGATTATTTATCGTGTAAACAAATTTTGTAAGGGGATTAAACGGGTTTGGATAATTTTGTGAGATTGCTATTTCATCCGGTATCATTTTATTATCCTTTCTAACATCAAGTACACCACTATGCTCAAGGAAATATATATGTGACTTATCTGCAGCAAAGCTTGCAGATGTAAAAACAACATCTCCTATTTCATCATTATCTAAATCTCCAACAAAAAGTTTTGCAACTCGAACCTTCCCCTGATCTAANCCAAAACCGCCATCATCAGTTGTATCATCCATAAATATAACATGCTCAGAATAACTTGACACATCAAGCGGATCTTGTCCAATATATTCCCAATCATATAAAGCCTCATCATAGTGACCAGCTAGATAAAGATTTGGTTTCCCATCATTGTCAACGTCTCCTGTCACAATCTGACGAAGTCCTCCTTCATAACTTGCAAAATAATTAAAATCTGAAAAAGTCAAAAGGCTTACATCTTCAACATTGCCCGCTCCATATAGCTTGCCTGGTGTCAGAGGAATTTCTCCCAACTTAGTACCTGAAGTTGCTGCAAACAGTTCATTGTTTCCATCTCCATTCATATCAGTTATAATTAAACTTTGGTTTCCAAACTCATAGGCTTCAGAGCTAACATAAAAATCTGTTTGATATTCGTACTCATTTTCCATCGTGTTTTCGAAAACAATAACATGATAAAAATCAAATGCTACAATATAGACTTCTGTAAAACCATCATTGTCAAGGTCTCCTGTAGATATATTATATCCACTCCAGTTTGTCCAAGAATCATCTTCAAATTCAATCGAAAACAGTGCNGAATCACTTATTNTATTTATAGTTCCGTCATCATTATAAGTTGTATCATAAAGAACTNTGTCTAACTCAAAAATCATTAGTCGACTACNTCCACCATTTCCAAGTTGTTCCCAAGGACCATCCATTATGGAAACAACAATCTCATCTTTAAAATCACCATCTAAATCCTCAACCAAAACCTGTGCTGCTTCCCAAACACTATCCAACCCCATATTCCAAGTATAAGAGGGGGTAGATAAGAACGACATTGAGTCCGGGCTCCACTCAAAAACCTGAAGCCCATTCTGTCCAGAAACGCCAGGACTAGTATCCACCAGAGATATGATTTCTTGATTATTATCTCCATCGAGATCTCCAACGGCAATACTTGAATATGCGTCATAATCACAGCTTAGATCATAAAAAGTATACACCCATTGAATTTCAAGAGAATCATTGCTTACTGCTTCATAATGATATATACCATTACAATATTGTCCAGCATAGGAACTGGACAAAACAAAATCTCCAAATCCATCATTGTCAAAGTCATAAGGTCCAACCATATTCCAAGGAGGTCCAGCGGGGAACAAACCACCTGATCCCCAAGAACCATTTTCCCATTTTACAGAAAAAGAGC
>NZHK01000113.1 GCA_002691285.1 Fidelibacterota bacterium | reverse complement strand
TGATGGTGGAAAAACCTGGGGGCAACCGGAAAATATGATTTTTGATAAAGATAATATTTTTGTTGGCTGGCAACCTTATAATCAATTCGATTTATCTGCTGAAATGGACTCAATGCATTGTGTCTATGAAAATAAATATGATTGTGAACCAAAATTATCACGAGGACATTCTATAAGTGGTCCAGACCCTTATTTCCCATGGTTTAACCTAGGAAAAGATACTGGGCTAGAAATTATCACACTCCCTGAACCATATATTGTAGAAGGAGATACTTTTGCCTATATGTTTGAAGATGAAAATGTTATCAATGGTATGGAGTACACCTATTCAGTTGTGGCCTATGATATGGGTGTAGAGCCTCCATACAATAAAAAATATATTGATCTTGGAAATGGCCAATTTCAATCTGTTATAGATACTAATTTTTCAAACCCCAATAAATGGGCTAATCCTGAAGGATATGCATATTTAGAGAATGCAAAAGGAACTACGGTACTAGATAAAAACTTTGTCCAAGTGTACCCAGGTGTAGTCTCCCAAAAAGATTTAAGCAATGTAATGGTAGTTCCAAACCCTTATGTAGTTGGCTCTGCATATAATGAGTCAGAACATATTCGAAAAATCCGATTTACCAATTTAACACCTAATTGTACGATCAAAATATTTACACTGTTAGGTGAACTTGTATCCACATTTAGTCATTCAAGTGAATCATCAGGAAATGCATTTTGGGATATGAGAACTCTAAATAATCAAGAGATTGCACCAGGTTTATATATTTATCATATAGAAGAAACCGGATTGGAAAATGTTAGTCCACGTATTGGAAAGTTTGCAGTAATTAGATAGAGTCTAAAAATTAAGATTGTGATCGTGTGAAGACGGGTTGATTAGGAGTAGATAAAGATTGATTATAACTATACCCCCCCAAATCAAAAGTAAGAATATCATCCACATGCTCAATTCGATTTTGAATGATAAATCTTGCCATCATTCCACGGGCTTTCTTAGCGAAAAAGGAAATCATTTTGTATTGACCATTTTTCATGTCTTTAAATTGAGGTGTTATAACATTTATGTCTAAGGAAGGCCGGTCTATAACTTTAAAGTATTCTAAAGATGCACAATTAAGCACTACATTTTCTTTATGAGTGGTTAATTCTTTTTTAATATGATTTGCTAAGGAGTCATTCCAATACTCATAAAGATTTTTTCCTCTTTTATTAGCGAATTTTGTTCCCATTTCCAACCGGTAAGGTTTCATCAAATCGAGCGGCCTTAAAACACCGTAAAGACCTGATAATATGCGGATATTACTCTGGGCAAAATCAAGTTCTTGAGTACCAAGACTATCAGCATCTAATCCTGAATAAGTATCACCCATAAAAGAAAAAATAGCCTCTCTCGAATTTTCAGGTTTAAATATTTCATTCCATTGCTGGATCCTTTCCCAATTTAGTTCAGCAAGATTCTCACTTATACCCATTAATGACATTAGATCTAGTGGAGCCATTTTTTTCAATTCTTTTACAAGACCTTTTGATTCCTTTAAAAATTGTGGTGATTGGTATAGATCAGTTTTTACAAAGCATTCCTTAGAGAGCTTTTTAGCTGGAGAAAGGACTGTTAACATAGTTCACTCAACTTATAATTAGAAAATTTAAAGAGTATCAGAAATAACTTTATTTAAGCGAGCAACAAAACCTGATGTATCCTCAAGTTTTACTCCCTCTTGAATCAGTGCCTGCTCAAAAAGTAATAGGGCAATACTATCAAAAGATTTTTGCTTAGTTTTTTCTTTCATTTTTACTACGATATCATGAGTAGGGTTTATTTCTAAAATTGGTTTAATCGCAGGCATATCCATTTGCCCCATAGATTTCATCATTTCCTGCATCTGAGCAGTAGGATCATTTTCATCTGCAACAATACATGAAGGGGAGTCGCTTAACCTATTTGATAGTTTTACATCTTTTACCTTATCACCTAACACTTTTTTTATTTTCTTAATAACAGGCTGTAAAGATTTTTCAACATCTTTATCAGATTCTTCAGAAAAATCGTCAGCGGCACCACTTCGATTAACAGACTTTAAGTCTTTTTCATCATATTTTGGCACTGATGAAATGATTATTTCATCTATCTCGTCATCTAATAATAATACCTCAACATCTTTTTTCTGATACATTTCAAGCAAAGGAGAATTTTTTAATGAAACCTGATTTTGCCCAGTTATATAATAAATGGACTTTTGATCTTCACGCATCCTATCGACATATTCCCTAAGCGACACGAGACCATCGTCTTTTGTTGATTTAAATCGAAGTAACTCAGTTAATGCATCTTTATGTTCAAAATCTTGATATACACCTTCTTTAATTAAACGACCATATTCTCCATAAAACTCTGCATATTTTTCTTTATTTCCTGCAATCGTCTTTAACCTATCCAGTATCTTTTTTACAGAATTAGATTTTATTTTAGCCATTACCCTGTTTTGTTGAAGAATTTCACGACTAACATTTAGTGGTAAATCTGATGAATCAATAATTCCTTTTACAAATCGCAACCAGGGAGGTAGTAACTCTTTGTCATCATCAGTAATAAACACTCTGTTTACATAAAGCTTGACGCCAGACTGGTAATCAGCCCGGAAAATATCGGGAGATGCTTTTTTGGGGATAAAGAATAATATGACAAATTCTAAATTCCCTTCTGCTCTAAAGTGTACCCAATCAAATGGATCATCCATATCAGACGAAAACCCTTTATAAAATTCATTGTATTCCTTTTTCTTTATCTCCGTTTTAGAACGTGTCCAAAAAGCTTTTGCATCATTAATCTGTTCTGTTTTAAGTCCTTTACTTTTTTCCTTACCGTCCTTATCGTACTCAGTATCTTCATAAGTCAAAAAAATTGGTGAATCAATATGATCCGAGTATTTTTTAACAAGACTCTCAATCCTCCAACGGCTAGCAAATTCTTTTCCTTCATCGTTTAAATGCATGGTGATTGAGGTTCCAATTTCTTTTTTCACATCTTTCTTTATCTCAAAACCAGTTTGCCCATCGCTAACCCATCTCCATGCTTCTTTATTACCTACTTTTTTGGATGCAACCTCTACTTTATCTGCAACCATAAAACTCGAATAAAACCCTACTCCAAACTGACCTATTAACTGTGAATCTTTTTTTGCATCACCTGAAAGTTTTGATAAAAAGTTTTTTGTACCAGATCGTGCAATTGTACCTAGATTATCTTCTAACTCTTTTTTACTCATACCGATACCTGTATCGGTTATAGTAAGTGAGGGATTATCACCCTCAACAAAATCTATACTTACTTTGGGCTCAAATTTCATTGATTTGTATTCATCTTTTGTTAAGGTCAAATATCTTAATTTGTCTAAAGCATCAGATGAATTGGAAATTAGTTCTCTAAGAAAAATCTCTTTATGAGAATATAAAGAATGGATAATCAGTTTCAGTAACTGACTTACTTCGGTCTGAAATGGTTTTTGAGCCAATGTTTACTCCTAAATTAAAAGTATTGATTAATATTTATAAAATATTAAGGGATGAAAATAAGGAAAGAATTAATAAAAAATCTATAGAGATTCTTTTTCTAATTTACTTTGCATAATTTAAACTACATGTCTTAATCCACCAACTTTTTCCATTAAGTTCTTCGTTAGCTGTATCCCTTCAATTTCATCGACTTCGCTTCCTTCAAACTCTATTCCTATGTAGCTATTATAACCGGCGGAAAGTACAATGTTAATCATTTTTTTATAATCCGTATTGATCTCATTTCCTTTCCAATTAAAGCTGTGACTTTTGGCGCTTACAGCTTTAGCGTAAGGCATTAACTCATCAACACCTTTATACCGGTCATACCATTCGCCATCCTTAATTTTGAAATTCCCAAAATCAGGTAAAGTTCCGCACATTGGATGATCNACCTCNTTCATTACAGAAACTAACCATTTTCCATTAGAGGACAANCCTCCATGGTTTTCAACAATGGTATTTATTCCTATTTTTTCCCCATATTCTGTTAATTTTCTCAAACCATCGGAAGCCAATTGAATTTGATNTTCATAGGTTCCTTCACTTTTCGCATTAACTCTTATAGAATGACAACCAAGAAATTTTGCTGCTTCCATCCACTTGAAATGATTTTCTACAGCTTTTACTCTTGCTTTTTGATTAGGATCTCCAAGGTCTCCTTCGTTATCGCACATAATTAATAAACTGGATACTCCTTGATCATTCGCTCTATTTTTCATTTCTTTNAGATAATNTAAATCTTCAGCTTTATCAAAAAAGAATGANTTCACGTACTCTACAGCATCCAGATCAAATTGTTCTCTGGCAATAACACAAAATTCTAAATGNTTTAGCTCTCCAGAATAAAGCATTCTATGAAGCGACCATTCTGCTAATGATATTTTAAATTCCATTTTCTTATTCTCACAAGAAAGTCCAACTGGAAGTGCNAATCCTGCNGCCACTGTAGCTGCAGATTTTAAAAAATGTCTTCTGTNCAAAATNNAAATACTACAGTTTTCGTATACGNATATTTCGATACCATACNTCGCCATGNTCTCCTTGCAGACCAATATGTCCNGAAGANGATTTAAAAAAAAGTGGCATACTATTGAACTTACTTTTTGATATTAGATTTTGGATATGNTCGCTGCCAACCTTGTATTCNACTATTTTTTCCCCATTTANCCAATGTTCTATCTCNTTATTTTTTGAAATAATTTTNACTTTATTAAATTCNCCAATTGGTCTTACCATTTCTTTTGATGGAGGGATTAAATCGTATAATGCTCCAGCGGATGTGACTTTTCGAAGCCTATCTTGATGACCTAGGTTATCAAGNACCTGCATTTCAGGAGCAGACTGCCAAATATAGTCTCCCTCTTCAGATGCAAAATAAAAAATACCNCTATTACCTCCNGATTGAAGTTTCCACTCNANCTCCANTTCAAAATCTTCAAAAATATCCANGGAAATCAAATCAACACCATNCTTTCCTGGTANNGTCTTAAGATTANCATTTTTTATGACCCACGAATCCCAAGGGAAATTTTCCATTTTATAACCTCGAAGACCTTTGANATTNTTTCCATCAAAAAGAGAAATCCATTCAGNATTTTGACTACAAGATAAAAAAATTAATAAAAAGAAAAGTATCNAAGAATTTTTCATTTTTTTCCTTATTNNTTTGGGTTCCACTCACCNTTTGCNACTGCTGGAANAAAATCNTCAAGNCCTTNNGGAGGAAACTNTATNGTTTTATCCTGNTCAGCACTCATGTAAGCAGCCATNAGAAGTTCGGTCACAGCTAAGCCATCANNAAAATTTTCTTCNGGACGTTTGCCTGCTANAAANCTTTCAANCATGTGTCTGTTTTCTGCNGTATANCCNTANGTNTCNGCTTCANTNCTAACAACTGGCATTTCTCCAGATTCAGCATTTTGTTTTTCTACTANATCTTCCCCNTCAGCACCTGCAACTTTCCTACTAAAAAATACTTTTAAATCTGAATCTAGGGTATTAACAAACATAGAATATTCNGGACCNAAAAGCTCCATACTCAANCTAAGTCCAGCACCAACAAAACACCAAGATGTGGTAGTTTCAACGACTAGTTTTTGATTTTCCTCATCTCTGTATTCAATTAATGATCTAGCAAAGTCTTCAGAAGGCCTTTTCAAATAGTCAGTTTTCCCTCCACTGTTNTTACTCAATATTTCAGCATACTCGGGTCGTTGCCATTTAAGACACGAGGCATACGCGTTTACACTTACNGGNGTAAGTGACTCACGTTTTTTCTCTGGATCAGTAAGCAAAAATCTAGCTTCCTCAACNGAGTGACACATCATATCATTNAGGACNCCACCTCCCTGCAACTCGCCTTCCCAAAACCAAGGCATATGTGGACCACTATGCTCTTCGGCAGCTCTTGCCAAATAAGGTCTTCCAGTAGCCTTAGCTCCTCTGGACCATATGATTTCCTTTCCTCTAGTTACTGATGGCGCAAAAACTTGATTCTCAAGATAGCCATCCAATAATCCAACCCTNNGAGTTANTTCTAGAACTTTTTTTGCTTCTTTAACATTCCTACCTAAAGGTTTCTCACATGTAACTCCGATTAATTCACCCTTNCCATTCTCAATNGAATCAACAATTTCTTCCATGATTTCTATTCTAGTAAAATTAGGAGCACATATCCATANAGCATCAATATTTGGATCAGCAACCATATCNNATACAGTTTCAAAAGCTTTGGCTTCACCAACTCCAATCGTTCGAGCCAAAGCAGCTGATTCCTCCGCAGAAGATTTGGTNCGAGACATTACTCCTAATACCTCACAGTTTCTNACNCCAATTAGGGATTGAATATGAAATCGNGTAATAAAACCACCTCCAACAAAGCCNATGCCNATAGATTTTTTCATCATAATTATTCTCTTTCAGCTAATTCNTCTTTAAAAAACATAAAAAATAAAACAGTGGTTATGAACCCTATTAATGATAAAGTATNCCAAAATGTAGAAAAATTAAAAACATTATTTANTGTATTNGCNGACTGTAAAAAGCCAGAAAGCCAGCCNCCAATAACAGGTCCNCCNCCAAGTATTATTATGCCAAAAACAGTTTGCGCAGANTGTCTTACATCTTCGTCCGCTATTTTATCAACATAGATGTACGCAGCTGCAAAGAAAAAAGCGTAACAAAAACCATGGAAAGCCTGACTAAGTACAATAATCCAAACAGGTAAAGATTCAGATCCAAATATTGCATATCGAAGACAATAAGCAGCAATACCTATAGTAATAACTTTTTTAAAACCAATGTTTTTCAAAAAGTATCCTAAGTATGCCATTGTCAAAATCTCTGCAAACTGGCCAATAGTCATAGCAGGGCCAATCTGACTGTCTAAAATTCCTATTGAGGATAGAAAAGGGCCTGTTTGTAAAAAATATATTTGGTGAATAATACTAATCGCAAGGCTAGCCAAAACTAAGACAGCAAACGAAGAATATCGAAACAGTCCAAAGGCTTTTTTAAATGCCAGTTGATCAACAGCATCTTTCTTAGGGGGTGTATGGGGCAAAGAAAAACAAAAAACACCGTAACAAATAGAAATAATTCCAGAAAATTTCAAGGCATCTGCAAGTCTGCTGGTTACCTGAGGTACTTCTGTTCCAACAAAAAATGGAGGCATCATCTGAAACTGCAAATCGGTCTGCAACCATATCATTGGGAAAGCCCAACTAGCAGCAATCCAACCTAAAGTACCCCAAACACGAATTTTTGGAAAATCATTTTCCTGATCAGAAATGTGAGAAAAAGTAATAGAGTTTGAAAGTGCAAGTGTAGGCATGTAGAGCACACTATATAAAATTGAAAGCACAAGCCAAGATTGATAATCTACTTGAGTTGCGGTATACCACTTAACCACTCCTCCAGAAACCACTAGAAATGATAGAATACGCTCGGTGCTAAAATATCTATCTGCGATTTGGCCTGCTATAAAAGGAGCTGCAATTGCTCCAATAGAACCCGCAAGACCTAAGATCATACCTATTTGTGAACCCGTAAATCCTAGTCCACCCTCAGAAATACTCGCAGATAAATACCTAGCAGTTACAGGAAGCCATGCTCCCCATAAGGCATACTGAAGAAACATCATTACACCTAATCGAGAGTTGTTGTTCATTATAAGTTAATCTATACCAGTCTTCTCTTAATTGGATCCCACTCAACTCTTCGTCCTGTCAAATAGGATTCTGTAGCCATCGCACAGGTCACAGCCTCTTCAAAAGCGACATCTACATTACACTTAGGCTGCCTACCTTCCCGAATGCAATCAAGCCAATCTTTAATATGCAAATGAGTGGGATCTACTCTTTTTCCATCTCGATATGCATAAAGCAGTCCTTTATTGGCAAAGTATTGTGATGTTGCTGATGTAACTCCATCAATTTGTTTGGATCCAGGAGAATAATTATAAATAGGGTACTTTGTATTAATGATACCCTTTTCAATTCTTTCCCTATACTGAGTGGATTCACGATCTGCCTCAACGCTAAATCCACCTACACCTCCAGCATTGGACTGACCACCTAAGATCATGGTAGCATCATGCCCCATTATTCTATTTCCTCTGGAGTTGTTGCTTGAAAGTGTTGCACTATATAAAACCGTCATATCTCTATCTGGATATTCCAAAGTAACATGCCATACATCTGGAACATCCCGTCCATCTTTGTAGAAATAAATTCCTCCTGATGCTGATGCATACTTTGGAATTCCCATACCCATAATCTGATTCAGCTGGTCGTAATCATGAGAAAATAGATCACCAGAAAGGCCTGTTCCATAATCATACCAGCATCTCCACCTAAAGTATCGCTTTAATGCATCAGGCCCAAAGCGTATCTTATTGGGAGAGGGTTCTTGAAATGTTTCCCAGTCTATTGTTTTTGAGTTTGCATCTTTGTGGATATTCCATACCCACGCACCCCACTGAGAGTTTCTATTTGTAGTTAATTCTACCAGATTAACTGGACCCAATAAACCTTGATCGATAATCTCCTTTGCCTTATCGTTTGCCTCTACCTGCCTGTTCTGATGCCCGAGCTGCAAAATCATGCCAGTTTCTTTAACTGCATCATGAATATCTAAAGCTTCTTGAAATGTTCTAGTTAAACCTTTTTCACAATAAACATGTTTTCCTGATTTTACGGCATCTACAACGATTTTAGAGTGCCAGTGATCTGGAGTCGCTATTATTACTGCATCAATATCATCATTTTCAAGCATTTCGTGATGATTCTTATATTTTTTTGCAGAATATTTTGGTGTTCCTCCAGGTCCCACATCATTATTTATTTTCTCCTCCACTATTAGGCTTAGAGTATTCAAGGCCAGGAGAAGGTAGCTACTTAATTGTA
>NZHK01000016.1 GCA_002691285.1 Fidelibacterota bacterium | reverse complement strand
TTCCCAAGCTCTGTGGATTCGTTATACTGTTATACTAAGATTGAAAATCTTGGTAAAAAAATGGAGGTCCGCCATGTATGGTATTATGAAAACCAAATAATGACTCAGGTAAGATACAACGTAAAAAAGTCTAACGTATATCGATCATGGACAAAAAAGACCATTTCTTCTTTCCAAATTGGAAATTGGAGAGTCGAAGTCCAGGATCGGAATGGTACAATAATTGGAACAAAAAAGTTTAAAATTAAGAAGCCATCATAAATCCTTATTTGTAATAGGCTTTATTTCTTTAATGTTCTTTCAAACTTGTGGGAAGGTGGTAAAAGTAGATAAAGTTCCTATGAAATGGTCAAGCTTTGATTTAGATCTTCCTGTAGGAATAGAAGTTTATAGGGGCATAAATAAGGACATCCCATTGAAGGCTTGGGTGGCAAAAGTAGATTTGTCGCAGGAAAATATTTCTGTTAAGGTTCTATCATCTAATGATAAAGATCAACGTGATACACCCATGCAGTTTTCAGAAAATAATAATGCTAGAATTATTATCAATGGTGGTTATTTTAATTCTGAAAAAAATCCCATAGAACATGTAGGGTTATTAAAAACTAATGGAAAATTAGAAGAGCCTGCAAGCCATTCAGTATACAGAGATTCTGAAAGATACTTTATGTCTAGAGGAGCCTTTGGGGTAACCTATAGCGGTAATGCAGATATTGCTTGGTGCTCAACCAAAAATGATTCAATTTTTGAATGGGAACGGCCTCTTACAAATAGACCAGGATATCCAAATGATAGTCTTCCATTTTCTAGTGCGTATTACTGGGATGTTCGAGATGCCTTACATGCTGGGCCAGTTTTAATCTCGGATGGAGAAATAGATCTAAATATTGAAGATGAAGTTTTTTTTAACACCCCAGTTGCTGGAGTTCAGCCACGATCTGCAATTGGATATACAAAGGATCAACATTTAGTTTTAATGGTAGTTGATGGTAGACAAGCTGAAAGCCGTGGAGTCTATTTAGAAGAATTAGCTCTAATGATGTCGGAGTTCAATTGTATCGAAGCACTTAATTTAGATGGCGGTGGATCAAGTGCAATGGTTGCAGATAGTCGTCTTCTAAATAGACCTTCAGGTAGGACAGTTCAAAGAGAAGTAATGTCTGCTATTGGTATTTTCTACAAGTAGGAAAAAATTTGAAATGCATAAGAAAAATTTATGATTGGCTTCTCTCATGAGCATATAAACCTTCCGTTCCGAAAGCCTTCAGTGTGATTCCTTTCTTTGTAGCTTTTCAAAATATTCAAAATCTTTATGATGAATATAATTTTATAATAATTTTTACAGCTGGATTAATTCCTATATCATTTAAGCTTTTTACAACAAGAGCAGGAACTTTTAATATTAATTTTTCCCTATTTCTTTTATCTGAAGCGATAAGAGGAAGCGCAAGGTTCTTTTCAGTTGGCTATCTTATCAAAATTATGGAGAGCCAATCCAAGTTTTTATTTAAAAATATTTTGTCCGATTCCAATTTGAAACTGAATTAATTCTAAGTCAAACTTGTCTTTTGATTTGTTTTCGGTACTTCCACTTTCTAATTCAAATTTATGAATTGTTGGTCTTATCTCAAGATAATAAAATAAATTTTCTTTTACATGTCTGAAGCCAAGAAATGCATGTGCGCCATAGCTCAAACTCATTTCATCAAGCGCTAAACTTCCATCCTCTCTTGCTAAATCTGCTGGGCCTGGATACTCTGACTGCACGCTGTTAAGAAGAACACCGCCTCCAATACCTAAATATGGCGTTATAAAAAAATTAGGCAGAACGTAATAAGTATTTACCCCCATATACATACTATGCAACATATAGAAGTGGCTTGGAATGTTTTGCTCCAGAGGAACAATGCCTGTTGCTGGACTATTATACTCATATATAATTTTTTTTTCAGATGTATGATGCTCGATTAAAGACATCTCGTAATCAACCCCGTATTGTTCAGTCATGAATCCAGTTCTAAAACCGAGTGATGGATAGTCGAAACCAGATGGAACTTCATCAATCTTAGCATCCCATGAAGAATCCAGAGCTTTGAAGCTTATATTTTGGATAGATGATATATCTGGACTTACAAAATAAATGTTGTAATAAAAAGTAGATGAGTAATCTTCATTAGTGGGCTTCGCTATGGTATTATTTATTAAATCCTTTGAGGCAAGATGCACTAAAGCCCCTGCAAGCAATGGAGTAGAAAGCCAAAGGGTATTTGCTTTCAAAGGAGATTCTCCTCTAGAAATTGCCGATCCTCCAAGGGAAACACCGTACATAAAAGAATAGGGACCGAAAAATAAATAGCCTGGTAAAGCTTGAGCTAAATACTGTTTGTAAATAGATTTTTTTGTAAAACTTGCTTCCTTACCAAAATTTGGGTCATTGACATCTTTGGTTATTTGGGCAGAACAAAATGATATCAAAAGTAGGATTTTTACCAATTTCATAATTGCCTCTTTATTTTAATATTACACCTAGCCCAATACTTGCCTGAAAAGATTGCAGAGTACCTCTATCTCTTTCTTTTAAATAAGCGTCGCTACTTCCAAAGGAAAGGAAGCTTTGAGAATATCTAAACTCAGGATTGAAAAATAGGTTTTCATTAAACAAAAATTTTATTCCGAAGGGGATATGGAAGCCAACTCCAAAATCAGTTGTGTTAAGTTCTTCTGCATCTTGGATATTGTATCCATATTCTGCCATTACATTTTTCGCGGCAAAGCTTCCCGGCCCGGGGTATTCAGATTGAATGTTATTTAGACCAAATGAAAAACCAAAACCAAAATAAGGCTTTATAGCTTGGGAAAGAAGAATATTTGCATATCCTGTTACTCCAATTGAAAATAAATTAAAATGAAGAAATCCATCGTCGAGGTCTACACTATCTTGAGGCTCAACATTATAATAATAGCCATCAGGATATCCATCTGTTGGAGGTATATATATCTGACCATGTGAATCATAATAGACAATTTGAGAAGGTATTTTTTGCCCAACGTAAGATAATTCCATTTCAAGTCCTTGCCAGCCTTTCCATCCACCAAATTTTATAGATAATTGCGGCATATGTAAATTGGTTGAAACATCAGAAACTTCAGCAGTCCACAATCTTTCTTTAGGGTTTTCAGGGTTTGAAAATGCACTTTCAGCTGATAAATCAAAATTACCTGACCCTGCTCCTACAGAAAAGGACAAATATTTTTTAGCAAGATAGGTTTTTATACCAGTCTCTGGATCAAAGCTTTGACCATTTAATGGTAAAAAAGCCCAAAGACAAAATGGTACAATAAAACATGATTTAGTAATATTAAAATTTACCATAGCTTAACAAAGTTTAAATTTTAATTAAATCATATCAAAGTAAATATTTTTAATTAATTCAAACAAAACTGAGTTTATAGTAATTTGCGTAATTAATTTTTAATGTCATGGCAAAACGTTTAATAAATAATAAGAAAAAGAACACAAGAACTTCATTAACTCCTCTTGGTTGGAGAGAGTGGGTTTTTTTGCCATCTTATAATGACTTTAAACTAAAAGCCAAAATAGATACAGGTGCTAGAACATCTGCGATTCATGCTACCAATATTCAAATTTATCGAAAAAATCGCAGCGAAATGGTCAAGTTTCAGATCTATCAGTCCCAATCTTTTTTAGATATTGATACAGAGCTTATTTCTTATAAAAAAATTAAAAGTTCTTTTGGGCAAACTGAGATTAGGCCTACGGTTCATATGAAAATTCAAATTGGAGCAGAAATTTGGTTGACTGAAATAACTCTCGCTCAAAGAGCAAAGTTGACTTATCCAATGTTAATTGGAAGAAATTCATTAAATAAGAAACATATAATTCATTCACATAAATCATATTTGGCTGGCTCGAGCTCTATAAAAATTTGATGAAAATATTTATTTTATCTAGGAATAGTAATCTTTACTCAACTAGTAGAATAGTTGAAGCTGGTAGAGATAGAGGGCACATGGTTAGAGTGATTGATTATATGCGATGTTTTATGAATATTACTGCAAAAAAGCCCGCTGTTTATTACGGAGGAGAATCTTTGCAGAAAGCTGATGCTATTATTCCTAGGATAGGTGCTTCAAATACTTTTTATGGAACTGCAGTTGTGCGACAATTTGAAACAATGAATTGTTTTTGTGTAAACCCTTCTATTTCAATATCAAATTCTAGGGATAAATTAAGATCCATGCAAATCCTAGCTGAGGCAGGTATAAATATGCCTGTAACAGGTTTTGCTAGTCATACTAAGGATATTGAAGGTGTTATTGAGTCTGTAGGTAGTACACCGCTTGTAATGAAGTTGTTACAGGGGACTCAAGGGCAGGGAATTGTATTAGCAGAAACTAGAAAAGCTGCTGAATCTGTGATGAGTGCTTTTAGGCAACTTGATGCAGATATAATGGTTCAGGAATATATTAAAGAATCAAGCGGGACAGATATAAGAGCTTTTGTTATCGGAAACAGGGTCGTAGCCGCAATGAAGAGAGTTGCACCTGAAGGTGAGTTTAGGTCTAACCTGCATAGGGGTGCTAGTGTAGAAAAAATTACGTTGACTAGCGAAGAAAATCAGGTTGCGATTAGAGCTGCAAAGATACTTGGATTAACTATAGCGGGTGTAGATCTAATGAGATCCAATAGGGGACCATTAATTTTAGAAGTCAATTCATCACCAGGTTTGCAGGGCATTGAGTCCTGTACGAAAACGGATGTTGCTAGTCAAATGATAACTTTTATAGAGAGAAAATCATAGTTCTGTTTTTTTAATAAATATGAAAATCCCAATAAGATAATTAATAAGGACATCTAATGATTTTATATAGACATTTCTTATTTTTTCTAATTTCTATTAATCTATCTTTTTCAAATTCTATTCAGGATCGATATAATGCTGTCGCGACTAGGATAATCAAAAATGCACAAACAGACAGTACTGCGTACAAAAGGTTAGAGTATCTCTGTGATACTTATGGCCCAAGATTAAGTGGGTCAAAAAATCTTGAAAGGTCTATTGAATGGATTTTGAAAAAGATGAAACAAGACGGTTTAGAAAATGTAAAAGGTCAAAGGGTAAAAGTTCCAACCTGGGTTAGAGGCCACGAATCGGCAATGTTAATTAAGCCATTTAAAAGAAATCTATCCATGCTAGGTCTAGGTGGAAGTATTGCAACNCCTAAAAAAGGAATTNCATCTGAAGTGATNGTAGTAAACACCTTTGATGAATTNAAAATAAAAGAAAAANAANTNANNGGAAANATTGTTTTATTTAATGTTCCGTTTACTACTTATGGAGAGACNGTTANTTATAGATTCCATGGCGCTAGTAAAGCTGCTTCTTTTGGTGCCAAAGCTAGTCTAGTGAGGTCAATTGGCCCTTGGTCAATGAATACTCCTCATACAGGAGTAATGGCATATGATGAAAAATATCCAAAAATTCCACATGCTGCTATCACCATGGAAGATGCAATGATGCTTGGAAGGCTATATGATAGAGGTGAAAAAATTACTATTAAATTACATATGGAAGCACAAACCTTACCTGACAGATGGTCAAAAAACATAATAAGTGAGCTAGTAGGCTCAACATTTCCTGATGAGGTGATTGTAATCGGTGGGCATATTGATTCATGGGATGTTGGACAAGGAGTACACGATGATGCCGGAGGATGTATTGCTGCCTGGGAAGCCTTACGCTTAATAAAAAAATTAGGATTAAAACCTAAACGCACTATTCGCTGTGTATTATGGACAAATGAAGAAAATGGNAGTAGAGGAAATCAAGCATACAGAGATATGGTTAGGGAGCANATTGACAATCAGATACTTGCCATTGAGTCAGATGCTGGAGTCTTTGCACCAAAAGGTTTTGGATTTACAGGNAGTGANAAAGCTAGAACCATAGTCTCAGATATACATAAGCTATTGGAGCCCATTGATGCGCAAAATATTTCAGATGGTGGNAGNGNAGTAGATATTGCTCCATTNAATGATTTAGGTGTTCCTGTTATGTCTTTGAAGGTAGANGACTCCAAGTACTTTTGGTATCACCATTCTGAAGCTGATACATTTGATAAAGTAAAGTTTGATGACTTTAATAATTGCATAGCAGCTATGANGNTAATGGCTTATGTNGTAGCAGATATGCCAGAAAAGCTTCCTAGATAATNAAATGAAATCTATTCAAATTAGGNAAGAGATAATTATTAAATTTCATCTTTATTTTNTATAACAAAAGAGAATATTTATGAACGATTTGAAAATCAGTGGATATGGGGATGATTTAANTGTAAATGGAATAAGAATTGGTGATTTAACTCCAAAACAGCATGAAGAAATTGANTTAGAAAAGGGCGGACAGAATTATTCACCACTTGAAGATGTTGTAGTCTCTTCAGTTAAGGACTCATCNACTCTTATGGCAAGGAAGCCTCATCCNAAAGATGTAAATCAATTTGTNGAGACAGAGCTTTTAGATGGNTTGTGTTGTTACTCTGCAGTGAACCAAGGTCAACTTAATCAGACGATTGTCGATGCTGTAGTAAAGCATCTCCAAGAAGAGAAATTACCCACNGTNCCACGTTCAATTCGGCACAAATACATGAGTGCTTTTCTTCTNGCAGCTACGAGTATTACTGGAATGGATAAAATAATACCTAAAGTTGCAGGTGTAGAGTCTTGGGAGCTTTCCTTTAAAATCGCCCGCAGATGGGGNAGCAAAATAAAAAAAATTCCAGAACATAAGTGTCTAATGATTGGTGNCACAGGAAACTTTCATGGTCGATCTCTTGCGGCGGTTTCAATGTCTGATGANNNTGACTCTAGGGATGGTTTTGGGCCATTTGTTCCTGGGATAGAGCTTGTNCCTTTTAATAATATTGATGCTTTAAGTGATCTTTTTGATAAAAAAGCCGAAAGAATAGCATGCTTCATGGTAGAGCCTATTCAAGGNGAGGCNGGGGTAATTGTTCCAGATGAAAATTATTTACCTCAAGTTTCTGAACTTTGTAAAAAACATAATATTTTATTAGCTGTTGATGAGGTGCAAACTGGATTTGGAAGAACAGGNGCGAACTTTGCTCATCAGTTATCAGGAATTAAACCAGANATAATGGGATGTGGAAAGGCTGCTGGAGGAGGGATNCTCCCAGTNTCTTTTGTAGCAGGTCGAAAAGAAGTGATGGANGTCCTGACTCCNGGAAGTGAAGGGTCTACATTTGGCGGTTATCCTCTAGCTTCAGTTGTTGGAACTTATGCTATAAAAGTTCTTGTTGANGAGCNATTGGCTAATAATGCGAATATTCAGGGNCAATATTTAATGACNCATCTAAATTCTTTAATGGATGACTTTCCNGATAAAATAAAAGAAGTTCGTGGAAAAGGGTTACTAACTGCTTTTGAAATGCATGATGATCCAAAGTTAGATGGTCATGCAGTTTCTGTTGGACTCTTAAACCAAGGTGTNTACGCAAAGGAGACTCACCATACTACAGTTAGANTGGCTCCAGCATTAACAATAAATAAAAATCAGATTGATAGCCTCGTCNGCGCTATTCGACAAGTAATTAAGGATTTATAAATATGNATATTTTGAATAAACTGGGTATCAANNATGTTAATTTTGGAGGCTGTTCGGGNCCTGGAAATTGGACCAAAGGGAAAAATGATGGAATTACAGAATCATTAAACCCATCTAATGGTCAGCTGATTGCATCTGTATATAATTGCAGTCAAGAAGAATACGTAAGAATTGTTAAAAAATCACATGAATCTTTTATTGAATGGAGAAAAGTTCCTGCTCCAGAGCGCGGTCAATTTATTCGTACTATGGGGAATGCTTTAAGAGATAACAAAGATGCGTTGGGTAGTTTAGTCTCTTTGGAGATGGGTAAAATAAAGCAAGAAGGTGATGGAGAGGTTCAAGAAATGATTGACATCGCCGACTTTGCAGTAGGACAATCGAGAATGTTATATGGTAAAACCATGCACTCTGAGCGTAAGAATCATCGAATGTATGAGCAGTGGCATCCTTTAGGTATTACCGGTGTAATATCTGCATTTAACTTTCCCGTTGCAGTTTGGAGTTGGAATGCTTTTTTGGCTGCTATTTGTGGTAATACGACACTTTGGAAGCCTTCATCTTTGACTCCTCTTTGTGCCATTGCTGTTCAAAATATTTGTAATGAGGTAACATCCTCAATTGATTTTCCAAATATTTTTAGCCTTGCCATTGGAAGTGGTTCAAAAATTGGTGAATCTTTGATAATGGATGAAAAGGTTCCATTGATTTCATTTACAGGATCCACTAGGATGGGCAGGCATGTTAGTGAAGTTGTATCAAAAAGATTTGGGAAATCTATCCTTGAATTAGGCGGCAATAATTGTATCATCGTTGATGAGACTTCCGATATGAGCTTGGTCGTTCCTGCGGTTGTTTTTGGTGCTGTAGGCACTGCTGGACAAAGATGTACAAGTACTCGAAGGCTTATTGTCCATGAGTCTATTTATGAAGATTTAGTAGGGAAATTAATTAATGCTTACAAACAGGTGAAAATTGGTGATCCTCTTGAAAAGGATACTTTGATGGGGCCATTAGTTGATCAAAGTGCTGTGAAAGATTTTCTTAATGCTATAAAAAAAGCCAAAGAGCAGGGCGGTGAGATTATTTTTGGAGGCAAAGAATTTTCCCAAAATACAAATTATGTTACTCCTACTATTATAAAAGCAGAAAATAATTGGAGTATTGTTCAAGAAGAAACTTTTTCTTCAATTCTCTATATTATGACTTACAAAATATTAGAGGAGGCTATTGAAATGCATAATGATGTACCTCAAGGTTTATCTTCTGCTATGTTTACGCAAAGTGTTAAAAACTCTGAGTTGTTTTTAAGCTCAGTAGGCTCAGATTGTGGAATAGCGAACATTAATATAGGTACTTCTGGTGCAGAAATTGGTGGAGCATTTGGAGGAGAAAAGGAAACTGGTGGAGGAAGGGAATCTGGATCTGATAGTTGGAAGCAGTATATGAGACGCCAAACAAATACCATTAATTGGAGTGATGAATTACCTCTTGCTCAGGGTATTGAGTTCAATATTGAGAATTAAAATATGAAAATTGAATACAAAAATGTAAGGTCCACTATTGGAAGTCATATGCTTGCTGATGGAATGAAACCAGTGATAGATCTTAAAAATAGTCATGGATCATGGTTGGTTGACGGTACAAATGGTAAAGAGTATTTGGACCTTTTTTCCATGTATGCATCAATGTCTGTAGGATATAATCACCCATATGTCCTTAATAATTCAAAAAGGCTAGAAGAAGCGTCTGTTAACAAACCAGCTAATTCTGATATTTACTCTATTCAAATGGCAGAATTTGTTGATACAATGGGTAAAATAGTTCAGCCTAGTTACTTACCATATGCTTTTTATATTGAGGGAGGAGCATTGGCTGTCGAGAATGCATTGAAAATTGCCTTCGATTGGAAATCAAGGAAAAATTTGCAAGAAGGTAAGGCACAAGGTGAAAATTTAGTGGTGCACCTAAAGGATTGTTTCCATGGAAGAACAGGGTATACTATGTCTCTAACTGATTCTCCTGATAAAAGGAAGGTTCAATATTTCCCAAAGTTTAATTGGCCTAGGATAATAAATCCATACATTACCTTTCCTGAAAATAAAGAAAACATTGCTATAGTTGAAGAGCTAGAAAGAAAATCAATTGATGAATTGAAAAATCTTATTAAAAAATCAAAAGATGATATTGCTTGTCTTATTTTAGAACCAATACAAGGAGAAGGTGGAGATAATCATTTTAGGCAGGAGTATTTCAAGGAATTAAAAATACTATCTCAGGAGAATGACTTTTTGCTTATTTACGATGAAGTTCAAACAGGTATTGGTATTACCGGTAAAATGTGGGCTCATCAACATTTTTGTGAACCAACATGTCAGTTTAGTTGCATGACTCATTGTAAGGCTATTGAACCAGATATTATTAGCTTTGGAAAAAAGACCCAGGTATGTGGTGTCTTCGCTGGAGAAAGATTAAATGAAGTTGAAAATCATGTTTTTCATGAGTCAAGTAGGATAAACTCGACTTTCGGTGGTAATCTTGTAGACATGGTGCGATTTACTATTTATGCAGAAATTATTCAGCAAGAAAAACTAGTAGATAATGCAAGGGAAAACGGACAATATTTACTTAAAAAATTAAGAGTTATGGAAAATAATTATGCCAATAGGGTTTCAAATTCTAGAGGTAAAGGGCTTTTCTGTGCTTTTGATCTTGACACCTCATCTTCAAGAGATAAACTAATTTCCAATATGGAAAAAGAGGGTGCTATAATATTAGGATGCGGACATAAATCCGTCCGGTTCCGACCACACCTAAATATCTCAAAAAAGGATATTGATATAGCCTGTGATATGTTAAATAATTCTTTAAAAAAATTATAACTTTGCCTGAAACTAAAGGTGTTTTGTATTTGGTTTCCACTCCTATTGGGAATCTCGGGGATATTACTTACAGAGCGATTAGTGTATTAAATGATGTTTCTTTAATCGCTGCTGAAGACACAAGGTATTCAAAAAAACTTCTAAATCACTATAATATTCAAACAAAAATGATAAGCTACTATGAATATAATCGAGATAACCGTATTCCGTACTTAATTAGTAATTTATCCAAAGGCCAAAATATTGCTGTCATAACAGATGCTGGAACCCCAGGAATTTCTGATCCTGCATATAAACTTATTAGGCAATCAATTAATATTGGTGCCAAAATTGAATCTGTCCCCGGTGCTAGTGCGTTTTTAGCTGCTTTAACTGCATCTGGCTTACCTACAGATCGTTTTTTGTTCGAAGGCTTTTTGCCCCCAAAAAAAGGAAGAAATAAAAGATTGTTAAAAATAGAAGACGTTGATGCGACTATTATATATTACGAGTCAGCAAATCGACTAAAAAGAACCTTAAAACAACTATATGAATTTTTTGGTGATCGTCCAGCTGTTGTGGCTCGAGAAATAACAAAAATGTATGAACAGATAAAAAGAGGAACTTTGCTCCAGTTGTTTAATTATTTTTCAGATAATCAAGCAAAAGGAGAGTGTGTAATCTTAATAGGGAAAAATGATAAAAATGTATACTTCAAATAAAGGTCTTTTTATATCTTTTGAAGGAGTAGATGGTTGCGGGAAAAGTACACAGGTTAAGCTACTGAGAGACAAGATCGGATCTGAAGGGAGAAAGGTTGAGTTGGTTAGAGAGCCTGGTGGTTTGAAAATTTCTGAGGAAATCCGAAAGATTTTATTAAACCCTGAAAACTCTGCTATGAACTTTGAAACAGAGGCACTTTTAATGACCGCAAGTCGCGCACAGCTTACTGAAGAAGTAATAAGACCTTTATTAGTAAAAGGATTTTTTGTTATTGCAGATAGGTTTTCTGATTCAACACTAGCTTACCAAGGTGGTGGAAGAAAATTGGATTTAAATATTTTAAAGAAAATTAATAGTTTTGCTACTAAAAACTTAGTGCCTGATATTACTTTCTTAATAGATATAAAACCTGAAGACGCTATGATGAGGTCTGGACTTGCTTCCACTGATAGGATAGAGGGGGCAGGTATAGATCTTCAAAAAGACGTTCAAAAGACTTATTTAAGCTTAGCAAAAGAATTCTCAAATAGATTTATTATCTTAGATGGCTATGATTCAATTAGTAGTATCCATAGTATTATTTGGGATAAAATAATAAATTACTCTTATGAAGATTAAAAAATTTTCCATTTATACTTTTAGGTTTTTCCTAGTAATCCCTTTTTTCATTTTTGGACAGGGATCAAATGATGTATATAAAAATGTTCGAAAAAATCAATCTTTGATCAATGATGTTTATAGGCAAGTTATTACTAATTATGTTGATGATATTGATTTAGACTCTTTTACCAAGTTAAGTATCAATAACATGCTTTCAGAGTTAGATCCTTATACCTCTTACATGGAAAAAGAAGAAAAAGATGGTATAGAAATTTTAACAAAAGGAAAATATGGCGGAATCGGGATTTCAATTGGGAAGAGGGAAAATCAACTAACGGTTATTACTCCGATGGATAATTCTCCTGCAAAACGTGCAGGTATTTTAAGCGGGGATATCATAATTAAAATTGATGGTAAGGATACCAAAAACTTAACTATGGATGAGGCAGCCAAGCTGATTCGAGGAAAAAAAGGTTCTAAAGTTATTTTGAGCATTCAGAGGTTTGGTGAATCCGAGTTAATTGATTTTAATCTTTTAAGAGAAAGTATAAAAGTGAAAGATATTTCCTATCATGGTATGCTTGATGAACAGACTGGTTATATAAGACTTACTAGGTTTTCTAGAAATTCAGATCAGGAAATGAAAGATGCACTTGAAAATTTAATTGAGAGTAATATGACAGGATTAATTCTAGATTTAAGGGATAATCCCGGTGGATTATTAAATTCCGCTGTCAACATTTTAGATATGTTTACTGAAAAAGGACAATTGTTAGTTTACACTGAAGGGAAAACATATAAGTCAAAAAGAAAATACCTAAGTAAATCAGAGCCGCTGGTTCCTAATGAAATAAAAATTACAGTTCTTGTAAATCAAGGAAGCGCATCCGCTAGTGAGATCGTTGCTGGTGTTTTGCAAGATGTTGATAGAGGTGTTGTCATTGGTCGCTCTACTTTTGGAAAAGGTTTAGTTCAAACAGTAATTAATATTGATAGAGAACGATCAGTAAAAATTACATCTGCAAAATATTTCATTCCTAGTGGTAGACTAATTCAAAAACCTGGATACTTGCCAAAAGAATTGCTTGCAGACACATCTAGCATGGATTCTATATTTTTTACTAAAGGTGGAAGGTCTGTTTCTGGGCTTGGTGGAATTAATCCTGACTATAAAGTAGATCTTAATAAAATTGATCCTCTTTTATCTGTCTCATTACGGAAAGGCTTGTTTTTTAGTTTTGTTCAAAAAAACAAATCAAAGTACAATTCATTTGAAGACGTTGAAAGTGATACAAGTATTTTGAATGATTTTGAAACGTATATGTATTCGAATGATATCCAAGTAAAAATGAAGGGTGAGTCAAATTATATCAAAATGAAGGAAAAATTATTAGAATTAGATTCAAATAGTGTTCAGATTCAAGGTGCTTTAGATATTCTAGACTCTTACTTTGAAGATATTTCTATCAACCAGTTTGATCGTGAAAAGAAAGATATACATCATTGGTTGTTAGTAGAGTTTGCTGAACATTTTAATGGAGTGGAAGGTAGGTTTAAAATTAGTGCTTCAAAAGACTTAGATATACAAAAAGCAATGAATATTTTGCATGACCCCGTTGCTTTTGATAATATATTTCTTCCCCAATAGTTATAAATTTTGAATGGATATTGGTTTATCTTTATAATAAGTAGGGGCGATTAGCTCAGTTGGTTAGAGCGCTACGTTGACATCGTAGAGGTCGGCGGTTCGACTCCGTCATCGCCCACTAATAATTATGAATAATATAAATATTACATTACCAGATAACTCTGTAAAAACTTTTCCTGAAGGGATAACTGCTCAGGAGGTCGCTAATTCAATTGGATCTAGATTAGCTCGGGCTGTCGTTGTTGCTAAAATTGATGGTGTTTTAAAAGATCTAAATTATAAGATTTTTAAAGATAGTTCTTTAGAGCTGTTTACTGGTGATTCCCCTGAAGGACATGATACTCTTCTTCACTCAACTGCTCATTTGATGGCGCAAGCAGTTAAAACATTGTATCCAAATGCAAAATTTACGATAGGTCCTACTATTGAAAATGGATTTTATTATGACTTTGATTTGGATGTTTCATTTTCTGAAGATTCTCTTGTCTTAATTGAAAATAAAATGAAAGAATTAAGTAAAAAAAACCAAGAAATATTTAGATATGAAGTTTCAGCTAGCGAAGCTGTAAGTATTTTTGAAAAAATGGGCGAGTCCTATAAAGTTGAAATAGTTGGACAAATTAATCCTGAGGATACAATTTCTTTATATAAGCAGTCTGATTTTACGGATTTATGCAGAGGTCCTCACGTATCGAATACCTCAAAAATTAAATACTTTAAACTGTTGTCAACCTCAGGAGCTTATTGGAGAGGTGATGAAAAAAATAAAATGCTTCAAAGAATATATGGAACAGTTTTTTCATCTAAAAGTTTGTTAAAAAATCACCTTCGTAATTTAGAAGAAGCCAAAAAACGTGATCATAGAAAGTTGGGAAAGGAGTTGAAATTATTTTCATTTGATGAAGAGGTGGGGCCAGGATTACCTCTTTGGCATCCAAATGGAACTATCCTTATTGAGCAATTAGAGTCGCTAGCGAAGGAAATGGAAAGAAAAGTAGGATATGAACAAGTACGTACACCACACTTAACGAAAGGAAGTCTTTATGATAAATCTGGGCATTTAGACCATTACAAAGATTCAATGTATCCAGCAATGGATGTAGATGGCATTGAGTATTATGTTAAGCCTATGAACTGTCCACACCATCATAAAATTTATTCGGCGTTTCCTAGAAGTTATCGAGATCTTCCAATTAGGTTATCTGAGTATGGAACGTGCTACCGATATGAAAAATCTGGTCAATTATTTGGCTTAATGCGGGTTCGCAGTATGCAAATGAATGATGCTCATATATATTGCACAAAACAATCATTTAAAGAAGAATTTTTAGCAGTTTGTAATATGTATTTATATTATTTTAAGATTTTTGGGATAGAAAAATATCGTATGAGATTGAGTTTGCATAGTAAAGATGGTTTAGGAGAAAAATATGTAAACGATCCTGAATTGTGGCTAGAAACCGAACAATGGGTGAGAGAAGCGCTAATCGAAGGAAAGCTTGAATTTGAAGAGGTGGAGGGTGAAGCAGCTTTTTATGGGCCAAAAATTGATGTACAAGTATGGAGTGCAATTGGAAAAGAATTCACCTTAGCAACAAATCAAGTAGACTTTGCAGTTCCAAGAAAATTTGGATTATCCTATAAAGATGAAAATGGAAAAGATAGAACCCCTTTATGTATTCATCGTGCACCACTTAGCACTCACGAGCGATTTATTGGATTTCTTATTGAACATTTTGGTGGTGATTTCCCTTTATGGTTAGCACCTGTACAGGTAGCTATCTTGCCTATCTCCGATAAGGTACTAGATTATTCAAATTTTATTTGCAATGAATTAAAGAGCGTAGGTATAAGAGCCACCTTGAATAATCGTTCTGATAAAATAGGTGCTAAAATTAGGCAGGCAGAATTAGAAAAAATTAATGTCATGTTAATTATTGGTGAAAAAGAAGTAGATGAAAAGATGATTTCAGTTCGAAGAAGATTTGAAGGTAATACTGGTACTATTGGAATTGATGAATTAAAATCAGAGCTTGTAAAAGAAATAAAAAATAGGAGTTTAGCACATAGGAAAGAAAACGCAACAACGACTTAATGAGGATATCACTTCAAAAGAAGTGAGACTAATTTCGGACAGTGGAGAACAATTAGGCGTTGTTTCCATTGAAGTTGCCATAGATAAAGCCAAAGAGGTTGGATTAGACCTTATTGAAGTTGCTCCTAATAGCAA
Source organism: Fidelibacterota bacterium (assembly GCA_002691285.1). GTDB lineage: Bacteria > Fidelibacterota > Marinisomatia > Marinisomatales > UBA1611. The sequence continues at coordinate 33 of NZHK01000016.1, read as the reverse complement.
GCCGCCGGTCTGTAGAATTTTAGATTATGGAAA
>NZHK01000038.1 GCA_002691285.1 Fidelibacterota bacterium | reverse complement strand
CTCAAACAGGCAATGTTGTAATTGAAAAGAATGTTGAAATTGGATCTAATTGTTCAATTGATCGGGGGACAATAGGAAGCACTACTATTGGTGAAATGACTAAAATTGATAACTTAGTTCATATTGCTCACAATGTAAAAATTGGTAAGGGCTGCCTGATAACTGCCGGCTTTGCTGTTGCAGGGAGTACAGAGATAGGTGATTTTTGTACTTTTGCAGGACAGGTAGGTATTGCTCCACATTTAAAAATTGGTAACAATTCAATTGTTGCTTCGAAATCTGGTGTTACAAAATCACTAAAGGGTGAGAGGGTATATGCAGGCTTTCCTGCAAGAGAAATCAAAGATCATAATCGAAGACAAGCACTTATTAATGAAATTGATAAGCTTAAAAGGAAAGTTTCTCAATTGAGTAAAAAAACAAAAGATAATTAAATTTTTTAATGGAAAGAAATCAAAGGACAATAAGAACCTCTCAATCCTGTGAAGGAGTTGGCCTTCACACAGGTGTAGAAACTAGAATAACTTTTCACCCCGCACCAGAAGACTTTGGTATTCGTTTTGTTAGGTCTGATATCCCTAATTGTCTGGAAGTAAAAGCAGATATAGATCATGTTGTAGATATTTCTAGAGGAACCACAATTGAAGAGAATGATGTAAGAATTCATACTGTGGAACATGCTCTTGCAGCTGTAAGTGGACTTCGCTTAGACAATATTCTAATTGAATTAAGCGGTAAAGAACCTCCAGTAATGGACGGTAGTGCAAAAGATTTCGTTGAATGTCTCATCAAAGCTGGAATAAAGATTCAGAGTAAAGAGAGAAGGGTTTTAGAAATAACACGTGCTGTTAATTATACTAATTCTTACAGGGATATTGATATACATGTAATTCCTTCAGACCGTTTTAGGATAACATTTATGGTGGAGTACCCTTTACCTGCTTTAGGTACGCAATATGAAGCAATTTATAATATGGAAGAAGATTTTTCTTTTGAAGTCGCTCCTGCAAGAACTTTTTGTTTTTTAAGTGAGGTGGAAATGCTTAAAGAGCAGGGGCTAATTAAAGGAGGAGGGCTAGATAATGCAGTCGTTATTATCGATAAAGANATTGATTCTATAGAGATGGAACGTTTGAAAGATTTATTTGGAATAGAGCATAATATTATTCAAGGTGCAAATGGTATATTAAATGGTAAAGTATTAAGGTTTAAAAATGAGCCGGTAAGGCATAAGACTTTAGATTTAATCGGGGATTTAGCANTGTTGGGAGTTCCAATTAAAGGACATGTTACTGCNGCTAGAGCAGGGCATGCAAGTAATGTTGAATTTGTTAAAAAATTAAAAAAACATTATTCCAAAGAATTAAACGCGTTAAGAAAGGGATAAGATAATGAACCAATTTAAAAGTCAAACAAAGTTTGATATAAATGATATTATCAAAATTCTTCCNCATAGATATCCTTTTATTCTAATTGACAGAATAGAAATAACAGAACCAGGANAACGTTTAANTGCTTTAAAAAACATGACTATTAATGAACCTTTTTTTCAAGGACATTTTCCAGGGCAACCTGTTATGCCTGGGGTTTTAATATTAGAAATTATGGCACAAGCAGGTTCGTTTTTAATGTTAAGTCAAGTTGAAGATCCATTGACTACTAACATGTTTTTTTCAGCGGTGGAAAAAACAAAATTTAGGAAACCAATTNTNCCAGGTGATCAGTTAATGGTCCACATGACATTAGTTAAAAAAAAATTAAACCTTTGTAAATTCCANGGNGTTTGTAAGGTTGATGATGAAATTGTTGCTGAAGCTTTTTTTTCAGCTAACCTTGTAGATAGAGCTCGAGTATAAAATTTCAAAAATAATTCATCCTACGGCAATAATTGCANAATGTGCAGATTTAGGTGCTAATATAGAGGTTGGACCTTTTTCAGTAATAGAGAAAAATGTAAAGATTGGAGACAATAGTTACATAGGTAATAATGTTACTATAGCTTGCGATACCATAATCGGTNACAACTGTAAAATTTTTCATTCTAGNTCCATTGGAGANGTTCCCCAAGATTTAAAATATGATGGNGAAAAAACATTTACTAAAATAGGTGACAATACAATAATAAGAGAATATGTTACTATTAATAAAGGAACNAGCGATTTAGGGAGAACAGAAATAGGATCAAATGTTTTATTGATGGCTTCAACTCATGTCGCCCACGATTGTTTAGTTGGNGATAATGTTATTATGTCTAATCTTGCTACGNTAGGTGGACATGTACAAATTGGGAACTGGGCTATACTTGGGGGAGGTGTGTTGGTTCACCAATTCACTCAAATTGGAGAACATTCATTAATTGGAGGAGGATTTAGAGNTGTTCAAGATGTTCCTCCTTTTATAATCGCTGCAAACNATCCTCTTNNATACAAAGGTGTAAANATAGTTGGATTAAAAAGACGCGGTTTCTCAAAAAAAGATATAGATTCAATAAAAAAAGTATACAGGGGGTTTTTTCGTTCAGGAGGNAATAGGAAAACAGCTATTGAAAAAATTGAATCAGAATTTCNNAAAACNAAAGTAATCCAAAAGATTCTTGATTTTATAAAANATTCCAATAGAGGGATTATATAAAAATTGGTGAATAATATTTTCCATTACGGGATATTTAAATTTTTATTATTAATACAAATTTTGAATGGCTTAAATAATTCAAAATCTCCGAGCTTAACATCATTAGGGATAAGTAAGTCATATACTATAAGCCCTTTTTATACCAATCGATTATATATTCAGAGTAGTATGTCTTTTAAATCGTTACCAGGTAATAACAATTATCAATATCATCCAGATATAGGCTTTGGTTATAAAGTAAGTAAAAACCTTGCTTTAGAAGGAAGTGTTTTTAGCCATAGTTTAGGTGGTTCTTCTGGCCAAATAATTAGGGGAGGCGTTCAATATTATTTTGGATCTAGTGATACGTTAAGTTGGGTAAGTTCATTGAAAAAAGTGAATTATAAATCTATAAAAAATTTCAATCTGAATAATATAACATTAGAAATTTCTAAATGGATTAAGTACCGCCATAACTTTTTTAGATTTGGTTTGGGTTCAAATTTTTATACGAAGGATAATTTTTTGTATAAACAAAGAGGACAAATAAATTTTATTTTATTAAATACAATTATTCCATTAAAAATTTTTCAACTTGGTTTTGAGACAAGGATGAATCTAAATATGTTTTTTTATTCATTTTCATTTCAAAAAGATTTTTATTAATGAAAAAACATATTTCGATATTAGGGTCCACCGGATCGATTGGAGTTAACGCTCTAAAAATTGCTGAATTTCTTTCTAAGGACATAAAAGTTAAATACCTTACTGCAAAAAAAAATTTCGAGTTATTGATTGAACAAACAAAAAAGTATAAACCAAAATCAATATGTTTAGTTGATAAAAAGCTTTATAAAAATCTTAAGTTGGGGATAAATACAAAACAAGTTGAAATATTAGTTGGCAGGGAAGGTTTGATTGAGATATCTAAGAGGAAAGATGTAAATGTCATGCTAAATGGTTTGGTTGGGTCATCTGGTATGGAGCCAACTTTATCTGCGATAAAAGCAGGAGTAAACGTAGCTTTAGCTAATAAAGAAAGTCTTGTAATGGCTGGAGGTATTATAAATAAAGCAATGGAGTTGTCTGGAGCAAAAATTTTTCCTGTAGATAGTGAGCATTCTGCTATCTGGCAATGTTTGGTTGGAGAAAATTTTAATGATATCAGAAGAATTATTTTAACTGGAAGTGGTGGGCCATTTAGATCGAGAGATTTAGATACATTTGACAATATTTCTGTAAAAGAGGCTTTAAAACATCCTAATTGGGATATGGGGGAAAAAATAAGTATCGATAGTGCAACAATGATGAATAAATGTTTGGAAGTAATTGAAGCGTATTGGCTTTTTCAGTTGAATCCTAAAAAAATTGATATAGTTATTCATCCTCAATCTATTGTTCATTCTATGGTTGAGTTTAATGATGGTTCTATAAAAGCTCAAATGGGTGTACCTGATATGAAGGTTCCAATTCAATATGCTTTAACATTTCCATCTCATTCAAAATCTCCATGGGAAAAATTAGATTTTTTATCATGCGGAGACCTTACCTTTCAAGCTCCTGATTACGATAGATTTCCCTCATTACAATTAGCTTATCAGGCTTTAAAAAATGGTGGAACTGCATCCGCTGCATTAAATTTATCAAATGATTACTCAGTGCAAAAATTTTTAGAGAAAAAAATTATTTTTACAGATATTTATAAAATCAATTATTTTTCTCTTCAAAACCATCCATGGATTAAGCATCCAAGCCTAAACGATCTAAGGAATTTGGATGATTGGGTCAAAAACCATGTAAATGAATTCTGATTCATTGGAACTTAATTTTTTTTTCATCGTAGATTAAGGTATCATGACTACATTTTATGCTTTTGTAATACTTCTTGGAGTTTTAGTTACCATTCATGAATTTGGGCATTTTATCGCTGCCAGATCGGTTGGTATAAGAGTTGAACGATTTTCAGTAGGGGTACCCCCAAGGTTGTTCTCTATTACTTCCATCGATGGAGGATTTTTAATTAACATATTTTTTTTCAAATTAATAAATGGAAAAATAAAATGGCATCCAATTATCTCGAAAACAATAAAGAAGGAAAACCGCATTGGATCTAGTACCGAATATGTAATTGCTCTTTTACCTCTGGGTGGATATGTGAAAATGGCAGGAATGATTGATGAAAGTATGGATACGAACATTAATTATAAGAATGATGAATTTCAATCAAAAACCTTATTCCAAAAAATATGGGTCTTAAGTGCGGGGGTTATAATGAATACTCTCCTTGCAGTAATTGTTTTTTCTTTACTTGGATTCTATAATGGAACTCCAAAAACTAACGATGAACCTATTGTTTTTGAACTGCAAGAGAATATGCCTGCTGAAAAAGCAGGGATGCTTCCTGGAGATAGAATTATATCAATTAATTCTGAAGGAATTAGTACTTGGAGTGACATGACAAAGATCATTCATTCTAACCCCAATAATCTTCTTTCATTTAGAATAAAGAGGGGTGTTGATATATTAGACTTTGATATCAAGACCTCTGAATATGCCGTACCTTCAAAAAGTGCTATAGATACCATTGGGATAATCGGTATAGCGCCTGAAGTATATTATGAAGATATCTCTTTTATTAAAGCATTGTCAAATGGTGTTAGTCAAACTATTTCAAGTTTTGGTTTAATAATTTATAGTTTACAAATGTTAGGCTCCGGAGCTGCTTCTATATCTGATCTTGGCGGTCCAATTATGATTGCACAGTTGGCAGGTCAAACAGCTGAAGCGGGCATTACTCCTTTTTTAACTTTCATGGCACTTTTGAGCGTAAATTTAGCATTTTTAAATATTTTGCCCATTCCTGGGCTAGACGGTGGTCACATTTTTATACATTTGATTGAAGCTATTTTACGTAGGCCATTAAAAATAAAAACCCGTATTGTCATTCAACAAATTGGAATGGCGTTATTATTAATGTTAATGGTTACTGTTATTATGCAGGATATAACTAGACTTTTTAACTGATAATCTTATCAAGTTCTAGCACTAGATAACCATACTTTAGTTTTAATCTAATTTTTACCGGATATTTTTTTAGGTCATTAGAGAACATTACATCGAGTTCTGCTTTATTTTTGAATTTTTTGTTATCTTTTCTTTCTGGTGAAATGGTAGAACAATTGTACTTTCCAGCGGGAACATTGGCTACTTCATTTTCTCGAACTATTAAATCTAATAGGACAGTTTTATTGTTTTGAATTAAAGAGATTTCTTTATTTTTAAACTTTTGAATGTCGGCTTTACGAAAAAAATAAAATAAAGAAAAGGGAGATTGGGTATTTTTTTCTATTTGTAAAGTATCATTATTTATTAATGCAAAGTTACTTTTTCTATTAAAGTGAACCGTTGTTGATCTTTTAAACTTTCCTTCACTTATTTTCTCATGAATTTTTACTGGTAAAAATGTTTTTGTATCTAGCCATAAATTAATTTCATCATCTATCGGGAAAATGTAGTTAATGGGTCCCTTACTTTTTGCGTTAAATCGAATATGATACACACTATCAATACCAATAACTTCTTTTTTTATGGTTTTTAAGCTTGCGCTAGCAGCGTTAATACCACGAAAAGATGCATTATATAAAAGAGTTTCTCCAACCTTTAAGGGCAAAGAATTTCCGAAAACTAACGAAAAGCATAGATAAAATAGATATTTTTTTATCAACGTAGTTGTTTCCAAGAACCATTTTCGAATAAAAATATTTTTGATCCAACGCCATTAATTATACCATCGTCTATTATTAAATCAATATCACTTATAAATTCATTTGAAATATCATCTGGTTTAGTAAGTGGTTTTTCTCCGGTTCGATTTACGCTTGTGCTGGTAATTGGGTTTGGGAATAACTTTGATAATTTCTTACAAAACAAATGATCAGGTACTCGAATGCCTACAGTGTTTTTATTACCTGCTATTAGGTTGGAGCAAATATTATTTTTGATTGGAGCAATAACAGTATTTCCATTTTTTAGTTTGTTTTTAATTGTTGCTTTATGATTTTTTTTTACAAACATCCAATCAATTGCAGTGCTCCTATTTGGTGCTATTACACTAATTGGTCCGGATCTGTTTTTTATTTTATTTAGTTTTTTAATGGATTTCTCATTTTTAGAGTCGCAACCCAGTCCATATAATGTATCTGTTGGGTAGGCAATTATTCCTCCTTTATTAAGGACATCGCATGCCTCTAAAACTGCATTTGGAGCACTGCTTTTAATTAATTTTTTCATGTTTTTTTAGTTTTCCACCTTTTGTGGAACCAAAAGTATTGATCTGGATATTGTTTTATATAGGATTCCAACTGGCTTGTGTATTCTTGAGTTATCTCTTCTAAGTTTTTATTTTTAGTGTTAATAGCTTTGAAGTGAATATGATATTTTTGAAAATTTTCTTTAAAGCAGACCCCCAATAATAGTGGAGCTTTCGTATTAATATGAAATAGAGCAGCTCCTTTAGGAGTAGATGCGGGAGTTCCAAAAAAATCAACAAATATTCCTTTTTTTTTAGCATCTTGATCGCTTACAAGTCCAAGTAAGCCATTATTTGATAAGACTTCGTACATTAATTTTATTGAGTCCCCTCTGATAATATGTTTTGTTCCTGCTAATTCTCTTTGATTAATAAAGAAATTATGAGCTCCTTTATTTTTCTGTTTTTGTGCGACTCCTACAAAAAGAGGCACTTTTCTAGCTATCCATTGACCTAATATCTCCCAGGCTCCAAAATGGCCTGTAATAAATACTATTCCCTTCTTTTGTTTTAAAAAAGATTCAAGGACTCTTTTTCCTTTTACTTCTATTTGTATATTTTCATAAGAATAGGGTAATGAAACAAGTTCAATAAAATTGTGACAAAAATTAAGATAAGTGTTCTTAAGTATTTTTTCTATTTGATTAGAGTCAAGTTGAGGAAAAGCTGTTAAAATATTTTTTCTTGCTTGTTTTTTTCGTATAGATAAATAATTATAAAATATTGATCCAAGCCTTGAAGAAATATAAAACCTTTTTCTAGGACTTAGATTTGAAAAACATTTTTTTAAAAAACGTAAAAAATATGAAGTAATGATGTGTGATGTTTTCATTTATGTTTGAAATTACACCATAATAATTGTGAAATTTAGTTGGAAATTTATTTTACTTAACCTATAAATGTATGAAATTAATACTTGTGAAAAAGCTTATAGTATTCATATCCATTGTATTTTCAATTGTTTATTCTGAAGTAGTGTATCGAGTTCCGATTGAAGGTGTCATAGATTTAGGTTTACCACCCTATATTAAAAGGGTTATAAAAGAGGCAGAGTCTTCTAACATTGATGCAATTATTTTTGAAATAAATACATTTGGTGGTAGAGTGGATGCTGCAACCCAAATAAAAGATGCTATATTAAGTAGTGAAGTGCAAACCATTGCATTTATCAATCGACGTGCAATTTCTGCGGGTGCGTTAATTTCTCTTTCTTGCGAGAAAGTTTTTATGACTGGTGGAGGCTTAATAGGAGCTGCTACTGCTGTGGATATGTCAGGGAAAAAAGGTAGTGAAAAAGTTATCAGTTTTATGAGAGAAGAAATGGCATCTACCGCTGAGCAAAGAGGAAGGAATAAAAAAATTGCTAGGGGTATGGTAGATGAAGAATTGTCTTTCACGCATTTAATTTTGGATCAAGACTCTATCCTTGTACAAGATATTGAAGGTAGAAAAGAAGGAAAACTTATTTCGCTAACCACAGATCAAGCCCTAAAATATCAAATTGCTGATGGTACTGCTGAAAATATAGATTCTGTTCTTGACTCCTTGGGTTATAAAGATGTTCAAATAGTTGAGAAAGGTGAAAATTGGTCTGAAGATATCGTTAGGTTTTTAACCAACCCAGTGGTCGCTTCTTTATTAACCACATTTGGGTTTTTAGGAATATTATTTGAGCTTCAAAGTCCAGGTTGGGGTATCCCAGGTTTTGTAGGTTTGACTTGTTTAATTTTGTCTCTTAGTGCATCCTATATAGCTCAATTAGCTACAATGTATGATCTTCTTTTCGTTTTTGCTGGGTTAGGTACGATTTTGTTAGAAGTTTTGGTTATTCCTGGGTTTGGTATTATTGGGGTTTGTGGTTTCGGATTATTAATGTATGGCCTTTATTTATTACTTTTACCAGACATTCCGGTTGGAGAGGAAATAGTTGGGCAGGCTATGGATGGTTTTTTTATAGGCTTAGTTGGATCCGTCATTGGATTAGTTTTTTTAGCTAGATTGATGATTAAAACAAAGTTTTGGAAACAATTGACTTCTCCAGACATACAAGACAAAGCGGATGGTTTTTCAAATAGTTTTGGATGGGAGTCATATAGAGGCAAAGAAGGAGTTGCTGATACAGACTTACATCCTTCAGGATGGATTAGAGTTGCAGATAAGCGTGTTTTTGTAGTAAGTGAAGGGGATTTCATAGAAAAAGGTGCAGAAATTATTGTTCTATCTGTTGATGGGAATAGAATTGTTGTTAGAGAATTAAAAAAATAAAAGGATAAAATTATGCCGGTAATACAAATGTTTTTAATAGGTGTCATTGTTCTAGTTACGATCGTCATCTTTTATTTTGTTCCTGTAGGTATGTGGATTCAGGGAATTGTTTCTCTAGGCTTAGGGAGGATTCGAATTGTTGACTTAATTAGAATGCGACTCAGAAAAATATCTCCACGTTTAGTTACCGATGGTGTAATAAATTTGCATAAAGCGGGTCTTGCGCATATTACAACTGATATGTTAGAAACTCATTTTTTAGCAGGTGGGAATGTGCAAAATATAGTTTCTGCACTCATTGCTGCGGATAAAGCAAATATTCAATTACCTTTTGAAACTGCCACAGCAATCGATTTAGCGGGGAGAGATGTTAATGAAGCTGTTCAAACTTCGGTATATCCAAAAGTGATAAATGCTCCAATGGACGGTTATCTTGCTGCAGTTGCAAAAGATGGAATTGAACTTAAAGCTAGAGCTCGTGTTACAGTAAGGACTAATATTCCAGGGCTCGTTGGCGGAGCCACAGATGACACAATTATTGCTAGGGTTGGCGAAGGTATAGTATCTGCGATTGGTTCGGCAGGGAATTATTCACAAGTATTAGAAAATCCTGATAATATTTCTCGTGCTGTTTTAGATAAAGGATTGGATGCAGGAACTGCATTTGAAATTTTATCTATTGACATTGCTGATCTTGATGTAGGAAAAAATATTGGTGCTTCACTTCAAGCAGATCAAGCAGAAGCAGACCTTAGAGTTGCACAGGCTAAAGCAGAAACAAGAAGGGCAATGGCTGTTGCTGAAGAACAAGAAATGACTGCAAAAACGCAAGAAATGAAAGCGAAAGTGGTAGAATCAGAAGCTCAAGTTCCATTGGCTATGGCTCAAGCTTTTAAAGATGGTAATTTGGGTATTATGGATTATTATAAAATGGAGAATATTAAGTCCGATACTGGAATGAGAGATGCTATTGCAGATACAGATATGGAAAACACATCAGATAATCCAGTTGAGGATTGATTATCATACTTTTCCTTATTAATGGTTGAATACTCATTGTCAAAAAAGATGGTTGGAGATATTTCTGAAAGATGTTTACGGTGCTACAAGGAGCAATATTGGTTTGGTAAAAACTTTTTATTCAATTATATCAGTGAAGATAATATAAAAGGTAAAAGAGTTTTAGAAATAGGATGTGCTGAAGCAGGATTATTAAAGTTTTATAATGACAATGGCGCTATGTGCTCTGGATTGGAGCTATCAGAAACAAGATTTAACAATGCAATGCTATTAAATGATAAAGACAAACTACATTTATTTCAAGCTAATATTTGTGATCCTTCTTCTTATAAAAACCATATAAAACAAAATTATGATTTAATAATAATTCGAGATGTTATAGAGCACATTAGCAATAAAAAAATGGCTCTATCCAATATGTTTAGTATTCTTAGACCTGGTGGGAAATTATTTATTTCTTATCCACCAAAATATTGTCCATACGCTGGGCATCAACAGACAATCCCAAATGTTCTGGGAAAGATCCCATATATTCATTTAATGCCTAACTTTTTATATGAGCGATATTTAAGATTAATCAAATGTTCATCTAAAAAGATTAAATATTTATTGGAAACAAAAAAAACTAGAATTTCAAATTTTGAGATGTTTCGTTTGTTATCTGCAACAGGTTTTAAAGTTTTAAAAAGAAGTAACTGGTTTATTAGACCATCTTATTCATTTCGATTTAAATTACCAAAACTTAAAAACCCTTTCTCTTGGGTTCCAGGTTTAGATGAAATTTTTTGTAATGGGATGTTAATTCTTGTCGAAAGGTCAAAGGTGTAATATGGAGTGGCTTGGAGTATTATTATTATATCTTATTTCTGGGTTTATGAAAAAACGTCAGCAAAACCTTAAAAGACGTGAAATAGAATCAGATCCTGAGTGGGATTCTGGGAAAACTTTTTCAGAAAATATAGAAGAATCACCAAATTCGCTAGATCAGTTGCTTAATGACCTTTTTGAGGATAATCCTAAAACACCTGATCAGGATCCTTTAGTTAGACAAGCCGTTAAAAAAGTAAATACTGAATCATTATCCAAACAAGAGGAACATAAAACAGATGAGTCTGCCCCATTTGAAAACAAAGAAGATTTTGATGAAAAAATTTCACATTCAAAACTTTCAGAAAGAAAAGAGCAGCATTTAGGAAATAAATGGCAAAAAAAAGTGGATGTTCGTCGAAATCTTTTTAAATCTCAACAAGGTTTAAAAAAGTCAATAATTACAAAAGAAGTTTTAGATCAACCTCTTGCGTTAAGAAAATAACTTATCGCAATTGATTGTATATTTTTTTTGCTTCTTCTTTTAATCTATCTTTTGATTCATTATTATATATTACGAAATCTGCCATCTCTATTTTATCTTTTTCAGGCCATTGTAAGTCCAACCTCTTCAAAAATTCTTCCCGGTTAAGATCTCCTCTTTTCATGACTCTTTCTGTTCTTATTTTTAAATGGGAGGATACAACGATTACATAGTCCATGTGGGTATCAGCACCAGATTCATATATTAAAGCTGCATCAATTATAAAAATATCATTACTCCCTTTATCAAGAACAGTTTCAAAGCACATATCAATTTCCTTAAAAACATAAGGATGAATTATTGTGTTTAATTTTAATTGATTGAATTCATTCTGAAATGAAACACGACTTAATTTTTTTTTATCAATAATTCCTTCCGCTGAAATAACATCTGAACCAAATTCTAAAATTAGTTCTTTTTGCGCAGTTTTATTTTTATCAAGTATTTGTTTTGCGATTTTATCAGCATCAAAAATATATGCGCCCCACTTATTAAAAAGAGCGCTAACCTCACTCTTACCAGAACCAATTCCTCCTGTTAGAGCCACTTTTAACATATTAATAAATCACCTGTAAAATTCGTTCTGTAATTTCTTCAATTTCACCAATTCCATTTATGTTTTTTAGAATATTTTTCTTTTGATAATAATCAATTAAAGGTGCAGTCTGGTCCCAATATATTTTTTGTCTTTTTTTCACGATATCTATAGCTTCATCACTTCTTCCTGAGCTTTTTCCTCTATCAATAATCCTTTTAATCAATTCATTTTCATCAGCAGTCAAATTAATAGCAGCATCAAGATTATTTCCCATTTCAATTAATAATTTATCGAAACCGGTTGCTTGTGGAATTGTTCTTGGAAATCCATCAAATAAATATCCTTCATTTGATATTTTAATAGAAATTTTTTCGGATATAATATCAAGTACAAGTTTATCTGGAACAAAGTTACCATGATCAATAAAAGATTTTGCTATCTTACCTATTTTAGTATTCATCTTTATTTCATGTCTTAGGATTTCACCTGTTGATAAATGTGTGACATTTAAGATCTTAGATAATATTATTGCCTGTGTTCCTTTTCCAACTCCAGGCGGCCCCATAATTAATAGTTTCATAATTTTTTAGATTAAAATACCTGCGATAGTTGCGGTTAACCAAGATGCTAGTGCTCCTCCAACCATTGCTTTAAGGACAATTTTTGATAAAACATTTCTTTTTTCTGGAGCCATAGCACCAATTCCACCAAGTTGAATTCCAATAGAACCAAAATTAGCAAATCCACATAATGCATAGCTAGAAATGATTGCGGATCTTTCAGAAATCAGATTATTATTTATTAAGTCCCCTAAGCTTCCATAAGCAATAAGCTCAGTTAAAACAATTTTTTCACCCATAAGGCTACCAACTATATTTGCTTCTTTCCACGGGATTCCCATTGTCCACGCAAGAGGGGAAAAGATTATGCCTAAAATTTCTTGTAGATTAATATTTAAAAAATAGTCTAAAGTAAAATTAATCATACTTAGAATAGAAATAAAGGCGACTAACATAGCCCCAATATTTGCTGCGAGTTTTAAACCTTGGGTAGCTCCTTTTCCAAGAGCATCCATAGCATTAGCAGTGTTTTTATCAATATGCAGGTCTAATTCATCTAGCGAATTTGTTTTTTCTGTTTCAGGATAAATTAATTTTGCTATAACTAAGGAGGCAGGAGCAGACATAATACTTGCTGCTAGCATATGGCCTGCAATTCCGGGAATCTTTTCTAGCCAAAGTACATAAAGCGCGAGAACGGAACCTGCTACAGTAGCAAACCCTCCAGTCATGATTGCCATTAATTCAGATGTTGTCATATTTTTAATATAAGGCTGAATTAGAATAGGTGCCTCTGTTTGTCCAACAAAAATATTTGCGGAAATACTTAGCGTTTCAGCTCCACTAGTTTTCATGCTTCTTTCCATTAATTTTGCGACCCATTTTACTACAATTTGTATAATGCCAAAATGGTACGCAATGGAAATTAAACTGGAGAAGAAAATTACAACAGGTAATGCCCTGAAGGCAAAATTAATCATTGCTTCGTGATATCCTATACCTGGCACAAAAGAGCTAAATAAAAAATCGCTCCCTTTATCTGAAAAACTAATTAAAGTTTTGAAAACTTTATCTACAAAAAAGAATTGTGATTTTATAAATGGTACTTTAAGAATTATAATACCAAAAAAAGCTTGCAGTCCTAATCCCCAAAATATTGTTTCAAGTTTAATCGCTTTTCGATTGTTTGAAAGTGCATAAGCAATCATTAAAAGAGCAAGAATTCCTATAAATCCTATATACATTATAATTAATCTTCTTTAGGTATTTTAAAACAATTTCTACATCGTGCTTCATATTTATCAAGCTCTCCTAAAACAACTTGACCAGCATCACCGGTGGTTCTTTGTGTATAAGAAGCAGGATTGCCACACAACACACAAATAGCTCTAAGTTTATCAAGATAGTCTGCTTCACACATAATTTCTGGCATAGGGCCAAATGGTTTTCCTAGATAATCTGTATCTAACCCTGCTGCAATCACACGTTTATTATGGGATGCTAGATTTTTGCAAACATCTACTATGGAATCATCAAAAAATTGTACTTCATCAATTCCAACTACTTTAAACTGTTTTGATAAATGTATGATTTCTGAGGGTCTACTGATCATTATGGATTTTAATTTATTCATATTATGACTTACAATATGTTTATTGCTAAAGCGGGAGTCAATTTTTGGTTTAAAAATAACCGTAGGCATTTTTGCAATTTGCGCTCTTCTTAATCTACGGATAAGTTCTTCTGTTTTTCCGGAGAACATGCTTCCACAAATTACTTCTATCCATCCTGAATTAATTGGTGTTAATGTCATTATTTTTATAAATCTATTTTAGATTTGATTTGATTAATTGATTTATTTATAGATGCTGTACCATCAATAACTATATCAGAATAAGACTTTGAAGGTTGAACAAATTTTTCATGCATTGGCTTTACTGTGGAATAATATTGCTTTTCTATGGAGCCTTTGGTTCTTCCTCTAAATTTAATATCTCGTTCTATGCGTCGATTCATTCTTATATGTTCAGGGGTTTCTACAAACACTTTTAACGTATAAAATTTATGAAGTTTGACGTAATGAAGAAGAAGGATTCCTTCCATAATTATGATAGGGCGTTGTTTTATTTTTTTTTCTTCTCTCTCTCTTAGATGCTTAAAAAAATTATACCTAGGACTGTAAATAGTTTTTCCAGAAAGAAGTTTTTTTAAATGATTTTCAATTAAAATTGAATCTATAGCATCTGGATGATCAAAGTTTTGTTTACAACGATCTTCATAGTCTAGATTAGAAATGTCCTTGTAATAGGAATCTTGCTCAATAATTAATATTTCTTTTTTTGAATAGGTATTTGCAAGATTTCTTGCTAAAAAGGATTTTCCTGATCCAGTTCCTCCTGCAACTGCTATAATCATTGTATTCATTTTAAATTTTTTTCATCAAAAGCATCTGGAATCANNTTGCTNCTANATACGGTNTTTACCCAANCATTCATATCACATATATGCACTGGTATTTCTCCACAAAATTCCCATATAACTTGCCTACAAGCTCCACAAGGCATTCCCGCATTTTTTGTTGCTACTGCAATTGATTTAAACTTATTATATCCTTCAGCAATAGCTCTAAATAATGCAACTCTTTCGGCACAGCATGTTAATCCATAGCTTGAAGATTCAATATTGCATCCGCCAATTATTTCTCCCGATTCGATTTCTACTGCTGATCCAACCTTGTAATTTGAAAATGGTGCATAGGCTTTTTCACACATTTTTATAGCTGACTGTACTACTTTTTTGTTCATTTTTCTGTAATCTTATAATTCTGAATATATTTTATTGATCCTACTCCTGAAATAAATCCACCNATATGAGCAAACCAAGCAACTCCACCANTCGTGTCTATCCCTAAACTATTTAGGCCACTTGAGAGTTGAATAAAAAACCAAAAACCTAATACAATTTGAGCAGGAACAATAAATGTGGTAATAAATATTATAATAAAAGCAAAAACATGTACTTTTGCTTTTGGAAAACTAATCATGTATGCTCCTAATACTCCAGCAATAGCACCACTGGCACCTACCATTGGTACTGAAGAATTTGGATCTATTATATACTGTGTAAAAGCAGCTCCAAAACCACATAAGATGTAAAATATTAAAAATTTAATATGACCTAAGATACTTTCTATATTATCTCCAAAAATATATAAAAACCACATATTGCTAAAAATATGACCAAATCCACCNTGAATAAACATTGATGATAAAATGGTAAATAAGTTAATGGAATTGGGAATAAAGCCAAAGGTATAGAATAAATTTGTATTGGGAGTTAAAAAAGAAACATACATAAAAGTAAAAAAGATAAGTATGTTTATTGTAATTAGTGTGTAGGTGATGTATGGAAACAATACTCTTGGATTATCATCTTTATATGGGAAAAGCATTAATAGACAGAGAAGTAAATGGTTCTACTTGATTCGTTCTCCATACGATCTTTTACTTTAAAGTTAATTGTATATGATCCTCGTTTAAGTTGGTTGTCCAAATTATATGAAACTTTCTTTTTGATAGGTTGATATGCAGGGTAGAGTACCGTTTCGTTTAACTTTAAATTAAAGGAAGTTTCTTTTGCCTCAATTCCGGATAAAGAATCGTCAACATTTACAGAAATTTTGTTTATATCTTCCTTTTTATAGCGCCCTCCATTTCCAGGGAAAAACTTATTGATGATTGGAGGGTCTAAATCTTGAATAATTGTAATTGCGTCCATATGCTCAAGAGATGATNTAAGGATCATTTTTTTGCGATTGTTTTTTGTGGTAGCATAATGCCATTTTTCTTTTCTTGGATCATAATAATAGATTCCTAGGTTTCTATGTTCAGATAAGTCTCTATCGTAACGAATACCAACTTGAACTTCTCCCTTTAAGGCTAAATCAAATGGTTGCAACTGATATACTGGAGATAAATGGAAACCATTTTTAACANGAGNAGAAATTTCTACTTCATCAATCCATATCACGCTATTTTGGTAAAAGCTCCCTGGTAGAGATTTAACAGAACAATTTCTATTATTGGAAAATGCTATACTTTCACTNCCTGGTANTACTGGTGTAAATAAATAATGAAATCTTGTNTGNCTAGATANGNCTTTATGAGAAAGTTCAATATCAACATATTTNATATCCNTTNCNACATNATGTGATAATTTTTCTGAAAGNAANACATTTGGTTGGATTTGNTCTAACTTANANGCANTNAANGTATTATCATTTGCGAGCNTTAATTGTGCTNCCGCAGGGACATAATTATCNANGCTNACTTGNAAGAANATACCTCNCTCTGTATTAGAAATNTTTAAATCTGGTCTNACATCTACCACNCTCANTTTGGGTGTCAATATCAGTCCAATGNAAAGGGTTTACCATNCCNCCNAANTGNTTAATTCCTATNATTTGTAANACTCTNTTNTTNANNTTNGNNGTNGCTATNGTAATGTGNAGNTCTTTTTTNACTNGNTCGGTNTTAAGTAATTCAATNTTTTGGTCTGCAAANCCATATGGTGTNAAACTATATACNANNGCATCACGTATTGGNAGNCCNCCTCTCCNTGGTATTAANGCGAGNNTNACAACTTTTTGATCTCGATANATTTCTTTNGCCTCAAGAGTCATAGGNAANGTNCCNGCNACNANACCTTTNACAATNGTTTTATTATTTTGAGCATCATAAATATTTATTTCTATTGAATGAAATCCTGGAGATAAACCTAATATTCCTGTTGATGCCGATGTATGGATAGAAGTTTTTTTATGCTCTGGGAGTTTATAAAGCTTTTGGAATTCGCCTAAATTTTTCTTTTTTAAATCATATTGGATAATCGTTTTAGCAAACTTGCCCTGCTTAAATGGTATCTTTGTATACTCTAGTTCAAATTCTTTTTGATTATCTACTATTAACTCTATTCTGTTAAACTGATATATATTGCTACTGCCTTCCCTTTTATCTACCGCTTTAATTGCAAAACCAAATTCTCCAAAGACACTTAGGGTATCTGCAAAATGATATATCCCTTTTTTATCGCGAAAAAGTGGAAATATTTGAGGTAATGGACTTGCATTAATTAAAGCTCCTGGGCCTATAGGAATCAATGCTAATTCTTTTGCAATTGGTTTAGTGTTATCTTCCAGGTTAAATGCTCTGGTTAAAGGGTTTAAGGGAACGCTCTTACTAGTTCTATATTCAAAATGAATATGAGGAGCGAATGAATTACCAGTGTTACCAGAAAATCCAATTAAATCACCTTTTTTAACTTGAAAATCTCTAGGTGAAAATTGAGTATCAACTACATAACTCTTTCTTTTACCTTGTTGGATTCTCCAGATTTTCTCTAGTACTGGAGTAAAAGACTCTAAATGACCATATACTACTTCGTGCCCAGAAGTAGTCCTTTGATATAGAGCTTTTCCATAACCGGTATAATTGGATCTAATTCGACTAATATATCCATCTTCAACTGCAAGCACTTCTATTCCGATTTTCCCTCCAGTTTTTATATCTACCCCCATGTGAAAGTGATCATCTCTATTTTCACCAAAGTTTGAAGAAAAAACTTTATTTGTCTGTGTGGGCCATAGAACTTCTTGAGGGAATATGCTTGCAAAAGCCAGCATGAAAATCATTGTAATAGTTTTTATCATGAGGGATTCTTAACCGACAATTTATCTAGTAAATAAGCTGATTACCAATGAGTGATTTGTTTACTGAATATACTTGATGTAAACTCTGTTAAATATATTTATAAATTTAACAAGGAATTAAAATGAAAAAAATGTTATCACTTTTCATGATTGTGCTTGTTCCCTCTTTTGCTTTTGCCTTAGCTGGTTTTGGTATACAGGTTGGCAGTGATTTATCTAAATTAGGTTCTTATTCATATTCTGAAGGGTCGGGTTTAACAGAGGTAACTATAAATACATATGAGATGGAATCAAACCCAGGTAGTTTTGGAGGCTATGCTTTTATTGATCTTTTTGGATTTGCTTTAGAAGCAGAAAGTGAGATTGCTGCAGGTAAATATGAGTTTGATTTTACTAATCAATTTTTACCAGAGATGGAGCAAAAAATTCCATTTGTATGGGGAAGAGGTTCTTATTCGTTTACATTTAAGAAGAATATCATGGATCTTTCTATTCCTTTTCTTGCCAAAGCTGCTGTTAATGCTGGCGGAGGTTTCGGGAGCCATGCTGCTACAAAAAGGGTAAATGTTGATATGGTAAGAAGCATACTTGATGAAGAGGATTTATCGAATGTTAATCTAGGACAAAATGAAATTGAAACGCTTATAGAAGATTTTTTAACAAACACAGAAAATTGGGAAAAAGCTAGTGGATTACATTTGCAAGCGGGGCTTCGATTTAAAGTTTTAGTTTTAGATACTCATATTAATGCAAGATATAATTTGGCAAAAGATATTTATACAGACAAAGCCGGATGGTTACAACTAATGTTTAAATTAGGTTTTGCTATTTAGTTTTAGCGAAAATTATTGTGATAGAGGGGCTTTTTTGGCCCCTTTATTTTTTTATAATTCATTTGTTACACAATGTACAGATCCACCACTTAACTGAAATTGAGTAGTTGGTGTGATTTTTATTTTTATTCCAAGTTCGCCCAATTGCTCATCAATAGCTGGATTAGAAAAATAATCTGGCCTTAAAAGGATGCCAGGTAGCGGCAAAGCATTTACTGCAAATTTCCCAGTTTGTTTTTTAGTCCCAAGTGCATCGTTTTCTGGAATATTAAAAACTGGAATATTATTACCGTTTGCATAGTTAAAGAGGTTCTTTTTTGATTGAGGATCTAAAATCTTGTTGCAAATAATAAGTGCTACTATGTAGCCATCCTTATTTAATGCTGGTGTGAAGAAAGTATCTAAATGAAATCCTTTCCCCTTTAGTAGAACAACTTCATTAACATTTAATTCTTCAGCTACAAATTCTACACCTTTTTGAGTATTTCTTTGTAAGCCGCTAAAAAGAACTCTATTGTTAGCACAATAAAAAAACTCACCTCCATCTGCTCGCCATCCAGATTTATTTGGCATTTCGCATATGTTGACTTGTAGGGGTTCTAACAGTTTTTTTACAATTTTATTCTCAATCCTTCTTGTGGGTTCTCCAGCTCTAAGGATAATTACTTTCCCATTTTGGTTAGAAATAAATGGGTCTCTAATAAATACAAAATCGTGCTTAGGGTTTTTACGATCTAATTGTTTTGGGAACTCAAGTTCTATTATTTTATGTCCTTCTTTTTCTATGGATTTTATTAAAGCATCTCTTTCTTTAATTAATAGATTATTAATGGGAATTTGTCCTTTTTTCATTGCGGGATTATCTTTGTATTGAGGTACTCCATTTCTCCACCAACCTGACTCAGGTAATCTTGATAAAACAATTTTCATTAATTAGAATAGACTTTATTTACTTTAGCAAAAAAGATAGTTATCTATATTCTAAATCAATTGCAACACGCACTACATTTTTTTCAAAGTAGATGATTGAATTTTTAATATTCATATCTACTTTTATTTTTCCTTTTGAAGTCTTTAGCTTTAATGACTTTTCTTTTGGTTTTGGACCATGAAATTTTAATCCACTTTGATAAAACGTACTTAGATCAATTTTACCGTAAACAGCTCCTTTCCGCTCCATTTTCACTATCGGGTCTTCTATGAGTAAGCTTACTTGATTATTGTCAAAACTATATTCGACAAAAATCTTCTTTTTAACATTTTTTTTTATATTAGTTTTCCCTTTTTTAAACGTAATAGTTGTCAAAAAATCAGCAGATCCGTATTCAAAATTCACATGGGGGTCTTGAATTGACCAAATGGCTTGATCACCTTTTGGTCCTTTAGGAATTTCATGATTGCCTATTATTTTCAGATAATCATTTACCAGGTCTTCAGAAATTGAGATTGATATTTCACTTGCGGAAATGATAGAACTAATCAGATAAATAAAAAGGAAATTTTTATACATTTGTTCTCCAAATTATTTGCAAAATAATTAATAAATAGTATTTAATTATATTTTTTCTCAACGTTTTCAAATTTTTTTCTAAAACTAATAGAAATGAATATACTTCAATATTTAAGTATGTTTTCTAATTTCGAAAGAGTGAGCATTTTTAAATTTTTATACTTTAAAAAAAAAATTAAACTCTATAAACACATTACAATCTATATTATATAATATATGTTTTGAAATATCATTATTTAAAACTTTTACATTTGGAACACATTTTTTTGAAATGTATTTTTAAAATATTGAAATTAAATTTTTCCAAAAATTATTATAAATTTTGGTATGTCGGAGACTTCTAAGAAAGTCAATACATCGTTATTTAATAATCCTATGGAAACTTTTCCGGGGTTAACAATCAATGACCTAAATAGGTATTTGCCAGCGTTGCAGACAATTAAAGATGTTGAAATGGATGCGCAGAATATGAAAGAAGGTATGTTTTTGGCAAATTGTTTGGATGGTCTACGTAAATTACCTGATAATAGCATTGATTTAATAATTGCAAACCCATTTAATAAAGAGACAGATAATAATTTAGAATTTGGTAATGGAAATACACTTCAAAGTTATTACCAATGGAATCAATCTTGGGTTGATGAGTCTCAAAGAGTGTTAAAGAATTCAGGAGCTATGTACCTTTTTACTTCTTGGGAATATTCTGGTATGTTTCAAGGATTGTTAAGTAGCTTTTTTCATATTCAATCAAGAATAACTTGGCGCGATAAGTTTATTAAAAGCAATAAAAACTCCTGGAAAAATGAAACTGCAGATATTTGGTTTGTTACTAAGTCTGAAGAGTTCTTATTTAAACAACATCCTGTAGGAATTAATACAATTAATCAATTAAAAGATGATGAAATTGAGTCCAATTTATGGCTAGATATTCCAGGTATACCTGAAAAATGGGGTAGATATCCTCAAAAGCTCTTTCTACGAATTATTGAAGCAAGCAGTTTTAAATTAAATTGGATTTTAGATCCATTTATGTCTGTTGGTGACGTAGGAGTAGCTTGTAAAGATAAAGGAAGACGTTTCATTGGTTTTGAAACCAATAAAGATAATCTTCTTATGTCGATGAAACGAGTAGAGAATAGTTGAGATGAGTTTATTAAAGAACATAACAGATGAAATGTATTTATCTATGAAATCAGGTGATAAAGAAAAAGCGAATGCACTTAGAACCTTAATCTCAAAATTAAAAGACCAACAGATAAAGTTAAGAAAAGATATTTCAGATGAGGAAACGCTTAAGATAATTAAAACTCTAGTGAAGCAACGAAGGGAATCTGCAGAAATATATTCAAAAGCAGGTAGAGAAGAACTTGCAGAAAAAGAAAATTTTGAAATAAGTATTTTAGATAATTATCTTCCAAAATTAATGTCAGATGAAGATGTTCTTTCATTAATTAAAAAAATTGTGGATGAGACAAATGCAAAAGACTTATCAGATATTGGGAAGGTTATGCCATTAGTTATGCAAAGGGGGAAAGGTAAAGTGGATGGGAAAATAGCTAATAGGATATTAAGGTCCTTATTAGAGTAGATGCCTTCTTTTTTAGATAGTCTTGCAATTTTTTTCATTATAATTATGGGCTACAGTGGTTTTACAAAGGGGTTTATTGAAGAGTTTGGTAGGTTGCTAGGTTTGATTTTTGCAGTTTTTGTTTCAATGTCAAAAAGTGTTGCATTCTCTAGTTACCTTAGTGCATTTATTGACTATAGGGAATCTCTTCTGCTATCATTATCCTACGCGCTATTGTTTATTTTATCAATATGCATTGGAAGAATTTTAACTAAATTTGCCCATGTAGCTTTTTTATCCGTAGAAAATCGTTTAATGAATCACTCCATGGGATTCTTTTTTGGGATGGTTAAGGGAGCTACCCTGTTGATTTCATTTGTTTGGTTTATATCAATATTACCACTACAAAAATGGAATACTGTAATAAATGAAAATTCTAACTTTGTAATTTATAGCAATCAAATTAGGGTATCAGTTATTTCATTTTTTAATTGGGAGGACCCTATATCTTTAAGTGAATCCTATATTAAAAAGATAACACAGCCCTAATGCCTCAAATACCTCAAGGAACTGTAGATATAGTTCGAGAAACATCGGATATACTGGAAGTNATTTCANAATANGTTGATNTAANACAGCGCGGTGCAAATTATTTTGGTATTTGTCCTTTNCATGANGAAAAAACACCNTCNTTTAGTGTTGCNCCTTCTAAACAAATATATCACTGTTTTGGTTGTAANTCTGGNGGNAATGTATTTTCTTTTATTATGGAATATCAAAANANTTCTTTCCCNGAGGCNGTTAAATTTGTNGCTGANCGTTANAATATTAAAATTGAGTTTGAAAAAAAAGATTTTCAATCCGAGAANTATACAGGNCTTTATGAATTACATAATATTGCTATGCAGCTGTATCAAGATAATCTTTTCTCTAAAGAAGGGAGTAGTGCTNTNGATTATTTAAATGAACGTGGACTAAGTGAAGATATTATTAAACAATTTAAAATTGGTTTTGCGAAGGATAGCTGGGATCATTTGGTAAGCAAAGTAAAAGGNAAAGGATTCNCAAAAAATCAAATAAGCCAATCNGGATTATTTACACTTTCAGATAAAGGTGTTTTTGATCGTTTTAGAAGCAGAATTATGTTCCCAATATTTCATCCTTCAGGTAAAGTAATTGCATTTGGTGGAAGAATTTTTAATAGTGATGATCCAGCTAAATATTTAAACTCTCCTGAGACTCCTTTGTATCATAAANGNAGTNTTTTTTATGGANTNCAAGCAACAAGAGATTCAATNCGNAAAAANAATTCTGCNNTATTAGTTGAGGGNTATATGGATTTTTTNAAATTNTATCAGGGGTCAGTTTCTAANATTTTAGCTACATCAGGAACNGCTTTCACTAAAAANCATGNATCCTCTCTTAATCGAATAACAAAAANAGTTATTCTACTTTATGATGGNGATGATGCAGGTGCAAATGCGGNAATAAAGGCAGGATGGACTTTANTAAAAGNNGANCTAGATCCAATGGTGATTAGGCCNCCAAAAGGANTAGANCCAGATGATTGGATTGATAAAGTGGGNGNGGAAAATATTATTAAAGCACTTTCAAANCCTGAANCTTATATTGATTTNAATATAAAATTTCATAAAGGGAAGGANTTNNAAGGNGCTGATCGGAAGGAATATATTATTCAATTAGCTAAAGAAATNAAAAANATTAAAGATGGNATAGTNCGNAACGANTTGATTCGGATTATTTCTTCAAAATTATTGATAGAAGAAAAAGATTTAATACGTNCGGTGAAAACGCAAAGANTAGTNGATAGCCGAATTTTAGNAGAAAACNTNAANGAAAAAAATNCTATAAANTTTANNTCTAAAATTGAAAAAGCTCAANTTGAACTAATTAAATTAATGTTNAANTCNAATGNNCAGACTAAAGAANATATAAAGGAANCTATTTCGGAAGATTTGTTNACNGTNCCATTTTTAAAAAAAATTTATGAAATCATTAAAGNTNCAAATTTGNCTATAGAATCATCTTCAATTATCGAGTATTTTAAGGANAAGAATGAACGTGAGTTTATAATAAAAATGTTTTTCGAAACCGTAANTGAAACNTCTATTGAAGAAATTGTATTTGATTGTTTAAAAATCTTAAAATCNGAACCTATAAAACAACAAATAAGTGATATTCGTGTTAAAATTCGAGAAAAAGAATCAAAAGGTGAAANCTCTTTTAAAGAATTAACTTCTTTAGCAGAATTGAGAAAAAAATTAAATGATTTATAAAAATCAATATATAAAAATATTTGTAACACTTTTTATATTATGTATNAATCTANTATTTTCAACTCAAGTTCAACTAATTACAGCACACAAAAAAAGTAACGGTGTCTTATTAAGGATAGTAACGAACTCTATTGTTGACATTGAGAATATTGCCGGATGGAAAGGGCAAGAAAATTGGTTTTATCTTACATTAAATGGTTCCTATCTCAGTCCAAAAGCATTGGAAGATCTCTCATTTGAGTTACCATTACTTGATATTGAGATAACAGAAAATAATCAATCTGTACAAATTGGATATCTATTTAATACTTCTATTGAAGATTTTGAAATTTTTCACTCAAGTGCTAGTCGGGTTGTTTTGGTTCAAGTTTGGGAATCATTAAGTGATAGTTTGCGTTCTCAAGTAAAACTTTCAGAAGGTACTAATGTTAATCGTGTTTTTACTTTACCAAAGAAAGAGTCTAGGGGAACCCCTTTCTATGATTCTTTTGTTTATGCAAGGAATAAATACGGACCAGAAAAATATTTTGTATGGTATAACAATTGGTATTCTACAGAAGATAGTTTGGATAGAGATAGTTTACAAAAACTAAACANTAAATTTGTTAAAATGCCTAATANTTATCAAGATCCAAAACCTCTCACTTATAGAAAAAGAAAAGTGGAAATTAGTGGTCCACCACCACCTCCTAAAAGGTTAAAAAGAGATGCTATTGATATATCATTTATATTAGATAAAGGTCTATTNCTTTCTGGGTCAAAAAGAACTCGTGATGTTAAAGCTCTTCAAGAAGCATTGGTTTCATTAGGTTATTACTTGGGAGAGGGCGGTGTTTATAATGACGGTATAGATGGTGAATTTGGTCCAAATACGGAAGATGCAGTTTTACAGTTTCAATTGGATCGAGGTTTTAATAATGCAAATGTAGATGGCATAGTTGGTGAGGGTACTCANAAAGAACTATTAAGAGCTTTATCTGGAGAAAAANCTTTGGTTTCCTTCCAGCCTCAAACGAATAAAANTCAAAAATCTGATACAGTCCAAAAAACAAANAANACNAAAAAAATTGANATGAGACAAAAATTTGGTAGCGTTATGCANCAGAGCAGAGAGACCGCAAAGGAATTGCTGAATCAAGCNCCTATNACGACTCAAGTAAAGCGTGAAAAAAGNNGATTAGAAAATATTAATCAAATAAANCTTTTACCTCCAGATCTTTCTAANCGNAAAACATTTCTTAGATTAACGTGTAACCTTGATGGCGCTAACGTTTTTATAGATGGCTCATTGGTCGGTACAACACCGTTGCTCAAAAAATTNCCTATTACTCCTGGATGGCATAGNGTTAGAGTGGTNGACCCATTGTCTCCTCCTCCAAAATTTGCAATGGATATTCCAGATTATCAGGATATATATGTTCCAAAAGGACGAACTCAAAAAATCAGGATAAATTTAGCAACATCAAATCAGGAATCTTTAGATTAGAATGAAAACGTATTTCTCCAGCACNTTATTCTGGGGAATAATTAACTTGATAGTTATATCAAANGTGGTACTTTCACAAGATTTACCACAGATCCTTTCCTCAAAAACTATGCCTACTGAAAGTGGTATTAAGTTAGAATTTGTACTTTCTAGCTNTATTAAAAAAGACGATGTGTCAAGCTGGATAGAACAGGATAACTGGTTTATTTTAAATTTTTATAATGTCATAAGACCAGAATCTGATTTTTTTAAAAACCTGATTACCTATCCAGTTAGAGAGGTTGAACAAGTTTGGCTCCAGAATTCTAATTCATTACAGTTATCTATTCAAGTTAATCGAAGTATAGGAATTTTTGATGTTCTGATCCATGATGAGGGACGAAATGTAAGCATCGTAATTACCTATAGCGATTTCATTGAAGCGAAAGAAGTAAATCCATCTTTTGTTTTTCCAGACCTTAAAAATTCCCAAAAAAAGTCCCATCCTCTATCATGGAAAGATGTGCGGGAGAGAACTTCCTTAGAAATTATATGTGATACAAAAGGGCTTCCGATTTATGTTGATGGNCAAATGGTTGGTGTCTCGCCATTAAAAAACTCAATAGATGTTTTACCTGGATGGCATAAAGTGGGCTATTTCCCAAATGATTATAGCAAAGATTCTAATAAACTAACCTCTAAGGAAAAAATATTAAATGATATTCTTATAATGGGAAGACTGGATGTTTTTNTNGAAGAAGGCAAAGAAGAAACAATCGTACTAAACTATCAAACANTAGATGAAGAGGTTGTGGATTATAATAAACGATTTCAAACTGGAACGATGGTTGGGTTTTCTTTATTTTTTACAATGNTTCTTTTGATGAGTTGGGGTCTAGCCTGAGAAGAGTTAAAATTTTATTAATCTTTATTTTCTTTCAATTATTATTTTTTCAAGCAGTTAATGCCCAAGGTCAGTTAAATACTGAAGANGAGAAATTAATAAAATCTCCTGAATATTATCAGTACTGGAACCCTTATAGAAGAGTAGTTAGCCAAAGAGGTGAAGCGCATACTTTTTTTGGCAAAGTTTACTATGAAGTTACATATAATAAAGATAATCGAATTAAGGCTGTTACAAAATATGGTGAAGATAGACAGGCAAAAGAGACTTACCATTTTATTTGGTCACGATCTGGGATAAGATCTGAATACAAAGTTGAATTTCATACTGACGGAAGAGCTTCAAGATTAGATACTAGTCTTTACTCAGATCAGTTGAGTTATGTTCGTCATGGATGGATAGCTGATGTTACTAGTCGTAGTGATGGAAGACCAAGAGAGGTTGATTTTTATGACCCATTAGGGATGAATTATTTTTCATATACATTTAATTATACGACTTTAAAAAAAGATAAAAAGTTCTCAGAAGTAATTGAATCCTCTTATTTTGATTCCAATTCTAATTTTGTAGGCAGGCATTTACTTTTTGTTGAAAGAGGAGCTTTTTTAAGAATGATACAATATTTTAACTCAGAAAATAAAATTTTTTTAACAAAAGAATTTTTACATGATAAAACNATGGAAGAAACAATAAGAGTTATCACNAATGANNAGGGTGAGGAAATNGAAAGGAANATTATACCTTATATGCCACCTGATAAATATGCATATAAATTTGAATGGACNGGANCAGCTNTTATTGATAGAGGNTTNAAAGATATTGATAATTTAGANTTAGCTTATNAGTTTGCATTGCGAGCNCAAGAAGCACTTGANNAAGCGAACGAAGATTTAAANTTAGCNAAGGAGGCNTTTGAGAAAGCNAATGAAAGAGCAAANCGTACAAAAGAATTNTTAAANGAAGCTGAAAANCAGGCTGANGAAGCAGATAAGTTTAGAGCAAAAATGGAAGAGGCAAAGGTAGANGCNCAAAANGCAATAGATTTGATGTATGATGCAGAGCGGGAAGCAGAANTGGCTCGATTAGAAGCNGCATCTGCAAAGGCTACGTTGGATGCTATTGAAAAAACACGTGAGGTTGAAGACTATGCAAAAGAAGAAAGAAAAAGAGCAAGGAAAGAAGCGAGAAAAGCAAGAAGNGAGGCGAGAANGGAGGCAAGAATTACCAGAGCAGCATTACAGGATTCCTTATTGGGTGTTGAAACTAGAACATTTTTATCTTTATCGTACGGATGGCCCTTATTAGTTGAGCAAACCTTAGATAGTAATACTAATGTTGGAGTTCATTATTTATTTAGTTTTGGTAGAAGAAATATGTTTGAGTTTAATGAATGGGATATTGATTTAGGCTTAGAAGTAAATTGGTATGATTTTTTTTCAGAGGATGCCGAACAAAATTTTCAAACATTAAGTTATTTTGGAATTACACAAGTTGATATAAGGCCAGGATGGAGATGGATACCAACTGCTTTAGAAACTACTTTAAAAATAGGGGGAGGTTTGGTTTCACCTGGGTATGGTTTTGTTATTGGAGGATCTGCAACATATAATCTTTTACCTACGCCATTAACTGTGGCTATGTTCTCTCAATTTAATTGGGTTTCAGAGGGTATAGATCAAAACACACCAGCGAACTGGACAACTGTTGGATTACAATTTGGTGTAAACCTTGAAGATAAAATTCCGGAAATATTTGATATAGAGTTACCTGATATATTTGATATTCTTAAATAAAAAAAAAGCCCTCAAAAGAGGGCTTTTTTTTAGAGTTTGATTATTTATATATTTACTTTGAAGCTTAAACGGAATTGCCTACCAGAACCATAGAATACTTTTGGTAAACTATTTGTTCCATCATCCTCAAAACCTTGATCTTCAGCATAAGTTATATACTCACTATCCAGTGCATTCAGAAAATGAGCGCCTAATGTTACATCAGTTCCCATTAAGTTCATTTTGTAGGAAGTATGAACATCTAGCAAGCTATACGAAGGAAGTTTTGTAACATCCTTTCCTTCCATGTTTGGATCATCGTAATCGCTTGGACTAAAACCAGCATAGAAGTTGTCATTCATGCTAAATGATGTGTTTACTTTTAATCCAGGCATTGGAAAGACATTAAGTCCAAATGACATCTGGGTCTGCGGTTGATAGCCAACTTTTAATCCATCAGTATAAAGAGTGACATCAGTCGTATTTGTTCTGTCATAATCTGAGCTGAATGTTCCGTCTACGTTCTCACCCCAAGTCCAATTTCCAAATGAAAGTGCTGCTTCTACGGATAATAAGTCCATTGGCCTTACATCAGCTTCAACTTCAATCCCTGAGTGGTTTGCACTAAGTCCTGTGATATTATAAATATCAGGAGCNTCATAGATAANAATTGATTTATCTTCCCAAGTGTTCATATAGTAGGTTGTAGTAACGTCAAATAAGTCACTTCGNTATGTTACACCAAGATCCATTGATGTNATACTCTCATTTTTTGCNCCAGTGTTTGGTACATTGCTATATGCTAGATATGCATTNGAAAATTTNGGTGCTTTAGACATTTGTCCACCNGCAAAGAATACATTAAGNTTNTCANTAACATTGTAATTAACACCAAGCTTNAAAGCGCTTCCAGGGAATATTAAGACCTTAGAAAATTCATCACCCTCTGTTTCGTTGTACTGTTCTTGTCTCTGATATCTTGAAACAGATCGTGCTCCACTAGCTACAACAGAAAATGCGTCAGANGCATATTCTAATTGACTCCANCCCCCGTACCAATCATGGTATCCAGTATTATGATANTCNATTAATCCNCCAACNCCACGCATTCTNTCAGAGCCTGTTTCTCCTGCTTTTGCATAGTGGTGAACATAGTAATCACCACCAAGAAGATTAACCACTTCTCTATAGTGTTCACCTGCATAGGATCGAAGGTCAAATCCTGTTGTGAAGTTTAGGTTGTCGCTAAAGCGTCTACTATATGTAGACAACACACCTGTCCAGTCATGATGATTGACAGAAGCTCTGATGATACGCTTAGATCTGTGCATTGTACTGCTGTAAGTAGTATCAAATTCAGAATTAACAGACCACTGTCTGTTGTTGTCTATAACTTGAGTCCAATCTATTTGTCCTGACCCATCGCTTAATTCTGCAGGATTGAAATATTTATAATATGTATCTACAGTATCTCCATCACCCATATAAGTATCTCTTGTATTCAATGGACCAGTTCCGCCACCTCTACCTTTTGATCCATAAAGAGTAGTAGAAAGGCTACTAGATTTATCTATATCCCATTTCCANTTNAAACTNTATACAGGCTTATGATAATAGTTTGTTCTTGTATTGATAAGGTAGCTATCTCCTACTTGCTTGGTGTGCATAATACCACCAAAAAGTACATCGTGAGCCCAATCAGTACTTCCTCTGTGACCAATATAGTTATCGTTTAATGATTCATATTGCTCTTTTGTTAAGTTGCCCCATCCACTTCCATATCGATGTGGAGAGAGACGACGTTTATCTTCACCGGTTGCATCGGCATATTCTTGCCAGTCAGACTCTCGATATATTTGGTCTTCATCTCTTTGCCCATGTTGCTGAGGAGCACCCAGTACGTTTACATCCACAGTATGCTTACCGTTTCCAAATTTTTTATGAGCAGCAAAATAATAAGAGTACGCATCTGACCAAGTTGCGTCAACATACCCGTCCCAAGTTTTTTTTGCTACAAGTGCAGATAATGCAATACCACCATCCAGTAACCCTGTATTTGCCGTAAATGTTGTTTTGAGGAAATTATCGCTACCAAATTCTTGTTTATAACTTAGACCCTGTTTTGCTGTTGCAGCACCAGAGACAATATTGATTGTACCACCTAATTGACCAGCAACTAGATTGGTAGCACCTAACCCTTTTTGAATCTGTATAGCAGAAGCAATATCTGTCATACCATCCCAATTTGACCAAAACATTCTACCGTTTTCCATATCATTAACTGGCACACCATTAATTAAAGTAGCTGAGTTTTCTTGATCGAAACCTCTAATATAAACTCTTGAATCTCCAGCACCTCCTTTGCCTTCAGTAAAGTACACTCCTGGGGCATCTGCCATTACAGCGGTAATATCTCTAGAAGCAGCTCTTAACTCTAAATCTTCGGAAGTTAATGAAGAATGAGGAAAAGGTGTTTTTCGATCTTTGATAATCGTTCCCGTAACTTGCAATGCCTCAATCTCCAAAGCAGATGGAGTTAAAGTTGCATCAGTAGATGAGCTACCAGTTACATTAACCTTAAATTCTTCTGTATTGTATCCCAAGTAAGAAACAACTAGTGTGTAATTACCCGGATCTACGTTGGCTATTTTATATTTACCATTCGCGTCAGTAGCAGAACCTAATTCTGTACCAGCAAGATAAACATTCGCTCCAGCCAAAGGTGTTCCTTTATCGTCTTTGACT
>NZHK01000112.1 GCA_002691285.1 Fidelibacterota bacterium | reverse complement strand
TTTTATTTCAGCAGTTGGCTTATTTCTAATTAATGTAATAGCTATGATTACAGATGCAATTAAGAATACTGGTCCAAAATATTTTTTCATATTGCGCACTTACTAACTCCCTTCCTTTATATAACTGAAATCTCCACCAAGAGCTAAAATTAAAAGTAATCTATTTTCAATAGATTGACGTTGCAATTGCAAGTATTGAGATTTAATCGCATTATATTGTCTTTGACTGCTTAAGACTGATTCCAATGTGGTAACACCTTTATCATATCTTTCTTTAGATAAATTATATGCATCTTTAGACTGATCAACTCCTGATCGCATAGCATTAATCTGGACCTTTAAGGATTGGTCAAAATACATGAGCTGCTCTACTTCTGAAAAAGCCTTAAGTAAACCCTTAACTAAATCTTGTCTTGATATTTCAAAAGCTGCCTTTTGAACTTTTATAGCTGACCTGAGACGCTTTCCATTAAAAATAGGCGCAGTTACATTCAAACCCAAATTCCATATACCATAATCTTGGTCTAGTAGTTGTTCAAAATCTTGAGTNGATGTNCCAAGCGACCCCGTAANGCTAATACCTGGCAATAGATTNCTCTTTGCTTGCGATACACGGCTTACGTTNGACTCNACTTTTAATATTAAACTTCGAATNTCNGGACGCCTTTCTATAATAGCAGCGGGAATACTTTTTGGTATACTAGGCAGGTTTGTAGGCAATTTTTTTTGTTTAAGTAAGGTACCTGTAGGGTATTGCCCTACTAACGTTTCAAGCTGNCGGTTTATACTAATTAGCTGATTTTTCCTATTTTCCATTTCAAGTATCGCTGTAGAAACCGAAGTCTCCGCAAGTCTGTAGTCCAAACTTGATCGCAATCCCTTTTCATACCTATTCTTTACTAGATCTCTAATCTCAACTAAGCTAGCATAGGATTCTTTTGACAACGTAGACTGCTCNAATGCTTCAACTCCTTGGTAGAAAAGTATTGCACTCCTTACTACAAGAGAAAAACCAAGATAAGATAAATCATATTTTACAGCTTCATAATCCTTTCTAGCCGCTATTCTTTCATTAAGCAATCGTCCCCAAATATCCAGCTCCCACTGATAATTAAGACCGAGGCCAAACGTTTTGTTTTTAAATGATATACACTACTACTGCTTGAGGAATCGGATCCTTGATTACCTAAAAAGGAATCTGCAAATCCAAATGCNGACAAATTTTGACGGCTTTCAGATTGATTGAAGCCAAAATTTACAGANGGTAAAATGTTTGCTCCTCTTATTTTTGCATTGTAACGTCCTATTTTTTCATTCTCCAAAATGGAAAGAAGGTCTGGACTTTTGACCTTTACTGCTTCAAGATACGAAATTAATTCTTTGTCATTAAATGCGGTCACCCAATCTTTATTATTATCAGATTTTTTATGAATAGGCATTGACCATTCTTCTGGAATGTTAATACCTAAATTATCAACAGCATTGCGAGGATTNTTGTAGCATCCAAAAACAAAAATAATAATNAATGAAANTAATAGGTGAACAGGTAGCATTACGATTATGAATTNAGATTTTTTATAATTTTGGATAATACGTTTTTAAAAATTTCAATCTCTTGCTCTGGTATTTCACCACGAACTTCTTCCCTTGTTTTTTCCATTATTGGAAGNACATCATAAAACAACTGCTTACCGGCTTTGGTCAAGACNACTCTTTTAATTCTATGGTCGATTTGATCAGAAACTCGAACAACTAAACTTTTATTTTCTAAAGAGTCTANAATTCTTGTAATAGTTGGCTTGTCTCTAAGACAAATTTCGCCTAAATCTTTTTGGGAGGGAGATTCTAATTGCCATATAGGTCCAAGTACCATCCACTGATCCATTGAAATGTCCAAGCCAGAATTAAATACATTTTGAACAAACCTTTCCGTCATCGAGTTATGAGCTGACCTAATCAACATACCTAAATTCATATGAAATTTTAAAGAAGCATCTTTAGACATAGTTTAAAGCTATATATTTTTTAGTTGCAATTGCAACTAAAAAAAGCGTTTTGAGCGTAATTTAACTTANAATTAATAATCATATTATTTTTAGTTGAAAATTCAACTAAAAAATAAAAACTAAATANTCTAAACCTAATATTNATTATTAAGAAAGATCTTTAGAAAGAATTGGAAGTTTTCTTATACGCTTCCCCGAAGCGGCGAAGACCGCATTAGCTATCGCAGGAGCAATTGGTGGTAGCCCTGGCTCTCCAACTCCACCAGGTTTTTCATTGTTTTTTAAAATAAAAACTTTAATTTGAGGAGACTCATCAAATCTGACCACTGGGTAATCATCAAAATTACTTTCATTAACTCTCCCATTTTTAACGGTCATTTCACTATTTAAAGTTGCTCCCATACCAAAAATAATTGATCCTTGTATTTGAGCTCTGATGGTCATTGGGTTTACTGTCTGACCACAATCTACACTACAAAAGACTTTATGCACCTTTACTCGATTATCCACAATTGATAACTCTGCTACCTGTGCTACGTGGGTACCAAAGCTATTGTGATAAGCAAAGCCTTGAAAGTGGTCCTTGGGCAATACTAATCCCCAATTCGATTCATCTGCTACTTTTTGAATTACTTTCGTTGGCCTTACGTTATTTTTTAAATGACTAAGCCTTAGTTGAATTGGGTCAATCTCTGATTTATGCGCTAATTCATCTATGAAACACTCATTCGCAAATGCATTTTGAGAGTGAAATACTGCTCTCCAAAATCCCAATGGAATATCGGTTTCAAAAGGGGATGCTTTTACTGAAACATTTTCAAAATCATAGGGTATATGGGCTGCACCATCTGTAACAAGGTAATTTCTTATTTTGTTTTTAACAATACCAATACTTGTTGCCCATTTCAGAATGGGAATACTAGCACCATATTGATTTGCAGCATTTCCTGTCAAAGGGTCTGGAGAAACAACAATATGCTTCCAAGCTTTAATTGATTTACTATTTACCACAGCACTCATATTATGTTTGCTTGAAGGACGAGCAAACCCGTGCTTAGTGTCATCCTCTCTAGAATTTATTAATTTAATCGGTTTTTTTAGATGCTTTGAAATTCTTACACCATCCTCAATCCAATCATTAAAAGATTTTCTTCCAAACCCACCGCCCAAAAAGGTTAAGTTCAATTTAATGTTTTTTTCAGGAATCCCAGTAACCTTGGAGGCTCGGGTAATTGCATTATCAGGATTTTGAGTCCCAGTCCATATTTCACAAGCGCGATCAGAAACATTAACTACACAATTACATGGTTCCATAGCAGCGTGCGTCTGAAATGGTAAATAATATTGAGCTTTAATGATGTCTTTTGCCTTTTTAAAAATTTTTGATGGAGATCCATCTTTACGTACCTTTGAAGATTTTCCATTTGAAAGTTTATCCAAATGGTTCTTATAAATTTTACTATCAGCAAATACCGGATTTGACTTTTTCTCCCAATTCACTTTTAATAATTTTCTTGCCTTTACCACTGACCAATATTTTTCACCAACAATTGCCACTCCTGAAGGGATTAGAAAAACATCGATTATTCCATTTTGATTTTTTATCTGCTCCAAATTTGAATTTTTATATTTTGCCCCAAAATACTTAGGNCTTTCTACCATGGCATAAAGCATACCAGATAGATTTTTGTCCATAGAAAAAAGTGCAGTCCCATCAACTTTAATTTTTGAGTCTGTTCTTAGCATATCCTTACCAAGAAGATTAAATTCTGAAGGTTTTTTTAGTCTGACACTTTTAGGAATTTTGACTTTAGAAGCTTTATCAACTAATGATCCAAAAGAAGTTGATTGACGAGTTTTCTCATGATAAATAACATTATTTTTAGCTACACATTCTACAGGACTTACTTTCCATTTCAGAGCTGCAGACTCAACAAGAACTTGTTTTGCTACAGCACCAGCCTCTCTCATTTTCTNCCATCCATAGCCGCTAATAGACATGCTCCCNCCAGTGCCAATGAAGTTATCTTTAGAAATTTGCTGTACTTTTACTTTACCCCAATCTGCCTCCATTTCTTCAGCAATTAGCATAGGAAGTGAGGTCCAAATACCTTGCCCCATTTCAGCTTTTGAAACAGATAATACGACTGTGTCATCACTCAAAACATTGATATACATATTTGGCGAAAATTCTGAATTCAATTCTCTTTTCGCCTGAAGAAAATTAAAGCCTATTGCAAATCCTGAACCAATTAAAGAAGCTGTTTTTATAAAACTTCTTCTNGATATTAAANGATCCTTATCCATTCTGAATTTCTTTTGCAGCTGACTTTATCGCTTTTTTTAGACGAGTATAGGTTCCACATCTACAAATATTCATTCTCATGGCATTATCAATATCTTCATCTGTTGGATTATTATTTCTTGATAAAAATCCCGATGCTGTCATGATCTGTCCAGGTTGACAATATCCACATTGAGGAACATCATNTTTTACCCAAGCTTTTTGAACAGGATGAGAAGAATCTTTTGATAACCCTTCGATAGTTGTTATTTCGTCTCCCTCCTCTAANTAATCAATGGGAGTTTGGCAAGATCTAGTTTCAATACCATTTACATGAATTGTACATGCCCCACAAAGGCCTTTTCCACAACCAAACTTGGTTCCTGTCAATTCTAACTCGTCCCTGATTACCCATAGCAGAGGAGTATCTTCATCTACTTTAACTTTTTTACTTTCA
Source organism: Fidelibacterota bacterium (assembly GCA_002691285.1). Lineage (GTDB taxonomy): Bacteria > Fidelibacterota > Marinisomatia > Marinisomatales > UBA1611. The sequence continues at coordinate 5,172 of NZHK01000112.1, read as the reverse complement.
CCATTAATATAAATTGTAAACTGTGTCATTATATTATTTTAATATCAATCCTTAATTAATTCTAAATGTAATTTTATAATTTTTCCATTTTGAGCTGAAGTTCTTCAACGCTGCCTGACTTTTCAGATACTTTATATACAAATGAATTTGGATAAAACTGAAGACCTTTGAAATACTTGCCACTAATAAAATGTGCAGCCGCTCCCCCATCAATAGCATATCCTGGAATAGCCTTGCCATCTAGCAGGAATTTATGAACATCTGGCTTTCTATTTGCTTCTTCTTGATAATGAGGACACGCCATTCCTTTTACAAACCCTAAACATTCTAATGTATTCAAATTGCTCGCCCAAGAATCTGTAATTCCTTGATCAAACCAACAAATCGCTCCAGCACTGACACCACAAAGAATTTTTCCATTACTATATGCTTTTTTTAAGAGTGTATCGAGCTTCCATTCTCGCCAAACAGCTAACATACTCTTTGTATTGCCTCCCCCAACATATATAATATCTGCTTTGCTGATAAGACTATCTAACCTAGGCGTGCGTTCAAAAAAAGTTAAATGTGAAGGCACACAATTTAATTTTGAAAAACAGGCATAATAATTTACTATGTACGATTTGTCTTCTGCGCTTGCAGTAGGTAAGAAGAGGATATTAGGGTTTTCTTTTTTAGACTGATTTAAAATATAATTTTCAATTTTATTATGATTTGGATTCCTACCAAACCCACCACCTCCAATGGCAATTATATGACCCGCGCTCATTATTATCGAAACTGTAAGAGTGAGTTGACTATCCCTTGAGGATCTCTAAATGTGTCTAAACGTAAAAATCTCCCACTATCCGTCGAGACTACCGTTTCTCCATTTAAAAGGTACATAGAAAGATTTGAATTTAAATTTTCAAGCTCTATTACACCCTCTAGAGCAGTAAAAATAGAATAATCTGCACCCTTAAAAAGTAAATCTTCTTGGTATTCAACCAAAAAATTTGTGCCTGAGACCGTTGCTTTAGTAGAAGGAGTATTCAATATAAAACTATAGCCTAAATTATCATCAGCCTCTATAATAACTTTACCTTCAAACAATGCGAGCTCAGAATGATTAAGCAAACTATACCGTTCACTTACCAATCGAAAAACAGAATTATTATATACTCTTATAGAAGTATCCTCATAAATCATAATAAACGATGCAGATCCAATTTGACCAGTAATGATCTTATCTCCATGATAAATATAATCGCCTCTTCTAATAAGCCCGCTTCTCACACTTCCTTTTCGCATTACTGGGCCATTTACATCAAGACATAATGCAATTATTTCAATTTTCGCGAATGCTATTGCGAAACTAAAAACAAAAAAGATAATCAAACGAAGAATTTTCAGTTACTTTTCCCAAAAAGACTATGAGTTAATATATACGAAATTAGGGTTTTATATCCATTGAAAGAATCAAAGAAATAAGTTAATTTTGTAATGATGGGATTTAGAAGGATGACAAATTTTTAATTTTTTTTTACGAAAAAGACACATTTTTTATCACCCGAATAAACGGGCCAAAATTTTCCTTCCTTTTCTAAGTCTCTTTTACATAACAAATACACGTTAGTGCGTTTCGAAACCTTTATAGGTTTTTGGATAATAGTGCACAATGCATAGTGAGAGGGTTTAGGTACAATATGCGTAAAGAAATTTTTATTAATGAAAGTATGGAGGAAACTCGTATTGCTATACAAGAAGATAACCAATTGGTGGAAGTCTATATTGAACGGCAAGATAATCATCGAATGGTTGGAAATGTTTACAAAGGGAAAGTAGAAAATGTTCTCCCTGGAATGCAAGCCGCATTTGTAGATATCGGCTATGAGCTAAATTCTTTTTTACCTTTTTCTGAAATTGAAACAGAAGAATATTTACAAGGACATAAAAAAAATAAAAATCATAAAAATGATAATATCGAGGTTGATCTAAAAAAAGACCAAGAAATCTTCGTTCAGGTTATCAAGGAGCCGTTTGCAGGAAAGGGTCCAAGAGTTACTACTGAGGTCGCTCTTCCTGGAAGGCTTTTAGTTTTAGTACCCGGTGCTAATTATATAGGTATTTCAAAAAAAATATGGGATAAATATGAGCGACGTCGACTAAAGAAAATTGCACAATCTTTACGCAAAGGAGATCTTGGAATTATAATCCGTACCGTTGCTGAAGGTAAATCAGAAAATCACATTGAAAATGATTTTAATCAATTAATGGAAAATTGGGAAAAAATTCAAACAAAAGCGGATTCTGGAGCAGCTCCTGTCCTTGTGTATGAAGATTTAGAAACTGCATCTAGTGTAGTTAGAGATCTCCTTACCCCCGATGTAGAAAAAATAATTATAGATTCTAAACGGTTATTTAAAAAAACAGAAAAATATTTAGAAGACATTTCTCCTAGCCTTTTAGATAGGTTGGAATTATACAAATTGAAGGCTCCGTTATTTGAAAGCTTCGGTATAGAAAGCGAGATTGAAAAACTTATGCGCCCAAAAGCATGGCTAAAAAGCGGGGCATATTTGATTATTGAGAAAACTGAGGCTATGGTAGTAGTAGATGTAAACAGTGGAAGATTTGTTGGAAAAAAGCTTCACGAAGACAACTCATTGAAAATAAATCTTGAGGCAGCACGTGAGGTTGCTAGGCAACTACGATTAAGAGACCTTTCTGGTTTAATTGTGATCGATTTTATTGATATGAAAAAAGAAGAAAATAGAAAAAAAGTATACCATGAGCTTCGTAGAGAATTAAAAAAAGATCGTGCTAAAGTAGCGGTCGCTCCCATTACCGAATTTGGCCTCTTGGAGATGACTCGCCAAAGGATTAGGGTAAGTCTTCTGGATTCAATGAGTGAAGAGTGCCCCTCCTGTAAAGGATCTGGAAAAATTATTTCAATTGAAACGCTAATAACTCGAATTGAACATTGGCTAAGAAGATATAAAGCAAANTATATGAGTTTAAGAATTAAATTGCATCTGCANCCCAAAAATGCAAATTACCTCAACAAGGANAAAAAGAGCGTATTGAAGGGACTAATGTGGAAAAATTTTATTCATTTNAAAATTATTGAGAACGCNGATTTAANATTAGATGAGTTTCGTTTTTTTAGATCTAAAGATGATGTAGACATAACAAAAGAAATGGGTCTTGAAAAAGATTAAAACACCTTGTATATTTGCCGTCCTTTTTAAGGATTAATTATGTATGCGATAATAAATATTTCAGGAAAACAATATAAGGCAATAGTTGGTGCTCGTATAAGGGTTCCTAAACAAGAAGGTGAACCTGGTACCCTTTTAACATTTGATAAGGTTTTGCTAATTAATAATGGTGAAAACACAGAAATAGGAAATCCTGTATTAAGAGGATCCTCGGTTACTGGAAAAATTGTTGAGCATGGAAGAGATAAGAAAATTTTAGTCTATAAGAAAAAAAGAAGAAAGGGATATCAGAGAAAAAACGGACACAGGCAGTGGTTCACAGAGATTGAGTTTAACACAATTGAGGTTGGGAACAGTCAATCTAGTCAGGTAAAAACAATTTCAACAGAAGCAGTTATGGAGGAGGAAGAATAAATTATGGCACATAAAAAAGGTCAGGGAAGTTCTAGAAATGGACGGGATTCGAATCCTAGCTATCTTGGTTTAAAAGTTGCGGACGGACAATCTGTATTAGCAGGTACTATTATTTTAAAACAACGAGGAACTAAATTTCATCCAGGAGCAAACGTGCGTAGAGCGAATGATGATTCATTGTTTTCCATAGCAGATGGAATAGTGAAATTCAGCAAAAGAGGTCGAAATCGAAAACTTGTTAATGTTATGTTAAATAATTAAAAAGATCCCCTTCTGGGGATTTTTTTTTAAAGGAAAACTTTATGGCAAGAAAAAAAATTACACTTATTGGAGGTGGGCAAATAGGGGGAAATCTAGCACTATTAGCAGCTCAAAAAGAATTAGGCGATGTAGTGATTTTTGATATTCCTCAATCAGAAGGTATGGTCAAAGGTAAAGCATTAGACTTAATGCAGTTAGGACCACATGAAGGCTATGATTCTAATATTACCGGATCAGCTGACTGGAATGATGTGAAAGGAACAGATGTATTTATTATCACTGCAGGCATCCCCAGAAAGCCTGGAATGAATAGAGAAGATTTATTAGAAATTAACCTAGGAATTATGAAAGATGTCGCAAAAAACATAAAAGTAAACGCGCCCGATGCTTTTGTAATTGTTATATCAAACCCTCTTGACGCTATGGTATATGCCTTTCATAAAGTTTCTGGGTTCAAAAAAAACCAAGTAGTTGGAATGGCTGGCGCTCTAGACAGCGGTCGTTTTAGAGCATTCATTGCTATGGAAACAGGTTATTCTGTTCAAGATGTCACATGTATGGTTTTAGGAGGCCATGGAGATACAATGGTTCCTATTTCGAGATTAGCTACGGTTGGCGGTGTCCCAGTGACAGATTTAATACAACCAGAGAGGCTTAAAGAAATAGAAGATCGAACTAGAGTAGCAGGAGGAGAAATTGTGAAATTATTCGGAAATGGATCTGCTTTTTATGCTCCAGCTCAATCAGCAATTGAGATGGCAGAATCTTTTCTTCGAGATAAAAAGAGAGTTATTCCTTGTGCTTCTCTTTGCGAGGGAGAATTTGGAATAAATGGTTATTTTATTGGTGTTCCTACCGTAATTGGATCTGGAGGAGTTGAGAAAATACTAGAGTTCACATTGGACGATAATGAAAAAAACGAACTTAAAAAGACTCTTACAGCTGTAAAACATACAGTTGCAGAGACCGGACTATAAGAAAAGATAATATCTTCTTAAAAAGCTCTCAGTAGAGGGCTTTTTTTGTTTATACAGCTATTGTAAATTGAAATTATGCTGAAACAAAATATCAATACCTCCATAAAAATTTTCATATGTTTATTCATGGCAGTTTTTGCGAATACTAACCCCACTATAATAAAGCAGACATATCGTTTCAAAACTTTACCTGATGATGGTTCTTATTCCTTAATCCTTAATAACATTTCAGGGGATATAATTGTTTCTGGGAATGAGGGATCTGGTGCGTTTATTAATGTAGAAAAAATAACTTTTGGAATCAAAAAAGAAGATATTCC
>NZHK01000037.1 GCA_002691285.1 Fidelibacterota bacterium | reverse complement strand
TAATAAATGTTATATGGATGACGCTTTCCAAAACAATGCAGTTTGGCCGTATGAATGGGTAGGCCATTGTCAGCCATCTCTAAGTGAAATGCCAGATGCTTCAATCCTCGAAGACGAAACTTATACGATTGATCTAGAGCCGTTTGGTGTGTTTTTGACTTCTAATGAGGATGTATATTCTTTCTCTGCTTACACAGATACCTTAGCCGTTGTAGTAGAAATGGAAGGAAGTAGCGCTACGATTATTCCTGCTCCAGACTGGAATGGAGAAGTTCTAGTTACAGCTGTTGTAGAAAATGATATGAGTGATCTTTCTGATGAGATATCGTTTACGCTTACAGTTGAACCTGTAGACGATGTCCCTTTTGTGGATCTGTATCTAACAGATTTTTACTTAGAAGAAGATTTTGAAGACACGGTAGAAATAGACCTAAATGAAGTATTCAAAGATATTGATGGAGATTTAACGTTTGAATTTGTGGTGAGTGACGAAAATATATTGGGTGTCGCAATTGAGAACGAAATGCTTGAGTTTACATCTTTTCAAGATGTAAACGGCCAAACAGAGTTGATTGTGACTGCTTCAAACCCAACACGGGCCTCTGTATCGGATACCGTAATAGTTACCATAGTTCCTGTAAACGACTCTCCTGTTGTTTCTATTTCCAATGATACAACTTATTTTGATGAAGATCAGATGTTCTCCTTGCCATCCATTGCTCAAATGATGGACAATGGCGCTTGGTTTGATGTGGACAATTTACTTGAAGAACTAAGCTTTGCATTATTTTCAGAATCTGAATTTATTCACCTAGATTGGGATGGAGAGAATCAGTCGAATGTAATTCTTTTTGCTGATCCAGATTTTAATGGAGAAGGCGCCATAACTTTATGTGTAGAAGATGGAGAGTTTCAAATTTGCGATAGTAGGACAGTTATAGTCAATCCAGTTAACGATGCTCCGTTCTTCCATGGTGAAATGCATGCGCTGGTGGGATTGAACTATGAATTCCATGTTCCACTTCATGTGGATGATGTGGATTCAGAGGAGTTGGTTATCGCATTTGGTGATAGTGCGATTGTACCAGAATGGGCTCATATTACAGACAATACTTTACATGGTTTATCCGATACGTTAGGCCATTTTTTATTACTTCTAAGTGTTGATGATGGTGATACTGCTTCCTTAGACACTTTTCATTTACATGTTGAAAACTTTAGCCCAGTATTAACATCTGTAGAAGATGTTCCAAATGACCAGGGAGGAAGAGTATATATTCATTTTGATCGTTCTTATTTTGATCACTCTGAAATGGCAGGACAGTTTTATACTCTTTTTCGATTGGACACTGTGGATGATACAACCCAATGGATTGGTGCCGGTACTGTATCTGCTACAGGTCAGGATACGTATATAGCAGAAGTTTCTACTATGTCAGACTCGACAGTTTCGAGTAATGGATTAACGGAATTTAAATTAATCGCATTTCTTAATGAGGGAACCTATGAGTCGGAATCTATGTTTGGATATTCTTTGGATAACCTTGGTCCTCCAGCACCAACCGAAGTTGTGACTCATCAAGCAGGCACGGATATAGAGATCACATGGCAACCAATGAATATTGAAGATTTGAATCATTTCAGTATTTATAGATCAGACCAGTCCGATTTTGTTGCAAATGAAGATCATCTAGTATGGCAAGGAAGCTCGCATACCTTTCTCGATACGACTGCAAGCTGGGTTACACCGTATTTTTACATGATTCAAGCAACCGATTACTCCGGAAATACGGGAGAGATGTCTGAAATATCTGAAGGATATATCCATGTAGAAGTAAACCTTATTTCTCCAGATGACAGTTCCTTTTTCTCTGTTACAGGTGAAGATATAAGTAATCAAGCTGAAGTAACCTTTTCCTGGGAAGTGAATGATGAAGTGATTCAAGAAGGTCTAGAAAATCATTTTACGCTAGCTGATGAAAACTCAGAAGTTTTACTGGACACAGTCATAATGACTAGTGAATTAGGTGTTTCGTATCAAACTATTCTTGACTTTATAACCGCAACGGGAGGAAATAGCTTACAAGCAGATTGGGTAGTTCATGTAACCGATGAAAATGACACACTAATCTCCAATGAAATGAGAAATATTTCTTTTGATGCTAGTGATGTATTATCTGTAGATGGATCTATGCTTCCACTTGAATTTGCTTTAGGTCAAAATTATCCAAACCCATTTAATCCAACGACTAAAATTCAATATGCTCTAGCAAAAGATGCATTTGTAAATATATCTATATATGATCTTATGGGTAGAAGCATAAAGTCATTAATAAATATAAAACAGGTTGCTGGGTTTTATGAAATTAATTGGAATGCTACGAATAATAATGGTGAATTAGTACCTGCAGGAATGTATTTTTACATGATTCAGGCTGGTGCTTTTAAGTCAACAAAAAAAATGGTTATCTTAAAATAGCCTGAGATTCTTTCGATTTTTCATTATTTAAAGGATCTTTACATTTTTTATTTTAGAAACCCCGTATTTCGCGGGGTTTCTTATTTTTGGAAAGAATGATAGATTTTTGTAAGCAAGAATGAGTAGGGGATTATTGTGAAAATTGAAACTAAAAGTTTATCGATAGGTATAGTTGTGGGTATACTTGGTTGTTTTGTAATTCTTTATCTCTTCGGAAATATTGAAACAGAATTTTCATTTACAGTCGGTGAAGATAAGAATGAAATCTATTCCAATAGGCATGTCAAAACAAAAGATACCATTATCTCTTATAATATCAGATACGATAATAGATGGGATAAAGAAAATTTATGGTCTTTACGAAAGGATAGGTTAAGTCAACTTTTAATGGATTACGATCCATCTATTTTTGGTATTCAAGAAGGCTTGTTAAATCAAGTAGAGTGGATAGACATTACCCTAAAAAATTATAATTACATTGGTGTAGGAAGAGATGATGGAAAGCTAAAAGGGGAGTTCTGTGCTATTTATTTTGATACAACTAAGTACGAGGTTAAAGAAAACTCTACTTTTTGGCTGTCTAATACCCCAGATCAAGTTTCCATTGGTTGGGACGCTGCGTTAGAAAGAATATGTACCTACGGACTATTTAAAAAGAAAATGTCAGATAAAATGATCTGGGTTTTTAATACCCATTTCGATCATGTAGGGAAGACAGCTAGGAAAAAATCATCTGAGCTAATTCTTAAAAAAATTAAGGAATTAAATACTAAGTCTCTCCCGGTAATTCTTATGGGTGATTTCAATTCAAATCCTGATAGTGATCCTATAAAAATATTTAAAAATAATTTACAAGATGCCTTGGAAATTTCTTCAACAACATTAAAGGGGCCCAGGGGAACATTTAATGGGTTTGATACTATGCATCCAATGGATAATCGAATTGACTATATCTTTGTCAAAGAAATGAATGTCATTTCCTACAGACATATTGATGATAGATTAAGTAATAATAGGCATATTTCAGATCATCTACCTGTTATGATTTCAGTTCAATAGATAAATTTAAAGGTGGCATTAAAATAAAAAAAATAATTACAGACTTCTTTTATTTAACATTTTGTTTTGTATTTTATGGTTCTGATATAGTAAGAAATCAACCCTTTAGACGGATTAAAAATGAAAATTAAAAATATATTTTTCATATTTTGTTTTTCCTTTATTCATTTTTTCTGTGTAGGAAATAACAACCCTCCAATCATTGAAAGTATAGTTGCAATACCCGATTCGATAGTTTCTGGTGGTTCTGTTCTTTTAATTTGCAATGCATCTGATGAGGATGACAAGAAATCACTTACTTACTTGTGGGATTGTACCTTAGGCAGCATCAGTAGTCCAAATGATAAGGATACAGCGATCTGGATTGCGCCGGATGAAACTGGTTATTTTTCCATATCTTGTGAAGTTTCGGACAGCAGGGATGGAGCAACAATTACGACAATAGATGTTAAAGTGTTATGAGACTTAATAAAGTTACAATTTCTTTACTTGTTTTCATTATTTCCTTCAGTTGTGAAGATTTATATAACCAAGGAAATGAAATCTCTGAAATCACAGCTAATGTTGATTCTGTAAAAGCTGGTTTGGTAGTATACCTTAAATGCTTAGCAACAGATCAGAATAATGATGAACTAAGTTATAATTGGCAGTGCTCCAGTGGAACTTTAGAGACCTTTGGAGATAGTGCTATTTGGACAGCACCACTTTTTGAAGGCGTGTATTTTATCACTTGTACTGTATCGGATAAATATGGTGCATCTTCAGTCGAAAGTAAAAAAATAACGGTGACCCCTTCAAGTGTTGTACCTGTAAATGGCCTAGAGTGGGAACTTTCGGATGAAGGTCTAGTCGCTGGTTCCAATACATCCAATCCAAATAATACAGGTGTCCTTAGTTTTTGGGATGGAAACGTAGAGAATACTGATTACGGATGGAATATCACAGATCAAATGGAAGGAGATGACTGGTTATCGCAGTCTTTGCAATTCAGGGTGGAGGATAGTCAAAATTGTGATGGTGAGAATCCAAATACCCAAATGGGTACAGCGACAGCAAATATTCAGATTGAAGGAGATAGTCCTGTTACTTTAGATATAGAATTCTCTGGTTATGGAGAAGCTCAATCAGCCGGATATGATTTAATCAAATTTAGTTTAAATGGTGAAGTGATAGGAGATGGACAGGCGCCAGGGGGAGGATTAGGGTGTGAGTCAGCTCCTGTTACTGTGAATCCTTCTGAACCAAAAGCTTTAGAACCTGGTCCACATACTTTGGTAATAGAGTTTACAACTAATGATGGTCAGTACCATGTCGATGCCTACTATGAGATAAGAGTAATGCTAATAGCACCGTAGAATAATTTTCAATCACAGTTAAAAAGCCCTGCGTTGTGGGGTTTTTTGTTTATTAAAAACGTTAAAAGTGGGATTATAAAGTCTGTATCTTAATACTTCATTATTGAATTAAATTTTGATAAAGAATTCCAATCATAATTTTATCATTATGCCAAAAATATATTTTCATCTTAACTAAATGATTTATCCTTAAATGATTGATAAAAACACTGATATTTTGCTTTTAGATGGAGAATGTGGGCTGTGTAATAGGTTGGCCATATTTATGAATAAAAATTTGGATTCAGGAAAAAAAATTAAGTTTCAATCTATAGATTCAAATCATTCTCAAGAATTAATACAAACTTTTCCAAAGGGTTACCAAAATCAAGATACTTTGTACCTTTATAGGTATCAAAAATCGTATATAAGATCTTCAGGCGCAATTCGATGTTTATTATATCTAAAATGGTATTGGAAAATATGGTTTCCTATACTTTGGATTGTGCCATTGCCATTAAGAGATTTCGTCTATAAAGTAATTGCAAAAAACAGACACAGGATATTTTCAAAACCAGAAGAATGTTCTTTTCGGATAGATTAGTATTCGGATAATTTTTATAAATGAATAAATCAAAAAATAATAATCCCGTCTATTTATTGAGCGCTTACCTCAGACAATGGAAAGGAAGGGTTGTAAAAGCCTCTACTTATTCCGTGTTAAATAAGTTGTTTGATGTAGCTCCAGAAGTGTTAATTGGAGTTGCTGTTGATTTAGTCGTCAAAAAAAATCAAAGTTTTGTGGCATCGTTGGGCTTTGAATCCATTAACTCACAGGTTTTATTTATTGGAGGTTTGACTTTTGCAATATGGGTATTAGAATCTTTATTTGAATATTTATACCTGATAGAGTGGAGGGGTTTGGCACAAAATTTAGAACATGATTTGAGAATAAGAGCATACGATCATGCGCAACTTTTAGATCTTAGTTGGCATGAAAAACAAACCATAGGAAATATTACATCTATATTAAATGATGATGTAAACCAATTAGAAAGGTTCCTAAACAACGGTGTCAATCAGATTATTCAGGTGACAACATCGACAATTTTAATAGGAATCATTTTTTTCTACATTTCTCCTTTAATTGCATCCATAGCAATCGTTCCGGTTCCGATAATTTTTTTTATAGGAGTTTCCTTTCAAAAAAAATTATCACCACGGTACAAAACTATTAGAGAAAAAGTTGGGGCACTTAACACTACTATTGTAAATAATCTGATGGGAATTCAGATAATAAAAAGTTTGATGACTTTTTCATTTGAAAAGCAATCCGTAACTAAAATGAGTCAAGAATATCAGCAAGAAAACATTAGAGCTATTTCTATAAGTAGTGCTTTCAATCCACTTATAAGGATGGGTGTCTTAGCAGGTTTTCTTGGTACGATGTTAATAGGAAGCTATATGGCGCTAAATGGCACATTAGATGTAGGATCTTATAGTGTATTAGTATTTTTAACTCAGAGATTTTTGTGGCCGTTTACAACTCTTTCTGCTTTGATTGATGATTTTGAACGGACAATGGCATCTACAAAAAGAATATTTAGCATGATAAGTGTAAAAAGAAAAATTAAGAATATTGATTCTCCAATATTTTTAAAAGACTGTAAAGCAGATATCTTATTTGAAAACGTAGGCTTTAGCTACGATGATCAAAAGCCTTTATTTAAGGATTTTAATTTATCCATTCCATTTGGGTCTTCTATTGGTATTGTTGGTGACACTGGATCCGGTAAAACTACAATAGCAAAATTACTATTAAGATTATATGATATTGACAATGGGAAAATAGCTATTGGTGATACCTCAATAAATACTATTGATATTAGCTTTTTGCGTAGAAGGATTGGAATTGTTAATCAGTCCCCATTTTTATTTAACGCTACTATTAAAGATAATATTGGTTATGGATTAAATAATTTATCAATGGATCAAATTGAGCATGCAGCTATTCAAAGTCAGGCTACGGAGTTTATTGAAAAATTACCTAAAGGTTTTGATACAATGGTTGGTGAAAGAGGACAAATGCTATCAGGTGGGCAGCAGCAACGTATTGCTATCGCAAGAACTATAGTTAGAAATCCAGATATTATAATTTTTGATGAGGCCACATCATCTGTTGATAATAAAACAGAGCAACTCATACAAAAAGCCTTGTTTAATATTCAGAAAGGAAGAACATCTATTATTATTGCTCATCGATTATCTACTATTAGAAATTGTAGTACAATTTTTCTTATCAAAGATGGTAGAGTCGTGGAGAAAGGTAACCACGAATCTTTAATAAATGATGGAGATAGTTATTATTCGCAATTGTGGGATATTCAAACTGGTAAAAAGAAATAAAATATGATAATCCAAGTATTTTTCACTTTAGTGCTGGCCCTTCAATTTACAATAGCTGATGATTGGGATAGTGATAAAGTATCTACTGATCTTGAAACATTTAATGTAGAATTATTTTCTGATGGGTATAAAATTCCTTGGGGTATGGCCTTTTTGCCAGATGGAAGCCTTTTGGTAAATGATATTTCTGGGAAAATGTATAAAGTATCACAAAATGGACAAAGGAAAATAGAAATCAAAGGAATACCTGATGTTTATTATCGTGGTCAGGGAGGTCTATTAGACGTGGAAATCAATCCCAACTTTGAAGAAAATAATATCATTTACATATCTTACAGCGATATTATAGACAAACCATTTAATAATATCTCATTTACAGCGATTGCTAAAGCAGAATTAATTGAAGATGAATTAAAAAATCTTAGGGTGATTTATAGGACTAATGATACTCACTATTCATCAAGTCCATATCATTTCGGTAGTAGAATAGTAATCGATGAAAAATATATATATTTCAGTATTGGGGATAGGGGTAAACAAAATGATGCACAGGATAAATTTCTGCCTAATGGAAAGATACATCGTATAAATTTAGATGGCTCTATTCCAATTGATAACCCCTTTCTAGATAAGAATGGAAACCCATCATCTGTTTTTTGCTACGGAAATAGGAATCCTCAAGGTTTAGCTTTTGACTCCAGTGGTCGGCTATGGGAATTGGAGCATGGACCGAAAGGTGGTGATGAGCTGAATATTATTGAGAAAGGCAAAAACTATGGGTGGCCTGTTATTACATATGGAGTAAACTACAACGGAACAAAAATTACAGACATCACGCATAAAGAGGGAATGGAACAACCGATTTGGCATTGGACACCAAGTATTGCTGTTTGTGGAATGAAAGTTTATAGAGGTGAGGAGTTTGGATCTTGGAATGGAAATATTTTAGTCACTTCCTTAAAATTTGAATATTTAGAGAGAGTAGTGGTAAATGATAGAAAGATGGTCGAGAGAGAAATTATTTATGAGCCTGGAAGCCGTGTGCGGGATGTGGAAATAGACCCTATCGGCAATATTTATGTTGCTCTTGAAAATCCAGGAAGAATTGTGAAACTGTCAAGCTTGAAATAATAAGCGGACATGACTGAGAGAAAAAAAGCATATTTTTACTTATTTGTGCTTTTGTTAGATTCTTAATACCATGGCAGAACACAAAAGAAAATTAGCGGCTATTGTATTTACTGACATCGTAGGTTTTACAAAAATAACTGCAGATGATCAAACCTTAGCAACTTCTCTTTTAGATACGCAAAGAGATCTTTTGAAGCCCATAGTTGAAGAATATAATGGTAAATGGCTTAAAGAGATGGGTGATGGCCTTATACTTATATTTGAAACAGTAACCGATGCTGTTAATGGCTGTATTAAAATTCAAGAGGCCGCTAGAGATGTAGAGCACTTGAACTTGCGTATAGGGATGCATGAAGGTGAAATCCTTTTGATGGAGAATGATGTAATTGGGGATGACGTAAACATTGCTTCAAGGATTGAAGCGTTTTCAGCACCTGGAGGAATTGCAATTTCTAATAAGGTGAATGACGCTATTGCAAGAGAAAGTCACTTTACAACGAAATATTTAGGAAAACCTAAATTGAAGGGCGTCGGGCAAAGTGTAGAAGTATACTGTATTAATTCTCATGGTCTACCGGAAACAAATATGTCGGAGGTCTCTGCAAAATTAGAGAAAAGCTCAACCTTTATGTATGTATCCGCAGGATTGGCATTGTGCCTATTCCTCTTTTTATATTTATTTTTAACAAAACAGGACAGTGTAGAGTCGATTGCTATTTTGTATATGGACGTTGGAAACAATAGCGAACTCAATTATATAGAAACGATTACAGAAGATCTTATCTTTGATCTTGCAAGTACTTCACAGGGTCTTTTAAAAGTTTCAGAAACTGGAAAGGTTAAGAAATATAAAAAAACAGATAAAAGTTTGGATGAATTAGCTGATGAAATTGGTGTTGAATATGTATTTCAAAGTAGTATTCAGGCAGACGAAAATGGTTTTAATCTTAGATGCAGGTTATATGACTCTGATCAAGAGAAAGATAGATTTATAAATAAATGGTTTATAGAGAGTAAAAATTTACAGACTATTGTTGGAGTATTGGTTGAGAACATAATCAAAGAACTGGATATAGAGGCTTCTAGCGAATTCAAGCGTTTAGAATTTGATCCGGAAGCATATGAGCTATACCTTCAAGCAAAAAGTGTTTATGCTTTGAGCGTGAGTCAAGATGATAATATGAAAGCTATGAATATGATGGAAAAAGCGATTTTAAAAGATGAAAATTTAGTTATGGCTCAAATTTATATGGGTACAATGCAGGATGAGCAAGGCAATTATGAAGAGGCTTCTAGGTACTATTCCAAAGCCCTAACTAAAGGAAAAACTCTTCAGGATAATGCTACAATTGCAGAAGCATTGAGAAAGCAAGGAACCCTTTTAAGGAAAAACAAAGAGTTTGATAAAGCTGTTGCAAAATTTTCTGAGGCACTATCTATTTCTACGATACTAAATGATAAATATTCAATGGCGAAATCTCTAAATAGTGTGGCTATATCCTATTATCAATCCGGTGACAAGGATAATGCTTTAAAAAATTGGTTACAAGCTTTATCCATTGCAGAAGAACTTGGTGACAAAGGAGCGATATCAAAGCGTCTTAACAATATAGGAATTTGGTATTGGAAGGACCAAGATTATAGCAAGTCCATTGAATACTATCAAAAAAGCATTGCAATAAAACAAGAATTAGGAGATATCCGAAACATTGGAAAAACTTTTAATAATCTTGGGAAAATTTATTTTTCTATGGGTGATTTTAAAAATGCTGTCATTCAATATGACAAGAGTATTGAAACCAAAAAGGAATTAGGAGATAATAAAGGTCTTCATTCATCGATTTTTAATAAAGGTCAAGCATATTTTTATTTAGATGAGTTTGATAAATCAATTTCTGAGTTTAGAAAATCAATGGAACTTCAAAATAGTGATTTTTACATGAATGAAAAATATCGCTACATAGGAATGTGTCACTATTATTTAGGGAATTACGATAGTAGTAACGTATTCTTATCTAGATCTTCTCGATTTTTTAAGGATGACAGTGTAAAGCTACTTTCCATTATACCATTTCAAATTTTGACTGATTTNAAAANTAAAAANAAAACGNACACAAAANCNAATTTAGANCTTTTTAANCAAATTATNTCAGAAAAGGANCCNNNTCCNANTGATTATGTGTTAACTAATTGGGCTATGTATGANGCTTTGATCAATCTAGGAAATAAANCAGATGCATCAGAATACNTAGAGAATGCTTATTTTGAGTTGAAAGCAAGGTCTAAAAATATCAAGGATAAAAAAGGNAGAAATAAATTTTTACAAACCAANTTACATACAACTATAGCTGCCGCNTGGAAAGAAAAATNAAATATACTAGTTGATGAGAACCCTACTGATCAATTAATATTATACTANAGCNANCTGTTGATTTGTGACTTTANGATTACCCAATTAGGAGAATAACATGAAAAANCTNTTGTNTCTNTCTTTTTTTAGTTCAGCGTTACTTTTTTCTACCACCATTCAGGTACCTGAGGATTATGCTACNNTTCAAGCTGGTATAGATGCTTCAGTTGAAGGAGATACNGTTCTNGTTTCCCAGGGTACCTATTTTGAAAACCTNGTGTTAAATAAAGAAATTACCCTTGCTAGCCATGCTTTANTTGATGATCTAAGTTCAGATTGGCTAGAAAATGAACATATAAATAATACTATCATAAGTGGTGCGCAAACTCCAATGGATACAGATCAGGGAAGCTGNCTNATNATACGCGATGGNAATATAGCTCCAACAATTTTAGGCTTAACATTTGAAAATGGTATTGGCACTACAATGAATATTTTAGATTGTCAAGTTTCTGGTGAAGTAAATCGTAAGGAAAAGTCAGGTGGNGCAATTCTTATGTACAAAGCNTATCCAGTNATTAAATACAATCGATTTTTAAATAATGGTTCTACATCGCAAAATGATCAAGGGGAAAATGAGGATCCTGTNACAAATGGTGGNGCCATGAGNCATTATAATGCAGAAGAAGTTGAGTTTGATGAAGATAGATCANNTAGTAATTNAGAACAGAATTNCAATAGAGATATCCCTGGTACTATGGATATTCAAAATAACTATTTTGAAAACAATGGTAGNGGAGATGGCGANAATTTTTATTCNTTNGGTTTTGAAGGTTCTATCGATTTNAGTAATAGTNTCTTTGATAATATTGACTGTGAGAACAATGAGGTAAATGATTTTGTTTTAAATTCAAAAACAAAAGATGCNGAATACATCCAGAATAATATTAGTGGAAACTGTATAGANGAAGACACCTATTTCGTCCATGCAGGAATTGGAAGTGATTTAAATTCTGGTANTGAGGAANAACCGTTTCTTACNATTAGAAAAGCTTTAAGTCTAGCCAAAGAAAATGGTAGCACTATGTCCATCCATGTTGCAGATGGATTATACTCACCAAGCACTACTGGAGAAATATTTCCTTTAACTATTCCAGATCATGTTCATTTGATAGGAGAAAGCTGGGAGAATACGGTAATTGATGTAGAGGCGTCTCCAGAAAAACAGGCACGTGGGTTCATTGTTAGAGAGGTGGAAGATGTAGTCATTGCAAATTTCACTATCACTGGTGGATCTGCTGAAAATGCAGGATGTCAAGGAGGAGGAGCAATTTCTTTGCAAAATGACGATAATTCAGTATTCAATGTAAANGGAACATTTGCNTCCTTTGATTCTTCTAATGTTTTACTAGAGAATCTGTACCTTACTGAAAATCATGCCTATAATGGTGGTGGTATAGGNGTTTTTAGACTAATTGGACCTCGNATAAATAATGTAATTGTGGAAAATAATACTGCAAAACTNCATGGTGGGGGTATTTTCCACCATGCTGGCGTTACAGAAATTTCTAATTCTGTTATCACTGATAATTCCACACAAAATATGCATGGTGGTGGAATTTCTGTCTATGTCACTGAANCAGAAAGAACCAAGCTTATGAATGTGGAAATTACTAACAANAATGCAGCATTTTGGGGCGGAGCTGCTATGTTTTATAGTGCTAATGTTGATATGATAAACACTACTGTNTCTCAAAANACAGACAATGCTGATAATTCTGCTATCAAAAATCAAGATGGTAACCTTAGCATTATTAACTCTATTGTTTGGTCCAATTATCCAAATNCTATTGATGGGCAATCTTCAATTACCTACTCTAATGTCTCTTCNAGTACCGGAGAAGGTAATATNGACAGTGTAGATCCTTTATTTGTAAATGCNGAAGANGGGGACTTTAATATTCAAGCAGATTCGCCATGTCGAGACAGNGGTACATCTGATATTGACGGAGACGGGATTGNTGATATTACAGTATTTCAGGGTGAAGCTCCNGATATGGGCGCNTATGAATATACCATTGCCCATCCTGAAGAGTTTACATTTACTATTGAAAATAATAGCATAACCTTATTTTGGAATCCATCGTTAGAGGATAATTTTCAGTATTATAGTGTTCANATGTCCACAGATCTTTCTTTTAATTCAGACNTTGTCGAGTACTATACNCCTGATAGCTATTANACTTTTAATCAGCTAGAATACAACATTCCTTATTATTTCAGGGTAGCTACTATGGTTGGNCAAGGCGAGTGGAGTTATTATTCGGATGTTGTTACAGNTACCATTGAATTTGTCAGTANTGATGAGCAAGAATAATGAAATTCCTTTTNCATTTGTTCTAAATCAAAATTATCCTAACCCATTTAATCCATCTACNCAGNATATCTTATACTATACCTAATAAGAATAGCGTAAGTTTAAATATTTATGACGTTAATGGATCCTTAGTTCGAAATTTAGTGAATAAAAACTTAGAACCTGGGTCCTATACAGTTTCATGGGATGGTACAAACTTTTATGGTAGTAAAGTATCCGCGGGTATGTATTTTTATACAATACAAACTGGGAGTTTTGTATCTACTCAAAAAATGATTTTTCTAAAATAAAGAATAGAGGAAATCATATATGAAAAATCCTCTTTTGGAGCCTTCCCAAGGTCCTTTTGGTACTATTCCGTTTCATGATATAAAGTCTGAACATTTTGTTCCTGCGATATCTTCCGGTATCAAAGATGCAGAGCAGGCGCTGCAAAAAATCACAGAATGTGATGAGGAAGCTACTTTTGAGAATACAGTTTTAGCTCTGGAGTTGTCTGGTCAAATTCTTAGTACTGTAACCAGAGCATATTATCATCTTTTTGGTAGTGAGTCTGATCAGAATTTCAAAAATCTATCAGATAAAATAAGTCCAATGTTAGCTGAATTTGAAAACAATACTTACCTAAATGAAAAACTTTTCAAAAGAATTGAGAATGTTTACAAGAATAAACATTTATTGGAAGATGAGGATGATATTAGGCTTCTTGAGGTAACCTATAATGATTTTGTTAAAAATGGAGCAGCATTAAGTCCTAGGGATAAGAATAAGCTGCGAGATATAGATAAAGATCTTTCTACACTTTCTCCACAATTTTCAAAAAACACATTAAATGCAACAAACGAATTTGAACTTTGGCTAGATAAAACAGATCTAGAAGGTCTACCTGATTCGGTTGTTGATGCAGCAAAAATGGCTGCAAAAGACAAAGGAAAAGAAGGTAAATGGTTGGTTACTGGCCATTTCCCAAGTTTTTCCCCTTTTATGCAGTATTCTTCTCGCAGAGATTTACGCAAAAAGGTTCATATTTCCACTTCTAGTAAATGTAATGGCGGAAAATACGATAACAATTCCTATTGTAAGGAAATATCAAACCTTAAGCACAAAAGAGCTCAGCTTTTAGGATATGAAAACTATGCAGATTATATCCTTCAAGAGAGAATGGCTGAAAAACAAGAAAATATTTATAACCTTTTGGATAGTCTATATGACTCTTGTATTGATCATGCGAAAAACGATTTAAAGCAAATTGCGGATCTTGCAAAAAAATTAGATGGAATTGAAGATATCAAATCATGGGATATTCCGTATTACTCTGAAAAGTTAAAAAAAGAATTATTTGATTATGATGAAAATAGTTTAAAACCATATTTTAAGTCTGAGAATGTAATGAAAGGAGCTTTTGAAGTTGCTAATAGGATGTATGGTCTTCACTTCAAGAAGTTGGATAATATTCAAACATGGCATGAAGATGTAAATGTTTATGAAGTTTTNGATGAGGATAAATCCCATATTGGTATTTTGTATGAAGATCTTTTTCCCAGAAGTACTAAAAGAGGTGGTGCTTGGATGAATGCGCTTCGATCCCAAGGTATGATAGTAAAAAATGAAGTTTGTAGGCCTCACATTTCTTTAACATGTAACCTCACCAAGCCTACAGAAGAACAGCCTTCTCTGCTTACATATAGAGAAGTGCAGACTATTTTTCATGAATTCGGTCATTGTTTACATGGTTTACTTTCTGANAGGAAGTATAAGAGGATTGCTGGCACGTCTGTATTCTGGGATTTTGTNGAACTACCNTCACAGATNATGGAGAATTGGGTAGGCGAGGAAGATGCTCTTGCACTTTTNGCTCATCACTACGAGTCTGGNGAGGTACTTCCTGAAGAACTTCTTCANAAAATAAAAAAATCNAAAAATTTTCGNTCTGGNACNAATTGTCTTAGGCAACTCACATTTGGATATTTAGATATGGCNTGGTTTGGNCANCATANTGANGTTGATAATGTTGANGANTTTGAAAGAAAGGCANTNGAAAANACTATGNTAAGAGAGCAAGANACTCCAGGNGCNTCNATATCNACTATGTTTGCACATATCTTTGCNGGNGGATATTCTGCTGGTTACTACTCCTATAAATGGGCAGAGGTTTTAGANGCAGATGCTTTTGAAAAGTTTCAGGAAGATGGAATCTTTAATAAAGAGACAGCTAAATNATTTAGAAATAATATTCTTTCACAAGGAAATATTAAACACCCTTTAGAGTTATATAAGCATTTTAGAGGNAGGGAACCTAAGGTAGAAGCTTTGTTAAAAAGAGAAGGCTTGCTCTAACCAATTACCTTTTGAATAATCTAATCGATTACTCCATCTTTTTGAAGTTTATTCAGTTTTGGTCTAATAACAAATAAACAGTATGGCTGATTTGGATTATTATCATAGTAATTATCATGATAATCTTCTGCATCCGAGTAATTATTTAACATAGTTATTTCTGTTACAANAGGATCTTTCCAATATTCACTACTATCCGCATATTTTTTTGATTTTTCAGCTATTTCTTTTTGCTCATTATTATGGTAAAAAATAACAGATCGATATTGGGTTCCTACATCATTACCTTGACGATTGAGTGTAGTGGGGTCATGAGACTGCCAAAACACATTTAGAATTTGTTCATATGTAATAATATTTTTGTTAAANTTAATTTGAGCAACTTCGGCATGTCCTGTTTTACCCGTACAGATTTCTTTGTAGGTAGGGTTTTTAGTATGTCCACCTGCGTANCCAGGTTTTACACTTTCGATGCCTTTAACGCGTTGATATACTGCCTCNACACACCAAAAACATCCCCCTCCTAAAGTTGCAGNTTCAGTTTGAGCCATAAGAATATAGTGTAAACATAATATTAAAAACGTTGTTATAGGTTTCAAGGTTTTAATGAAAAATTCGATTTATACCATCCACCACGACCATATTTAACCAAAATATTTGGTTTNCCTCTTACTGCATTTACATATTGNNCTGGNGGGGTTANTTCTAATTGATATATGCCTGCACGNTTTACTGTAAATGCNTANCGACCNTNTTCATCAGAAACNCTTCTTTTAAATGTGTTGTATTGAAAANTNTAAAACTTTTTTTCTTTTCTATTNTTTTTNTCNAGNNTAGAAAAATATTCTGCCATAGGCATNACTTTTGTAATACTTAAACTATCTTGACCACTAAAATATGTGGGTTTATTTANTGCTTCAGAAAGGATAATTTCAGCTCCAGGGATTGGTTCCCCATTNTTTTTATCTAAAATTGTCCCAAAAATAACCGTAGGCTCCAGCATGTGTTGAGGCATNTAAACTGGTAGTCCTGACTCTTTAAAAATAGGGTCGGATAATANCGTTTTTAAAATGAAAGATAGGTTTTCATATCTGCCACCTTGAGGAACATAGCACCTTGNNACATCATATGTTTTACCNTTTANNATTATTGANANATNTCNAGGTTTATNNTCCAATGGCNTCNACATCNNTNATTATAATTTTTTTTGCNGATCGTTTATTTACATANGTAATAAAATAANTTNCCTTTNATAAAAAATANTTCNGCTCGTTTTGNAAGGGTACTTCTTNCAAGNGNANNNACTCTNTCATTTTCNGGAANNGGTTNNATNGANTGTTCTACNTANATATTNCCAAGTGAATCGAGAAATTCTGGTAGCAAGGGAATAGTTTTCATCTTGTAATTTTCAAGTGACAACTGAATTCTAGGTTTCCATAGATATCCAATATTGTCTTTAGTAAAAAATCCCATTTGATTTGTTAATAGAGCATGTTTTAAAACTTTATTTCCTGTATATAATTCAATGTTTACGTCCTCAACAGGCTCATTTGTGCTCTCATCAAAAACTTTTCCACTAAGGCTATTTAATTTGAATTCAACGCCTTTCTCAGGCGGTAATTCTACTGGATTAGATTGTGAAAAAATTATATTGTTAAGAAATAAAAATAGTAAAAATGATTTATACATATATTCAAATCTACAAATAAATATATTTTTAAGGTTAAACTTTTAAAGGATTGATTGTTTAATTTTATTGAATGTTTTTAAATCAATTAAAACCAAAAGATTTTGATTTTTGGACATCTCTAAGTACGAGATGGAATGATATGGATGCACTAGGGCATGTGAATCACACTGCATTTCTATCGTACATGGAGACGGCAAGGGTTGAAACGTACATGCAATTAGGATTTGAAGGAATTAACAAGAGAATGGACAAGAGTACTATATTAGCTAATATCGAAGTAACTTATTTAGCTCAGCTAAGCCACCCATCGTCTTTAAAAATTGGCCATAGAATCATTCGAATTGGAACTAAAAGTTATGATTTGATATCTGGTATATTTTTGCAACCGGATAATAACCTTTTATGTTCAGCATATTTTAAAATGGTTTCTTTTAATTATGAAATTAATAAGACAATCTTAGTTCCGGATAAAATTAGAGATAATTGTCGTCCTTTGGCAAAATAAAATGATTAAGACAATTGATAAAGAGTTATTTCTTGCAGAACTAGAAAAAATTGTCGGCTCTAAGAGTGTTTTAAAAACAAAATGGAGCATGGAATCTTATTGTAAAGGATGGAGGTATGGTGAAGGCGAAGCTATTGCTGTTGCTAAACCCTCAACTTTACTTCAAATTTGGAAAATATTACAAGTATGCTTAGATAATAATGTCATTGTTATTATGCAGGCCGCTAATACAGGTCTAACTGGAGGATCCACTCCTTACGGTTATGATTATGATCGTCCTATTCTTGTCATCAATACAATGTTAATTGATGATATTCACATTATTGATGATGGAAAGCAAATAGTAGGATTTCCAGGGAGTACTTTGTTTGAATTAGAAAATAAATTAGAAAATTATAATAGAGACCCACACTCAGTTATCGGTTCCTCATGTGTCGGGGCTTCTATTGTAGGAGGGGTTTGTAATAATTCGGGTGGTGCATTAGTTAAAAGAGGACCAGCATATACAGAACTCTCCCTATTTGCACAAATTAATTCAGAAGGAACGTTGGTATTGGTTAACAATCTTGGAATTGAATTGGGCGATGGACCTGTTGAGATCTTGACTAACTTGCAAAATCATAATTACAGTAACGACAGTATTCAATATCCAAATAAATTGGCATCTGATAACAAGTACCAAAAACAAGTAAGAGATATTAATTCCAGTACACCTGCAAGATTTAATGCAGATGGAAGAAGGCTACATGAAGCCTCAGGGTGTGCAGGTAAAATTGCTGTCTTGGCTGTACGTCTTGATACATATCCAACTTCAAATAGAAGCCAGGTATTTTACTTGGGAACCAATAGTACTAAAATTTTGGGTAAGATGAGAAGAGAGATATTGTCAAAATTTAAGCATTTACCAACTTCAGGAGAATATTTCCATAGAGACTGTTATGATGCTGCAAAAAAATACTGTAAAGATACATTTGTAGTAATTGATAAACTAGGCCCTAGTTACATTCCAAAATTATTTGAGCTCAAGAGAAATGTAGACAGAATAGCAGAAAAGTTTAAAATTCTTCCGAATAAGTTCTCAGATCGAATAATGCAATTCTTTAGTAACATATGGCCAAATCATTTACCAAAAAGGATGGAAGAATATCGCAATAATTATGAGCATCATTGGGTAGTCGAAATGTCCGATGAAGGAATTGAGGAAGCAAAAGAGTACTTTGAAAAGTTTTTTGCTGAAAATGAGGGCTCCTTTTTTATGTGTACAGAACAAGAAGCTAAAAAAGCAATTTTACACCGGTTTGTTATAGCAAGTGCTACCCCCCGATTTTTTGCTATAAATCAAAAAGAAGTTGGAGGTCTAATGTCACTAGATATAGCATTACCTCGAAATGAAAAAGCATGGTTTGAAGTTTTACCTCCAGAAGTGGACAACTTAATAGAAATGAAATTGTATTATGGTCACTTATTCTGTCATGTAATGCATCATAATTATGTGGTAAAAAAAGGTGTGGATGTTGAAAAACTTCAGAAAAGATTACTAAAAACATATGATAAACGCGGTGCTGAGTATCCAGCTGAGCATAATGTTGGACATGAATATTTTGCTAAACCAGCCCTGTCTGAATTTTATAAAAAACTAGATCCAACAAATAGTTTTAATCCAGGGATTGGAGGCACCAGTAAACAAAAACATTGGAAATGAGCCAAGTAATTTTATAATTATTGATTCTCTAAAAATAATTTTCAGTATTTAGAAATTATAGTTTCTAAGTTTAGAAAAAAGTAATTTACATAAATTCAATCGTTATATGATTAAAAAGCACACAGCATTTAATTTTTTCTTATTTTTACTTTTATCTATTAGTTCTTTACGTTCTGACGTTATCGCTAGACTAATTAAAGTTGAGGGTAAGGTATATTTTAAAAGATTAGGTATGGAAACCTTTTCTGAAAAAGCTAAACCTGGTGCTGCCATTGTGAACGGTGATCAAATTAAAATAGGAGACGAAGGATACGCAGCAGTCATTTACATTGATGATAGGTCTATTATTAAAATTAAAGCTAATACCAAATTTAGTTTTATGGATTCACCTAACACCCGGACTATTGATTTGGTGCATGGTACGCTATTAAATAAAATTAACAAAGAAAAAAGGACCAAATCTTTTCGTATCCAGACACCTGTATCTGTTGCAAGTGTTAAAGGAACAGAATTTGCGGCTATTGTTAGTCAAAAAGGTATTGAGCAATTTGTTTGTAAGGAAGGATCCTTCGAGGTGCTAAATATGATTAGTGGACAAACTGTAACTGTAGGTCCTGGCCAAAAAGCCTTTAGTAATTCCACAGGCGATTTGGTTCAGGCTGTAGCAACTCCCAAAGATTATCCACAAGACCCTGAAGTTGAAGAAAATATTGAATCTAAGTTAGAGGAAATCTTAGAATCCCAAAACATAGAAGCTCAACAGCAAAACTCCCCGCCTGAGTTAGAACCTGATTTAGAACCCAAGGAAGAGCCTCAGGTAGAAAATGAAACCCAATCTGGAGAGCAGATACCAGATGACATAAATCAAGAAGAAATTTTGGAAAATAATCAAAATCCAGAGTCTGAAATTCCATCCCCTGGAGCACCAGCCAAACCTTTCTCTTTGGGGCTTGGAATTGGATCTGCAACTTTAGATGGAGTTTTATATAATCAATTGGCTTTGAGGCCTGAAATTAATATTTGGAAAATAGGAATCGGTTTAGACTTAATTCTGTATATTGACAATGAAGGAAATATCGCACCTATTGTTCAAGACAAGTGGGATATAAAAAATGACCCCAGTTTAATTTTGGATAAAATTCTTTATATCAGATATGGTCAGAAGACGGAACCCGGTTGGTTTAAATATGGCTCACTGGAAAGTTTGACACTTGGCTACGGAGGCTTAGTAAATAATTATTCTAATATAATGGAATTCCCTAGCGTTAGGAGAGTAGGTATCAATGGAGGATTTAATATTGGTCCTGTATCTGGAGAACTTTTTCTTTCTAACCTTAAGGATATTGGAAGGGGTGGTACCTTATCAGGAGTTAGGCTTTCTTATAAAATATCTAAACAATTACCAATATCGTTTGGTTTTAATTATGTTGTGGATGCGAACATGTTTTCATCAATGAAAGATACGGATAGTGATACCTATCCAGACATTTTTGATGATTTCCCTAATGATAGTAGTATGTGGAATGATACGGATGGAGACGGGTATCCTGATCCAGGAAATGGAATATCAGTGCCAGAAGATTCGATAGATATTGATGCAAATGGGAATAACATTTTAGATGAAAATGAAGAANAATTGACCCTTAAAGCTAGACCATTTAGTCTTAANANNAATGAGGCAAAGGTATCTGGTTTTTCATTTGATGTTGGATACCCAATTTTTAAAAGTAAAGCATTTTCTTTGAATATTTATTCAGAATTCAATAGTCTAAGTTTTCCTTCAGTTAAAAATATTTCACGAATAGAAAGAAAAGGAAATGGGATAACCATTCCTGGCTTCAATTCCACTATTTTTGGAATCTTAAGTCTTTCATTGGAGTATAGACTAATAAAGGATTCGTATATACCTCAATTTTTTGATCAAGCGTATGATCTTAATAGGGTAGTGATTTCTACAAAAACTGATACTTTGTCAGGATCTGACTCTACAATTGTACAAACTAAGGATATGATGGTTTTTGGAGATTATGAAGTGGATGATTCTGGATCAAGTTCAAGTGGGTTATACGGTTCAGCAGGATTAAATCTTTTTGATTTAGTTAATTTTTCAGCCTCCTATACAAATATGACTCAAGATTCATTAGAAATTAAAAGTTTTACAGCATTCTTAAACCTTAACACAGATAATATACCAAAAATTAACTCTGCTATGGCTTACTATCAGCGGAATAACGAACCAAATCCATTTGACTTTAAAAATGCATCAGAAAACACAATCATGGGGTATAGAATTGGTTATGAATTAAGTAGAGGAGTTAGTTTAATATGGGATTTTAGACAATACTACAGGGACGATGGTACAGGAGTATTAAAACCAATCAGACAAACTACGATTGAAACCGCTTTTAATTTTTAATGCTATTTTCTCAAGTTCAAAAAGTTTTCTATTTCTTATTTTTTTTCAGATTTATTTATTCACAAACAAATGTTGCAATAGTGAGTGAAAAAGTGGGGACTGAAATAGATATTCATGAGAATAGGTTTTATAGGATTTTTCCAGATGAAAAAGGCTTTTTGAGCGCTCAAATAGTTGATATTGGAAATGGGAAATTCAGAATTACTATTGTCAAACAAATTCAAGGGATGGAGACAACGGTTCGGAGGTATATTGATCAAAGTGAGTTTCAAAAAATTCAAAATAAAGTTGATCATCTTCCAGATTTTACAAAAGAAAGAAAAATTGAAATGTATGAGGGAATGGATTTTATAAGAGCTGAAAAAATTATTAACGACATCCCCAAACCTCAGTTTATTGTTATTAAACATAGCGATAATAAGAAGCTAAGAGGAACGCTGTTGAAAGTAGAAGATAACATTCTATATGTTCAAGGACCATCTATAATCGAAAAAATTAGTCTAAGTGACTTGGACAGGATCTCTTACAGAGATTCCTTTGGAAAATATGATAAGTATAAAAATTATTTTTTTGTAGGGACCGGGCTTTTAGGGTTTATTGGGGCTTATAGTTACAATTCTCAAAGGGCAGTTATTTATAACGATTATAATATTCCAAGGAATGATATAGCCTTTTATAGGTATTTAAATGGAATAATATTAGGTCTTATTTTTAGTAGCGAAGTGTTTGATGCCGTAAGTACATTATTAACATCATCTGAAACCATTATACTATCAGAAGCAGAGTATAATGAAGAAAATTATAATCAATAAATCGGAGTTTGTATGCCAACAAAACCAGAAGAAAAAGCACCTGAAAACAATGGGGAAGATCAAGGAAGTACTCTCGATCCACAAAAAAAGTATTTAATGGATCAATTTGGAAATCTAATGGAGAAAGTAGGTGACGGATTTGGTGGCCCATTACAAGAAGAATTAATCAAACGGCTAGAGCAAACAATTGCAGATTTTCATGAGGAAGTAAGCGAGATGATGGCTAGTTTGAAAGAAAATGCAGAAAAAAGACATGAAAAGTTAAAAGAAATATGGAATAATCCGGATGCATCTTTGGAAGTTGGAGATAATCAAGGGTCTAAAACTGAGAATACTGAACCTGAAGGTGAAATGAGTGAATGGGAAAGAAAGCTTGAAGAGGCCGGGAAATTAGGAGATTCTGATAGCTCGGATTCTAAGCCAGAGGTTAAAGAAGAGCCTCCAAAGAAAAAAGGACTATTTGGGAGGAAGAAAAAGTAGGCACAAATTAGGGGGTGAAAAACCATCCCTTAATATTAACTTGCTGTGCTTTTTTACTCATCAATTGTGTTTTTGCACAAATAAATAAAAAAAATATAGTAGAATATAAAAATTTAAAGAAAAGAGTCTATAATTTTACAAAAATTGACTTTGTTACTTCTGAGGGTGAGTTCAACGAGTCTATTTGTACTTTACTTATTCCTGACTTAGTTGAAGATAGCCCCCCATATGTAGCAATTTATTATAAAAGAGATAATTCTGAATGGTTTACCGAGTCTCTATATAGAAAAAGGCTTAGATTTAATTTTAAAGATGGTGTTTTAAAAATTGATCAATCAAATTTTTGGGATTGGTTTGAGATTTCTGAAATCAAAATTGTAGTTATATATTAATTAATAAATTTTAAAACGTTATTTAATTCTATTACAAATAAAGCGTTAGATTTAGAGTATTATTAATAACAAAAATTAAATTTAGGCCGTGCTAAATGGGGAATTAGCGGTGCCTTGTAACCTGCAATCCGCTATAGCAGGATTGAAGCTTTTGCTAGGCTTGTACCTTTTAATTTTTGAAGGAAGAATTAATATTGATATGCAGATCTTTTGCAATATATATAGGATGAATCCCGTCAGGCCTGAAAAGGAGCAGCGGTAAGTTTAAGTATATATGTGTGGAGGTAATCTACATTGAGTTTTTTCTTTCTATCAAAGTTATTTTGGGGAAAGTCGAACATTAGTGCACGGCCATATTATTTATGACATATAAAGTATTATCATTAAAATGGAGACCTCAGTCTTTTGGAGATATAATCGGACAAGATCATGTCTCGAAAACGCTGTTAAACTCTATAAAACTGAATAGAATTGGACAAGGTTATATTTTTACTGGACCTAGGGGTGTTGGGAAGACCACAACGGCTAGAATTTTAGCGATGGCATTAAATTCTGGTGATAAT
The DNA here is from genome assembly GCA_002691285.1 of Fidelibacterota bacterium. Classification (GTDB taxonomy): domain Bacteria; phylum Fidelibacterota; class Marinisomatia; order Marinisomatales; family UBA1611. The sequence continues at coordinate 22,411 of NZHK01000037.1, read as the reverse complement.
CCTTCTGTGGACTTTGATTCTAATAGCAATGTCGCAAAAGAAATCGCTAGTGGTAGGTCCCTTGATGTTATTGAGATTGATGGTGCATCGAATAGAGGTATTGAAGAAATTCGTAATTTAAGAGAACAGATAAAATTTGCGCCAATGGAATCTAGTTTTAAAATAATCATAATAGATGAAGTACATATGCTAACTAATCAGGCGTTTAATGCCTTATTAAGAACTCTTGAAGAGCCTCCATCGCACGGTAAGTTTATTTTTGCCACTACAGATATCCATAAAGTTCCAGCAACAATCATTTCACGATGTCAAAGGTTTGATTTTAATCAAATATCTATAAGTGATATATGTAATCGGTTAAATTTTATCGCTAAAGAGGAAGATTTTAAAATTTCCATTGAATCAATATACCAAATAGCTAAAAAAGCGGATGGCAGCATGAGAGATGCCCTTTCTCTATTAGAACAAGTAGTGTCATATTGTGGCGAGGATTTTTCAGATAAGAAAATATCTGAATCTTTAGGGATAATAAGCAATGACCTTTTCTTTGCATTTTCTGATGCAATTACAAATAAAAGCTACAAAGATATGATCAAGACGATTAATCTTTTTTCCAAAACTGGTGTTTCTCCCAATGAGATTTTGGTTGGTATACGAAATCATTTAAAAAATCTTCTTTATGCTGGAGTTGAAGATGGTAAATTAATTTCTGATTTAAATATAGATGATAAAAATCGATATATTGAAGAAAGTAAAAAATGGAACAGGGCGGATATTTTATATATTAACCAAATTTTGATTGATTCATCTTATAGAATTAAAAATTCTGAATCATCCTTTCTTTTGCTAGAAATGACATCTTTAAAATTGTTAGAGCTAGAAAACTCCATTAACCTTGGTGAATTGATTTCAAAAATTGAAGGAAAGGATTCTTTTTCTAAAGGATCCAACAAAACAGTTAACAATATATCTTTGAAAATAAATAAAGAAAGCGAACTTTATTCAAAACCCAATAAAAAGGAAAGTGATAATAAATCTTTGGTGACTAAAAAAAAATCAAATGAATTAAATAAAGAAGACAGTCAAAACCTTTCAAATTTGGTTAAATCTCCTAATGTATTATCTTTCGAATATATTTCAAAAAATTGGAATATAGTTTTAAACAAGATCCAATCCGAAAGGCCATCAATCAGTGCAATGCTTGAAGATTACTCACCAACCAAATTTGAGGGTAATACTCTTTTTATCAAATCTAATAGTTCATCAGTTTTTAATGAAAAAATTTTAAATAAAGGAAAAGAATTATTGAAGTACCAATTGGAGTCAATTTCAAAAAACAAGGTTAATATTGAAATTGAATTGAATAAAAATTTTGTTAATAGTAAACCCACACCTAATAGGGATACAACTTTAGAAAAAAAATCCAATGATGAAGAAGTTTTTAATAAAGTTATTGACCTATTTGATGGTGAAATATTGAGATAGGAGAAAGTATGTTTAAAGGTAATATGTCTAAATTGCTTAAACAAGCGCAGGATGTGCAACAGCAAATAGAGAAAGTTCAAAGTCAATTATCAGATATGATTATTGAATCTGAATCTGGAGGAGGCATGGTAAAAGTAAAAGTAAACGGTAAACAAGAGGTGTTAGAGCTTTGTATTGATGAAAGTACTTTGCAAGAAGATAAAGAAGTTGTTGAGGATCTAATTGTATCCGCTATGAACAAAGCTTTATCTAAAGCTCAATCTGACTCACAAGAAAAAATGAATAGTGTTGCAGGCGGTATGATGGGTGGGTTGAAAATTCCTGGTATGTAAATGAAAAGTTTACCAAATAGCGCTAAAAAGTTAATTCAAGAATTTTCTAATCTTCCGGGAATTGGTAAGAAAACTGCACAAAGGTTAACTTTTTATATTTTGCAAATTGAAGAGGAAAAAGTTTCCTCTTTATCTGCAGCTCTTTTGGAGTTAAAGGAAAAAATTCATAATTGCAGGGTTTGTAATGGAATTACTGAGGACAAAGTTTGTTCAATTTGCACTGATCCAAATAGAGATTGTAATATTATTTGTGTTGTTGAAAACTCTCATGATATAATAGTTTTTGAGAAAACCAATGGTTTTAATGGAAGATATCATGTTTTAGGCGGGACTTTATCTCCGCTGGATGGTATAGGACCGGATGATTTAAATATACAAAGTTTGCTCGAACGTATTGATGATGGAATGGAAGTGATTTTGGCAACAAATTCTAACGTGGAAGGTGAAACCACAGCTTTATATTTAACAAAAATACTTTCAAATAAAGAAATAAGTCTTTCAAGACTTGCTCGAGGGATACCTATTGGAAGTGATTTAGGATATATTGATTCTGCAACCTTAGTGAGAGCAATGGAGGGTCGAACATCCGTTTAAATGTTCCTAATATTCTTACGGTTTTCCGTATCCTTTTAACACCTATATTTATTCTGTGTTTATTTTCTTCGCATCAATATGGTCATTTAATGGCTTTAATAATATTTTTAGTTGCAAGTGTAACGGATGCATATGATGGATATTATGCAAGAAAATATAATGAAATTACTACAGAAGGGAAATTCTTAGATCCTTTAGCAGATAAGATTCTTGTGTCTTCCGCCTTTATTTCGTTTGCTTTGCTAGGAATAATTGATTTTTGGATGGTTGGTATTATAATTTTTAGAGATTTATTTGTAACTGGATTAAGAATGGCAATGGAGCAGAAAGGGAAAACGATGGTTACATCAATAATTGCAAAACTTAAGACCTCTGCTCAAATGATAATTATCACTTTTATTCTTATAATATTGGGACTAAAAGGTCTCTCATTAACTTGGGCAGTATCAATTTTAGATATAGTGAAAGATTATAAACTAGTTTACAATCTTTCACTATTTGTAACGGTTTTTACGGGGTTCACAGGTTTGACCTATTTATTCTCCAATAGAAAAATTATTATTCATTTTTTATCTGATGATGAATCTAAGATATAAATTTTCAGAAATTATATGCACTGTTTTTTATATTGGTAAATTACCTCTAGCTCCTGGCACATTTGGTAGCNTTGCTGCTTTAATATGTTGGTTTTTAATTAAACCATATGTAAGTGATCCTCTTTTTTTATTAATTAATGGTGGAATATTCTTCCTAGGTATTGCATGTTCGGAAATAATAGTAAGTACTGATAATGTAAAAGATCCTCAATTTATAGTTATAGATGAATGGGTCGGNATGTGGATTGGTCTNTATTTAGTAGAACATAGTATTCTTTGGGGCCTTGCTGCATTTTTTTGTTTTCGTATTTTNGATATCTTTAAGCCTGGACCAATTGGTGAGATGGATAAAATGGAGGGAGGTATTGGTGTGATGATGGATGATGTTGTTGCGGGAATTCTCACATGCCTCCTTATGCAAAGCCTTTCTCATTTTTCTTTATGAAGGTCTCTATCATAAATATTGGCNATGAATTATTAGAAGGAAAAACTTTAAATACTAATTCACAATGGTTAGGAAAAAAACTCTCATCTGCNGGTTGTGAAATTGAATCTCAAATAACAGTAAAGGACGAAGAAAATTCAATTGTNTCNGGTCTAAATTACTGTCTTCAAAGTAAACCTGANTATTTATTTGTAACTGGTGGNTTGGGTCCTACAAATGATGATGTGACAAGAAANGTGCTTTTTAATTTTATGGAAACTGAATCTGANNTTGACTATGAATATTGGAAAGTTCTTAAAAATAGGTATCAGCGAATTGGAAAAGATATTTCAGAATCTATCAAGAGCCAGGCAGTAGTTCCTAAAATTGGAGAAGTAATTGCTAATCNCAAAGGGTCTGCTAGAGGATTNAAATTTGTTAAAAGAGATACAATTATATTCGTATTGCCAGGTGTACCAATCGAAATGAAAAATATGTTTGTGCAAACGATACTTCCAGCCCTAATTAAAAAAATAGAAAGTCCTATTTTGTCAAGAACTCTGCGTACCACAGGTATTACTGAGTCAGTTTTACATGATTTTATAGAGAAACGTTCAAAGAAAANCAAAAATACAATTGGTTATTATCCTTCTGCTTTCGGAGTTGATATAAAGGTATCCAATAAGACGGGAGAAGAAATTAATTTGTTTATAGATTGGATGTATGCAAACTTTANGAATGAGATCTACGCTGAACATNATACAAGTATTGAAAGGGTAGTGGTTGAATACTGTATTAAGNATAGAAGAAAAATAGCGGTTGCAGAATCTTGTACTGGAGGTTTAATTGGTGATAGGATAACTAATGTTTCAGGAAGTTCAGAAATTTTCGTAGGGGGANTAATAGTTTACAGTAATGATTCTAAAGTGAAAATTTTAGGTTTGGATGAAGAAGGCATAGATCAATTTGGTGCAGTTAGCAAAGATACAGCNAGGAAAATGGCAAAAAATGTTAAAACTATGTTCAATTCCTCCTTTGGTTTATCGGTCACTGGAATTGCTGGACCAAGTGGTGGCACAAAAGAAAAACCAGTTGGACTGGCTTATATTGGATTTGCGAGNGATAAAAATACAATAGTTGAAAAATTTAATTTTGGTAAAGATAGAGAAAGAAATAAGATTAAAACTAGTCAGGCTGCTCTCAATATCTTAAGAAGGGGCCTATTAAATGAATGAAAAATTAAAACGTACATTTTTATGTTTTCCTGTCCCTTTGGAAGTTAAATCTAAAAAAAATATGCTTTACTCAACATTGGAAGGCTCTCCTGCTCAAATAAACTGGGTAAAGAATGATAATTTACATTTAACATTAAAATTCATAGGATATACTACCGAATCTCAGATACCCAAAATAATTAGTATTTTGAGTAAAATAACTATTAAGTACAAACCTTTTGAACTAGTAATTAATAGTACTGGTTGCTTCCCAACAAAAGAAAGACCTAGAACTTTGTTTTTAGGAGTAGAAGGTAGACTTAATGTTTTAAGTNATTTATTCCAAAANATTGAAAATGAATTCGAAAAAATAGATATTGAAAAAGATCGTAATGTATTTTTTCCGCATATAACTTTAGCAAGAATTAAATACCCACAAATTCATACACCAGATATTGATTTATTTCTAAAATCTTCATATGATCCAATTGATTTATCTTTGGATCGTGTGCAATTTTTCTCAAGTGAATTACTGCCTTCAGGAGCAATTTACACTTTACTAAAAACCTTCCCATTAGGAGAACAAGTTTAAGGAGCNAGTATGTCAGCAGATACAAAAAAAACAAAAGCATTAGAATTAGCAATTACTCAGATTGATAGNCAATTTGGTAAAGGGTCTATTATGCGCCTTGGTGGAGAATTTACTCCAACAATAGAAAATTCAGTCTCTTCNGGATGCTTGTCTTTAGATGTAGCTCTTGGTGTAGGTGGAGTTCCTAAAGGTAGGATAATTGAAATATATGGTCCCGAATCATCTGGAAAAACNACACTTGCGCTACATATAGTAGCTGAAGCTCAAAAAGCAGGAGGATTTGCNGCATTTATAGATGCGGAACATGCTGTTGACCCAGATTATTCTAAAAATTTAGGTGTAAACACTGAAGAGTTATTAATATCTCAACCTGATACTGGTGAACANGCATTGGAAATATGTGAGACTTTGGTTAGAAGCAGTGCACTAGATGTAATTGTCATCGATTCTGTGGCAGCACTAGTTCCACGCGCTGAACTTGAAGGTGATATGGGAGATGCCCATGTTGGGCTGCAAGCAAGGTTAATGTCGCAAGCTCTTAGAAAATTAACAGGAACTGTAAGCAGGTCGAACACCACAGTAATATTTATTAATCAAATTAGAGAAAAAATTGGTGTAATGTTTGGCAATCCTGAGACTACTCCAGGAGGGAGAGCCTTGAAGTTTTATTCATCCATAAGAATGGAGATTAGAAGAATTACAAGTTTAAAGGACGCTGGGGAAATGGTTGGAAGTAGAGTAAGAGTAAAAGTCGTAAAAAATAAAGTTGCTCCTCCTTTTAAACAAACAGAATTTGATATTATGTACGGAAAGGGTATATCTTACGAAGGAGATATCCTAGATTTAGCAGTTACTGGAAATATTGTAGAAAAAACTGGTGCATGGTATTCTTTTGAGGACATGAAAATTGGTCAAGGAAGGGAAAATGCAAAAACCTTCTTAAAAGAAAATAATGATGTTCTAATTAAGGTAACTGAAAAAGTCAGGTCGTTTATGGGACTTGGAACAGAAAGTGAGTGATCTAAAATTCAAAGTTTTGTCCTTAAAACCAACATCAAGAAAAAATGATTATTTTGATGTCATACTTGAAAATGGAAATAAATATAATTTTCATGAAAAATCTATAAGTCGATATAATATCAAAGAAAACCAACCAATTGAACATAAAGTTATCCATAAAGCTTTAGACTATACTGAAAGAGAGAATATTAAAAAAAAAATTATTGTGCTTTTGTCTTTTAGGCAAAGGAGTAAAAAGGAATTGAAGGATACATTTCTATCCAAAGGTTATAAAATTGAGAATATTCTAAATGTAATCGATGAATTAGAACAAAGAAAATATCTAAATGATTCTTTGTTTATTAAAATGATGGCATCCCATTTGATAAAAGAAAAGAAACTTGGTAGATATTTGGTAGAACAAAAATTATTCCAGCATGGTATTGATTTTTCTGTAATGGATCCTATAATTTCAAGTCTTTACAAAAAATATCCACAGTCAAAAACAATAAAGGAAATTTTAAATAAAAGGAATATTTCTAAAGTGGATTCTTTAAAAAATAAAATAAAAATGATAAATTATTTAAAACGTAAAGGATTCTATTTCGATGATATTAACACTATTATTGAATCTTATTAGGTTAAATAATATTATTTCATTGGATTAAATACTGAATTTATTGGTATATGGTTTTTGTATAATTGGATTTTAATTATTTTAAAAAAAGATTTTTTTTTAAAAATACTAAATTCCTAAATCCTATTATTACTTGATTTGCTTTGGTGAGTTAATAAAACAAGTAAGTCTTAGAAAAAAAAATGGGGCAGCGTTCATTAAGACCTCGGACTAGCTGAACGTCTACCCCTTCCACATACCAAAGGTACCAAACCAGCACCTTCAGTAGTTAAAGTATTGGTTTATTTAATAGAAGTCAAGAAAAAAAACAAAAAGAATTTTGTTGGAATATTAGGAATGTACCGGTGGAGGGGATCGAACCCCCACTCCCTTGCGAGAAATGGATTTTGAATCCATCGCGTCTACCAATTCCGCCACACCGGCAATAAGAATATTTTAAATATTAATAATTAATTTAACAAAACTTTAGTATAAATCCCGTATCAAATAGAGGTGATTTTTATTTAAAAGAATAATTTTTTATATTAAAGATTAACTTTTTATAAATATTGGAGTGTATAATGAAAATTCATCTTTTTTCTTTCCTATTTATTATTTTGATATCTAGCTGCAAGCAAAATTACGTTGAGAAAAATGATTCCTCCTCTTTTTCAGGTAAATTTAAGACCAACAGGGATTGGTGGCCTAACCAACTAGATCTTAGTGGATTAAGAAGAAACTCTGATAAATCAGATCCAATGGGGAAAGCTTTTAACTATGAAACTGCCTTTACTAGTTTAGATTACTATGAACTAAAACAAGATCTATCTAATTTAATGACGGATTCTCAAGATTGGTGGCCTGCAGATTATGGCCATTATGGAGGGTTATTCATACGACTTGCTTGGCATAGTGCAGGAACATATAGAACAGGAGATGGAAGAGGAGGTACAAGGGAGGGTCGACATAGATTTGCTCCACAAAATAGTTGGCCGGATAATGCAAATTTAGACAAAGCAAGAAGGTTATTATGGCCAATCAAACAAAAGTATGGTAGTAAAATTTCTTGGGCTGATTTAATGATTTTAGCAGGTAACGTTGCACTTGAATCAACTGGATTTAAAACCCTTGGTTTTGCAGGTGGAAGAAAAGACGTATGGGAGCCAGCGAGCAATATTTATTGGGGATCCGAGAAAAATATGCTTGAAGATGGTAGATACAGTGAAGATCGAGATCTTGAGAAACCTCTTGCTGCAGTTCAAATGGGTTTAATATATGTTAATCCAGAAGGCCCAAATGGGAATCCAGATCCGGTTGCTGCTGCTAAAGATATTAGAGAAACTTTTGGACGAATGGGAATGAATGATGTTGAAACTGTAGCTTTGATAGCTGGAGGGCATACACTTGGAAAGACACATGGTGCGGGTGCTGCTTCTCATGTAGGTCCAGAACCTGAGGCTGCTGGGATTGAAGAACAAGGCATGGGTTGGAAAAGTGATTTTAAATCGGGAAAAGGAGCAGATGCAATTACATCAGGTTTAGAAGTTATATGGACCTCAACGCCTACCAAATGGAATCATATGTATTTTAGAATGCTATTTGATAATGAATGGGAGTTAACAAAAAGTCCTGCAGGAGCTAATCAATGGGTAGCAAAAGATGTTGGTGAAATCTTTCCTGATGCATTTGATAATGAAAAAAAACACAGACCCACTATGTTAACCACTGATTTATCATTGAGGTTTGATCCTATTTATGAAAAAATTTCAAAAGAATTTTATGATAATCCAGAAAAATTCGATGATGCTTTTGCTCGGGCCTGGTTTAAGCTTACTCATAGGGACATGGGGCCAAGTACAAATTATTTAGGACCTGAAGTACCTGATGAAAAATTTGTTTGGCAAGACCCAATTCCTTCTTTGGATCATCAATTGATTACAAATAATGATATTTCTGCTTTAAAAAAGTTAATATTAGAATCTGGGTTATCAATTAGTGAATTGGTATCTACAGCATGGGCATCAGCTAGCACATTTCGTGGTTCTGATAATAGGGGTGGTGCCAATGGTGCAAGGATTCGTTTGTCTCCACAAAAAGATTGGGAAGTAAATAAACCTAAACAACTTAACAAAGTATTGATAGCTCTTGGCAAGATTCAAAAAAACTTTAATTCCAAATACAAAAAGAAAGCTGTCTCAATGGCAGATTTAATTGTTTTGGGTGGCTGTGCTGCTATTGAAAAAGCTGCTAAGAAGGGTGGAAATACAATCAAGGTTCCATTCCAGCCTGGAAGAATGGACGCTACCCAGGAACAAACTGATATAAGCTCCGTTGGAGTCCTTGAACCTATTGCCGATGGATTTCGTAATTATATGAAGGATAGCTATATTTTTACAACTGAAGAACTATTAATTGACAAAGCTCAATTGTTAACACTTACCGCTCCTGAAATGACTGTTCTTTTAGGTGGTATGAGAGTTTTAAATACTAACTGTGATAATTCAAGGCATGGAGTTTTAACGAACAAGCCAGAAACACTAACAAATGATTATTTTGTAAACCTCCTGGATATGAATATAAAATGGACCTCAAAAAATGGGTCCGATGAAGAATTTGAAGGAAGAGAAAGAAAATCTGGAAACATGAGATGGACGGCAACTCGTGCAGACTTAATATTTGGTTCTAATTCTGAACTTCGAGCTTTGGCTGAAGTATATGCTAGTAACGATGCAAAGTCAAAATTTATTGATGATTTTGTTAGCTCATGGGATAAGGTAATGAGCTTAGATAGGTTTGATTTGTAGGAATGAAGAAAAACTTAAAAATTTCAAAAGATACCAACTATACGTTAAAATTCTAATGATATAGTTGGTGTCTTTTTATTCTACTGTATAATTATGCTTCATCTTCATTTATAGTTACAAACACATTCCCCAATATACCAAATGAAGAAAATTTTTCTTCATAAGTAGAGTAGGATAAAATACCAGCATTATAAACAACAAATTCTTTTCTGTCAAACTTCGTTGAAGTTTTTTTACCGTAGCCAAGAGGACACATTGTTACATTCTCACCGTCTTCCTTGGATTTACAAGTCATGGCAACTAAGGCCTCATGCTGCTTGTAATCTGGGTTTGTTCCATATAAAATAAAACCACCAAACAATAAAGGTAAAACAAATCCTAAATATTTTTTAGACATAAAACCTCCGATATTTAATCAAGGAAATATACGATAAAAAATCGAAAAAAAATCCTAGATGAAATAGATTATATGTTAATTCACTTTGGAAATGATTTGTAATGAAAAAAAAATTAAATTAATTAGTGAAAATTATTATAAATTTATCGTTGTTACCTATTTTTTCTATTTCTTTCTTTGAATCTGGAAAAGTTATTCAAAAAGATTCTAGTATAATTTGTACTGATATAAATGACTGTTTGAGTCATCTTTTTTTTGATAAAAATATTATCTAATGTATTTCTTGAAGAATAGTCCATATTATTTTCTTTTATTAGGAATTTTAGTAGCACAAGACTCATTTGAAGATTTTAAAAGAAAGGAGGCCATGGCTTTTGAAGACCTTAGAAATTCAATTGAGTCTGATTACAATAATTTTGTCCTTAAAGAAAAAAGGGACTTTCAAGAATTTAAAAAAAACGTAGAGGAAAAGTGGATGAATTTTAAATATTCCACTTCTACCTCCTACGTTTCGTACGATAAGGATTTAAAGGCTAGGTCTATAGTTGATTTTGACTTAGGGAAAGTTACAGTTGAAATCATATTAGATGATATGGAAGATGATGAATCTTTAAATTTGGAATTTGATAAAAAAAACAAAACTAAATTTGGTTATTTCTTTCAAGATTTTCCTAAAAATAATTTGTTGTTAATTAGTACTGGTTTTTTATTTTACAATCAGAATGCAGATCGTATAAATGACGAATTTTCAAGAAGCAATACTAAACCAATTTTTCAAAATTTGTCCGATAAAAAAATATTTAAGAAATTAATTAAAATTTTATCAGAGAAAGATGATTCAGGAAAACCAATTTTAAAAGATCAATTAATTGGTAAAAATGGAAAGGCTATTTCTCCTGGTAAAAGTGCTGAAATTTTTGCACAGGAACAGATTAAAGAAAACAAAAAAACTGTAAACAGCTATAGAGCTAAGGATGGAAAAATACGGAATATGTTTTCTATCGATTTTAATTTGCGTTCTGATCACAAGGAGACTAGAGGTGATTTATATACCAAAGAAATTTTTCATCAATCTCAACGGTTCAAAATAGACCCTGCCATTGCAATGGCAGTAACTGAAACTGAATCTTCATTTAATCCGAATGCTACTTCGCACATTCCTGCATATGGTTTAATGCAATTGGTTCCGGTTTCAGGGGCGAGAGATGCTTACCAGTATGTTTATAATAAAGATAAATTTTTAGGGAAAAGGTATTTATATAAACCCCAAAATAATATTGAACTTGGATGTGCTTATCTTGGGAAAATACGTCATGTGTATTTCAAAAAAATTGAAGATGATGAAAAAGCAATGATATGTACTGTTGCTGCTTACAATACGGGTGTAGGGAATGTATCTAAGGCTCTTACCAATACAACGAAAATTTCTCCTATGGTGAAAAAAGTGAATAAAATGACATCTAATAAGTTATACAATACTTTATTAACAGATTTGGAGCATCAAGAAACTCGTGACTATTTAAAAAAAGTATGGAGCCGTAAAGAGAAATATAATTAATAAAAAAATAAAATTTTTACACCTTGGACGCTTTAAAGATAAACCATTTCAGTTGCCGTTGCATATAGTGCAAAGGAATTTAGGATGTTTTAGTTTTTCTAGAAGTATATCTAATTAGAATAGTAAATATTAATAAGAATAATAATATAGTCTTGGATGAAACTGGATTATGTCCTTCGTGCATAACAGATGAAATAGAACCCTTGTTGGAAAAAATAGTTTAGGCTGATTAATAACTTTAGCCATAATTAAAATATGTACCTTCTCCTTTTTAAAGAGAAATCTTACATATTTTTTTATGTAATTAGCTACTAAAAGATATTCAACTACACTCTTTTTATTTATCCAAGAATATTCGTTTTTGCTAATAGCTGATAAATTAATGTTTATAAGGGACATTCATCTCACGATAAAATGTTATTAATTTTGATGATGTTATCTATATTTAAATTTTTCCTTTTAATGTCTTTTATTCTGGTTGGTTGCGATTCTAACGATATAACTGATAGTGATTCTAACTTTGACTGTGCTGGAATTGAAAATGGTAACTCAGTAGAGGATAATTGCGGTGTTTGTGATAATGATCCTACCAATGATTGTGAAAAAGATTGCGCTGAAGTTTGGGGAGGAAACAATATTTGTGGATGTACAGATAGTACAGCTATTAACTATTACCCTAATGCAACATATGATGATGGAAGCTGCGATACTTCAGTTACCATGACGTCTTTTGTATTAGATTTATTGCCAGAGAATTCCTGTGCCAGTACTATTGACATAAAACAGACTTCAGATGGAGGATACATAGTTGCAGGTTGCCTAGATGATAAGGCATGGCTTATGAAAACAGATTTATACGGTAATAAAGAATGGGACCGATCTTATAACCTTGGTGACTATTGGGGTAATAGGACAGTTTTACAAACATCTGACGGCGGATATCTATTTGCTGGATGGGAAGGTGTCATAAAAACGGATGTAAATGGTGTACAAATATGGAAAAAATCGGGTGTACCTGGATCAGGACAGAATCCATATTATGAAGATGTAATTGAGCATAGTAATGGAAATTTCTATTTAGTAGGCGGTCCAGTTGTTGATAGAGATAATTATTCAAAGGGTGGACAAGCATTGCTTGTTAAAATGAGCCCCGAAGGGTCTGTGCTTAAAACTAAATTCTATGGTGGAAACTGTGAAGATGATCTTTTTAGATCTATAATTGAGTCTAATGATGGAAAACTTATAATGGTAGGTGAAAAAGGTCATGGGAACCAAAGCTTTCCATGCTCATTTGACTTTAGATATTATAAAGACATATACATTATCAAAACCAATCTAAATGGGGGTGTAGTTTTTCAAAAGACATATGGAGGTAACTTTTTAGAAAAAGGAATGGATATTGTAAAAAAAGGTAATGGAGATGGATACATAGTATTGGGGCAACAATGTAAACATAGACATGATGTTCATAGTTGTGGACCCATTACAAAAGTAATGATTCTAGATATCGATGAGAATGGGAATGATTTGAATCAAACTTTTTTAGGCGGGCTGAAATTCTATGAATTTGGCACTTCTATGGCTTTAGCTAACACATCTAATGGAGGTTATGTTTTTACTACCAATCCAAGGAATGGTGGAAATGTTTGGCTTTATAAATGGGGCGATTTTGAAGATAATCTTAACTCAAAAATCAGTCCAGGTGGATTTGGTGGCGAAAGTATAGAAAAAACTTTGGACAATGGATTTATTATTAGCACAGGCGGAGGAACGGTATTAAAAACCGATTCGCATTTATCGTATTAAATGTGTAAAAACTTAAAACTATTCTCTTTATTAATATTACTTACATCTTGCTTTAATAAGATTAATAGCATCAAAGTAGGACCATTATTTTCTGATGGTATGGTACTTCAAAGAAACACCATGGTTGATATTTGGGGTACTGCATCGCCAAATACTGATATACAGATTTTAAGCGAATGGGGTCAAAAGTTAAGCACAAAATCAAATGATATTGGAGATTGGAAAGCAAAATTATCTACTCCAAATGCAGGAGGCCCATTTTTCTTAAAAATAAATTCTAATAAAGAGAGTTTTATAATTAAAGACATTCTTGTTGGTGAAGTATGGCTAGCATCTGGACAGTCAAACATGGAAATGTCGCTAATGGGTTATCCTCCAAACGATACAATTTTAAACTATAAAGAAGAAATTAGAAATGCTAATTATCCTTTTATAAGAATGTTTAATGTAGAAAAACAATTTTCTATTGATCCAGAACAAGATTTCAAAGGTTCTTGGCTAGAAGCTTCACCTATGCAAATAGAAAAGTTTTCTGCAACAGCATATTTTTTCGCTATGGAAGTACATAAAAAATTAGACATTCCTGTAGGTATAATTCACTCAAGCTGGGGAGGATCACCCTGCGAATCTTGGACAAGTGAAGAAAAACTCTTTGAATTAGGAATACATCAAGAAACGTTAAAAGAAATGAACCAAAATGTGTCAAAAAAGGTTATCGATAAATGGTTTGGACAGTTTAATTCTATTGATTTTCCAAAACAAAAAGATTTTAATGATAGACTTGAGAGAGAATATGAAGAATTAGATTTTTCAGATAATCAGTTAAATCGAATTGATTACAATGATACGGAATGGCAGGAGGTTATGCTACCTGGAAGGTTTGATACATTAGTTGCTTCGAATTTTGATGGCGTGGTTTGGTTAAGAAAAGCAATTTTTATCGAAAACGTGGATGTTGACTATAGTTTACACATAGGTTATATAGATGATATGGATAAGACCTATATTAATGGAATTTTTATTGGTGGCATGAATGGTTGGGGATACTGGAATAAAAAAAGAAAATATAAAATATCCAAATCATTACTGAAAAAAGGTGAAAATAAAATTGCTATTAGGGCTATAGATACTGGAGGTCCAGGAAGGTTTGAAGGGGTAATGAATATTTCCAATAATCTTGGGGATACTATACCTCTTGATGGTTTATGGAAATATTACCCTGTAGCAGAAATTTTCGAGGAAAAAATATATACATATAATACAGAAGTTTCTATTAAAGAAAGGCCTTCCTTTTTGAAACTTAATCCTTTCATGCCAACTGTTTTATTTAATAGCATGATCTATCCCTTAATTCCTTATACTTTAAAAGGTGTGATTTGGTATCAGGGTGAATCAAATGTTAGGAAACACGTTGAGTACAATAAATTATTCCCTGGTATGATTAAAGATTGGAGGAGTAGATGGCAAAAGGACTTTCCTTTTTACTTTGTTCAAATAGCTCCCTACAAATACACCGAAGATATTGGTAATCATCAATCACAATTTTTAAGAGATTCTCAAAGAAAATCCTTAAAGCTATCAACCACTGGAATGGTTGTAACTCTTGATATTGGAGATTTTAGTAATATTCACCCAGCAAATAAACAAGAGGTCGGGAACCGATTAGCTAGACTAGCATTAGTCAATCAATATGGTTCAGATCTGAATCCATTGGGGCCAATTCTAATTTCGAGTTCAACGGAAAAAGGTCATATAAAATTAGAGTTTGAGCATGTTGGATCTGGACTCATATTAAAACATAGTAAAGTTAATGAGTTTGAAATTGCTGGAGAAGATATGAAATTTTTTAAGGCCAATACATCTGTTACTAGGAATAAAGTAATCCTATCCTCTAAAAATGTTAATTTGCCAGAATATGTGAGATATGCATGGTCTGATACTCCACAGGCTACTCTTTTTAATAGTGATAATTTTCCTGCTTCATCATTTTTACACAAAATAGAGTAGGTAGATTGCCATATGAAAATGAATAAATTATTCTTCATTTTAGCTATTTTATTGCAACTTCAGAGTGTTCTTAATGCTAAAACAAAGTTTTCAGATCGACAGGTCGCAACAATGATCCCAAAGTATTTTGCAAGAGATCATAATTCACCCCAAATCACCAGAACAAGGGTTTATGCTGAAGATGGGAAAAAAGTCCTGCATTTAGATATTGAAGTAAATCGAAATCGGTTTGAAAATCAAATGGAATACGCTCTTTCAGCAATGGCAAGTGTAGCACGCTATGCTTTAAGACCGTTTGATAAATTTGTATTGATCATGGTGCCCAATAGTCGTCAATTTGATACTGAAAAAGTTGACGCAAAAGCTAAGTGTACAATTGATTATTTTGTTTTCAAAAGATTCAAAAATGATAGATGGTCAAAACAATGCGTTAAAATTGAAAAGATTTAATTATAGGTTTACAATCCAGTTACCTATTTGTAAGGTTTTTTTTGTTTATGGGATGATATGTAGATTTGGATGTGAAAAGGAATTATTTCGATTATTGTACTTTTCTATATGGCATATAAGGATAAATCTTAATGACTAAACACCTCACATTATTTCTTTTCATTGGTTTTGCTTTGGGGAAAATAGATAAGGATACATCAAATATTGATTATTACAAAGAAGGTATGATTGCTGCAAAAAAAGGATTTTGCTGAATCAAAAAGGTTATATGGTTTAATATGGAATCAGTCTCTTCTTAATCCAATGATAAATCATTACACGGTGGTTAGCAATCCCAAAAATGGCAAAATATTTGAGTAAGGATATAGAAAAGAAGTAAGAAAACAACAATTAAAACATGGTTTAAAAAGTTTTTCGTGCATTGCTGCTACTATTCCATGTGGTTTTTTAGTTTTCTTTTTATCTAACCCTGGTGCAGGTATTTTACTTCATTAGTAAACATTCCTTACATATAAATCTCCCTCTATTATAACCCAAAAGTGTAACTTACTTCAATCCATACACCCTGACTTTTAAATCACTGAAGGGCAGAAGGACAAGTTCCTGCATACATTTGTGTGATTTTTTGTTTGTGGTATGATGAGTATATTTGTTGCTGCGAATAGTTGCAAATACCATGCTTTTTTATGCATTTTTGTGTCTATTTAGCATAAATTAAATATAACAAATAACCCACTAAAATCAGTGGGTTTCTCGTCAGTAATTTGCTAATATGCGCCCGTAGCTCAGCTGGATAGAGCGTTGGATTCCGGTTCCAAAGGCCACAGGTTCAAATCCTGTCGGGCGTACAAAATTTTGATTATGAAATACATTAACTTATATTTATTATCTTTTGCAATCGTTTTTTCTGCTAAGATTCAAGAAGATGACATTGAACTTTTTCTGTTATCAAGATATGGAGGAGACTCCTCTAATGTTTCTTTATTTATCTCTGATGAATTTATTTATGAACATACGCCATATGTTGGCCTTGGGGTGGAAACACGTTATGTGGATGAAAGTCTTTTAATTACTAAGGTTTTGAATGATAGTATTCAAAAATATTTACAAGTAGGTGACAGGGTATACGAGCATAATAACGAGATTGTTGATTCTTTAGGTTTAGTAACTAGTGGCCCCATTGGAGAAAAACAAAAACTAATTGTTATTAAAAATGGGGAAAGAGACTTTAGAGTCATGGAAATTCCTTTGGAGGAGTATCATTTCGAGGAAAATAAAAACTCTTTTTTAGAGTCAATATTGAAATATTCTGAAAAGTGGTATGATTACGATCTAGAAATTATTGATATTATAAAGAAGAAAAATACAATTTCAGTTCACTATCGATGGGAGGGATCAAGAGAAGAAAATGGAGAGATATACACTTTCTCTGCCATTGAGTTTTATTATATCAATAAGAAAAAAGATTTAATTGAAAGAATTGTAGGACTGTGGTCTGAAAAACAGTTTAGAAATCAATTTAAATAGTTTATAAACTCCTTAACCATTTCTTTATGTATAATTCCATTCGTTACCAAAATATTATTATTGAATATATTATACTCCATTCCATTTAATTGACTAACAATGCAGCCGGCCTCTTTAGCGATCAATATTCCAGCTGCACTATCCCAAGGCGATAAGTCATATTCCCAAAATCCATCAACCTGCCCGGTTGCGACATGGCAAATATCAATTGATGCAGATCCTAATCTCCTAACTCCATGGCATTTATCAGTAAAAATTTTAAATAAATCCATATTTTTTCCCCAAAGGTCACCATGTTGATATCCAAATCCTGTAACCAATAATGAATCTTTGATGTTCTCGGTTTTAGAACTTTGTATTTTATTTCCCTCGCACCACGAACCATTATTAACTATGGCAGTATATAATTTTACATGAGGCATTTCGAGTACTACTCCAACTACAGGATTTTTCTTATAGTATATACCAATAGATACTGAAAATGAAGGGTAACCATGTACAAAATTCGTTGTTCCATCTAGGGGATCTATTACCCACAAATAATCAGAGTTATTATCTTTTTGGTCTGATTCCTCCGCTAGAATACTATGTCCAGGAAAGTTTTTAATTATAAAGTTCTTGATAATCTTCTCAGATTCGAGATCTGTTTGTGTTACCAAATCCGAATCACTTTTTTTTACCTTTTTTATCAAAGGATTATGAGCTGCTTCCATTATAATATCAGAAGCAGCTAGGGATGCTTCTACAGCAACCTCAAGAATTTCTTCATTTTTTATAGGGTACATGCTCTAATGAAAAATATTCTTTTGACATAGTTTTTAATGCTCCAGTTAAAAGGACAATGGATATTAAATTAGGAAATGTCATAATACCTAGAGCAGCATCACCAAAAGCCCAGATAGCTTCTAGCTCTGCAATGCCGCCAATAAAAACAAATAAAACATAAATCCATAGATAAGGCTTGATTGCTTTCTCTCCGAAAAGATAGACAGCAGATCTGTTACCGTAAAAAGACCATGCGATTGCAGTAGAAATAGCGAACAATAGAACTGAAATTGTTACTATCTTATCACCAAAAGAAAATAAAGGAGATAATCCTTGTTTGAAAGCATAAGATGTTAAAAGGCTACTATTGAAAAGTTGGTTTCCCTGAAATACTCCATCTTTTAGTGCTAATGTAGCTTCACTAACGGAAGAAGAGGTGATATTAACATAGAATTCTGTATGCTTCCATGCGCCAGTAGAAATAATAACCAATCCAGTCATTGTACAAATAATAATTGTATCAATGTATGGTCCAAGCATTGCAACCGTACCTTCTCTAATTGGATATTTGGTTTTAGCAGTAGAGTGAGCAATTGCAGCAGAACCCTGTCCAGCTTCGTTTGAATATAATCCCCTTTTTATTCCCCATAACATCGTCATTAAAACTCCACCACCTGTACCTGCTATAGTTGCAGGGGGATTAAAAGCCATGGAGAAAATCATGGAAAAACTTTGACCTATTTTATCAAAATTGAAGAGAATAATGAGAGAAGCAGCTGTGATATAGATAAGAGCCATAAATGGGGCAAGGAAGCCGGTTACGTCTCCAATGCGAGATATACCGCCAATAATAACCATTCCAACAATTGCCGACATTATTATCCCATTGATAATTTGCAAAAAAGAAAGCTCAAAACCTGCCCATATCTCATGTTTAAAGGTTAGAGGATGCAATTTTCCTATTACATTAGATACCTCTGAATAAAGCTGATCGGATACCGTAAAAGATTGAATAGCATTTCCTGTGGCAAAAGAACAGATAACAGCGAAGGATGCAAAAAAGACTGCTAACCACCTCCATTTTTCACCTAAGCCATTTTCAATAGTATACATTGGGCCACCAGCAGTTTTTCCAAGGGCATCCATTTCCCTATACTTAAGAGATAGCGTACATTCTGCATATTTTAAAGTAGTTCCAAAAAAAGCAGTTACCCACATCCAGAAAAGTGCTCCTGGACCTCCATAATACATGGCAGTAGCTACACCGGCTATATTGCCGATACCAACAGTTGCAGAAAGGGCTGTCGTTAGAGCCTTAAAATGATTTAAATCACCCTCATCATCCGGATTATCATATATACCTTTTGTTACATTAATACCATGTTTTAAAAATTTGATTTGTGGAAAACCTAATCTGATTGTTGCATATATACCTGTACCAACTAATGCTATAACCATTAGAGGAACCGATCTTTGGCTAGGGAAGGACCAGATGGCCTCAAATGTATGGATTCCAAATGCATACATTATAAAAACGATAATACCAAATGTAAGAAACCCTGCGTTTTGTCTACTCATTTCATGCTCTTTTTGTTAATTAAATATAGTCATTATATAATAAATATTTTGGAACAACCTATTCAAATCGGTTAGTCTTAAATTTATGTACATAGATTTCTTTTTTAAATATTTTTTCAATTTATAATTATAATGCTGTGGAATTAGTTGCTGGAGTTGATGAGGTTGGACGTGGTCCTTTGGCAGGACCTGTTATTGCTTGTGCTGTAATTTTGCCTATAGAGTATTCGATAAAAGGTCTTAATGATTCAAAAAAATTATCTAAAAAAAAGAGAGAAGAATTATTTCCAATAATAAAAGATCAAGCAATAAGTATAGGCTTGGGTATATCAGATGTAAAAACAATAGATAAATACAATATAAGAGAAGCCACTTTTATGGCCATGAAAAGTGCCCTTAGAAAGTTAGATCCAAAGCCGGTTAGGGCATTAATAGATGGTGAATCTATAAAAGATATTTCTATTCCCAATAAAGGTATTGTAGGAGGTGATAACTTAATAGATTCGATAAAAGCTGCGTCTATTATAGCAAAGGTTACTAGAGACAATATAATGAAAGAATATGCTAAAATATTCTACGAATATGGATTTGAAAAGAATTCAGGATATGGGACACAAATTCATATGGATGCATTAAAAAAATATAGAGCAACTCCAATACACAGAAAATCATTTAAACCTGTATCTAACTCTTTACCGTCCATTAGATGGGCAATAAAAAATAATAGAATAAACTGGCTAGGGCAAAAATTAGCAGCACTATATCTTAGAAAACTCAACTTCAAAAAAATTGAAATCATAAATAAAAGTTTTATTTCTAAAAAAATAGATATAGTCTGTTTCAAATCAAATGTACATCATTTCATTAATGTTTTTTCAGCTTACCAAAGCATCAATAAAAAAACAAAAGAAGACATCCTAAAAAAACCACATAATTCATTCATACATTATATTGAGCAAAGTGAAATTATAGATTTTGAAATACAAAAGTCTGTGTTTGGACAAATATTTGTTGAGATACGAAAGGGAGGACCCAATATAATTTTCAAAGAAAATATTTTTTAGATTGAGACGTCTAAAAAAAATGATAATTTTCAAGTATGAATAAGAAGAGTATAATTACTGAGGCAAAGGCTATCCTTTGGATTATCTTATCAGTTTTACTCATTAAAGTAACAATCCTTGAAGCATATATTGTTCCTACTGGAAGTATGGAAAACACCATTATGACGGGAGATTTTCTTATCGGTAGTAGATATGTATATGGAATGAGAACACCTGATTGGTTGGGAATTCCTTATACGGACATAGGATTCTTTATTCCTTATTATAAGTTCCCAGAATTTAAAATTCCAAAAGTTGGAGATGTCCTAATTTTTAAATATCCTAGAGATAAATATGTAAAATATGTGAAAAGATGCGTTGCTGGCCCCGGAGATACTCTAAAAATTGTTGATAAAGCTCTGTATGTGAATAGTCAGAAAGTCCCAATGTGGGAACATGGAAAATTTTTAGGTCCAACAATTGATAAAAAATATAATCAGCCAGATATTTTTTTGAGCTCAGATATAAATGTTAACAGGGATCATCTAGGACCAATATATGTTCCAAAAAAGGGAGATATTTTCAGTATTCATGAAAAAACAAATTGGAAATATCTTTTGCCAATACTCTTAATGGAGGGCAATACCGCAACTCTAGAAAACAATGGTAAATCATATCATTTTACCCTACAAGATCCAAATGAGATTTTTAGAAGGAAAGGTAAAGAGGTCGTTTTTGATGAATATTTTTCTGAATATAATCAAGACGGAAGATTAATTACTCCTTGGAATCCAGCCTTCAAAAATGCGCATTTCAAGTATTTAATGATAAATGGAGAGCCTGCGTCTTTGATGAACGAATATAAATTAAAGCAAAATTATTATTGGGCGATGGGGGATAATAGAGATGATAGTTTGGACTCTAGATATTGGGGCTTTGTTCCAGAAAATTTTATTTTAGGCGAAGCTCTTTTCACTTACTTCTCTTTGAATTTAAACACATGGATTCCACGATGGGACAGGATTGGTACGGTTTTAAGATAATATTAAATTGAAAATAAGTAGTGCAATATTAATAATCTTTGCAATTAAGTTTTCTTTCTGCCCAGAATATCCGAGAATGGTAATGCACTTTGATTATGACGGTGATCCTAAAGTCGCATTGCATGATATTAAAAAAACATTAGAAAATCAAGGTTTTAAAATAATTGAATATGCACCAGAAGACGGCTTCTTATTTACAGATTATAAACAATTTAATTGGGGAACAGGTAGGAGAATCATAGCTGTTGCCGCTCATGTCCATGATAAAATTATTATAACCGGTATGGGCAGTATGGATATACCGGTTACAAGTTTGGGTAAACCCGATGAGTTATTAAAGATTAAAAAAATGGATCGATTGCCATATACTGTTCAAAAGAAAGTGTTCTTGAGTTTAACACAACCATTTGAAGAAATTGGGTTAAATAGAATTTATAATTGAATATGAAATGATTGTTGACCTGAAAATAAACTTGTGTCAAATTTGGGACTTACAATACCATAAATACATATTAATTTGTTATGACTATGAACTTTGAAGAACAAGAAGGTAGGCAAGACTACTTAAACAATAAACTTGA
>NZHK01000036.1 GCA_002691285.1 Fidelibacterota bacterium | reverse complement strand
AAACTTAATCCTCCTCCATACTTCCCAGATCTACAAAACACCAATAATACAGTTGTTCTAAAAATGGCTTCTTACGGGGAGGCGAACACTTATAATGATCAGGAATAGGCATTGAAATGTATTTAGGATTAGATATAGGAAGACAGTATGTAAAAATGGTTGCTGTTGAAAAAACAAAAGAGGGTTACAAAGTATTAGATGCAGGGTCTAGATTGGTTCCGGATGCAAACTCTGCTTATGACCCTGAGAAAATTGATCGTTCACATTGGGTGATGGCTGTTAGAGAATTGTTTAAGCAGCAGAGTTTTAATCCAAAAAAAGCAAAAAAGTTAATAACAGGTATAGGAGGATCTTCTGCAAGCATTAAGCAAATCACCACCATGGAAATGCCATCTGATGAGCTTGAGTCGGCAATGACATTTGAAGCTCGTAAGCATATACCAATGGATGGTACTGATGCCGTTATTGATTACCAAATTTTGGGCTCAAATAAACAAGAAGTAGATAAAATTGATGTTGGACTTGTGGCTTGTACAAAAGGAACACTCACTACCCACATGGATCTTCTGAAAGAATGTGGACTAAAAGCGGGTGTTGTCGATGTAAACCCCATTGCAATGAGTAACGCATTTTCCTTTGCGAAAGATATTCCTGAAGACGGACTGGTTGTCATGCTTGATATTGGATCGATATCATCAAGTTTAGTCGTTTATGGGAAGGGGCAGCAGTTTTTCACTAGAGACCTTCCTATCGGTGGTCATAATTTTGTTAAAGAACTTTCGGAAAAAAAAGAAATNCCATACACAGAAGCCCAAGACCTACTATANAAAGAAGGTTTNNCTTCCTTANNNAGTATNANNTCTGAAGNTAATGCANCTGAAGGNGCNGTTGGAATTGCNGAACGTACTGTTTATGATAATCTGGTAGAGGATATGAGACGNTCTCTGAGGTTTTACGCAAAGCAGACTGGNCAAAGTTTTTTTCTTAAAATTTTTTTAACAGGAGGNGGTGCNTCTACNANNGGGTTAACCACGTTCATNAATGAAAAACTAAATATTGAGTGTGATGTTTTTGATCCTTTTNTGAATATGGAAGGTAAGGATAATATATCAGCTTTAAATCCTAGTCAGTTTTCCACAGCACTTGGGCTTAGCATCAGAGGGGGAATGGACAATGAGTAAGCAATACATTGTAATTAACCTAAACAAAGCTGAAAGTGCTGAGAGTCGTATAGAAAGAGTAAAAGAAAGAGGTCGGTGGATACTTTTTAGTATTCTTTTCATCCTTCTGGTTGGTGCCAACGGAAGAGTTTGGATGATAAGTTTAGGATACAATACAATTATTGATAAAAAGAAAAAAGAAATTTCAAGATTAAAAGAAGAAATTAACCAACTTCAATCGCAGGGAAAAAATTTATCAAAATATGATATTCTGTCCTTTGCGGATTTAGAGCAGGACAGATTTTTATGGGCCCAGAATATGGAAAAAATGGGTGCAGTTACGCCAGATGACATAGCCTTAACTGGTCTCCGTTACAAAAGAGAGAAGTTATTGATTTTTGGTATAGCACTAACCTTTGAAGATCGTAAAGATTTTGAAATCATTGATGAGTATGTTCAAACTCTTCGCAANAACAAAGATTTTTCTAAGAATTTTAGCAGGATAAAATATGTTGGCCACAGCAAAGTAAATGTAAGAGGTCAAGATATCATTCGCTTTGAGATAGAGGCTAAATCAAAAAAAAATAAACGTAAATCATTTTCATAAGAGTTTTTATGGCTGAAAAAAGAAATATTATTTTATTTGGCAGTTTGATTGTACTTACAATTTCTTACTGGTTAAGTGCTTCATTCTTGATAGGGGAAAAGCCTTTTGATATCAAAGTTCTTGAAGAAGAGCAGCAAGAATTAAATGAAAATCTGATAAGTGCTCAGATATTGGCAAGCCAATTGGATAGAGTTTTTACGCTCTTTCAAGAAAACCTAGCTCTTTCTAAGGCTGATTCCCTTGCAGATGATGCAAACTTGCCATTTTTAAATAATCTCACTGACATGCTTGAAGATTTGGATATTAAACTCTTAGGAATCAAGCCAAAGCCTCGTATGGATAAGATTACATATTTTAAAGCGCCTTATATTATAACCTTAGAGTGTACATTTGATCAATTTGGAAAATTTTTAGCCGAAATAGAGCGTTCACCTCGCTTGATAACAGTTGATGAGTTTGAGGTGAAAAATGGTATTGAAAGAATTAAAGCCAACACGGAAGAAGATCGTCTTATTTATCAGGAGTTTGTTGTGAACCTATCAACCATAACTTTGGTTAAGTCAAAGTCAAAGGTTTCCTCATGAGTGAAAGATCGGTTACTATCTGGAACCTGGTCGTAGGTTTTACTATTGTATCTATCATTGCAATGAGTTTCAAATTGTTCCCTATGAATAAAAAATTTAATAGGTTAAAAGACAGGTCTGCAGACCTTCAATTTGGAACAGATAAAGAATTAGAGAATATCATATCCTATTTAGAAGGAAGATTAGAAGAACGAAGTGATTTTCAATTCACTATTGATAATACTCCAATGTTGTTGACAAATGTATTGGGTCTTGCTGATGGTGGAGGAAGGAAAGCAAGAAGAAATAGGAATGCAGTCAGAGTAGCACTTGTCTATCAAAGAGATGAACATTTTCAGGCTCAAATTGATTACAGAGGACAAGCCTTTACTGTTTCAGTTGGTGACACAGTAACCAATGTAGGGATGGTTGATTTGATTGATGGCACTAAAGTAGTAATTAAAACCCCAAGTGGGCTCAAGTCTTACCCCGCACCTGGTTATGAACCATCCTCTTAGATAAATTGTAAAATATTATGAAGGAAATGTGAAATATGAATTTTTTAAAATTTTTGGTTGCTTTAACAGTATCCTTAATCTTAACTGATCTAGCACCTGCGCAATCTGAATCAGCGCAAGGTGCAGAAGACGAAAAAACCTTAATCACAGTTCATGCTGAAGATGCGTTTTTACCAAGCATTTTATCTATTCTTGCGAAAGAGAGTGGCTATAATATTGTTACTGACCCAAATGTTAATAAGCAAGACAAAGTTTCAATTCATTTAGATGAGGTTCCGATTGAACAGGCTATTAATCTTGTTGTAAGGGCAGTAGGTCTTAGCTACGAGGTCGTAGGAAACTCTTTTCTTGTTGCTGATCCTAAAAAACTAAAAGAAGAAGTTGGTGTAACGTCCTACGTAATTACACTGAAATATGCTTCAGCAGAGGATGTGAAAAGTCTTTTGCAGGATATTTCCGATCAGGTTCAAGTAGATATACCTGGTAATAAGCTCCTTGTAAATGCCTCTCCTAAGAAAATTGCTGAAATTATTCAAGTGGTAGAAAGCATCGATGTTCCTGCAACTCAAATAATGTTGGAAACAAGATTGATCGAAGTTGCAGCAGATATTGAAGAGCAATTGGGGCTAGATTGGTCAAAAATTGCTAGCTATAAAACCATTCTGGCAGAAAATGGTGTTCCGATTGAAGAAGGAGGTGGCTCTGTAGTCCCTGGTGATCAGACTATAGGTCAAGTCCCCGCAACAATGGGATTCAATCGTTTGAGTGGTTTGTTTGAAAAAGGTAAAACAGGTATTTTGCCAAAATATTTTAGTAGACAGTTAACGGCTTTTGATCTGACGCTTGATTTGCTTATGAGAAATAATAAAGCTGAGGTGTTAGCAGATTCAAGGCTAACAACTATAAATGGTCGGGAAGCAAATATTAAGTTAGTAGATATTGTTCCTTATATTTTGAGTTCTGGTGGTGTAGGTGGTCAGGTGCAGGTTCAAAAAGAAGAGGTAGGGATAAAATTAAATGTCCTGCCTACGGTAAATACAGATGGTTATATAACCGTTAAGGTGGAGCCGGAGGTCTCAACTATATTTGAGTTTATCGGCCCAGATGCTAATATACCTAGAGTTAAAAGCAGGATGTCATCAACTACTATAAGGGTTAAAGATGGNGAATCTATTATTATTGGAGGTCTTTTGAGTAATGATAAGAAAGAAACCTCCTATAAATTTCCGTTGTTACACAAGTTGCCATATATTGGCGAAAAGTTATTCACTTCCAATAGTGTGATTGAACGAAAAACAGATCTAATTATCCAAATAACACCTAAAATAATTCAAGATGAATATACTGGAATAGCAAAATCAGCTGCCATCAAAGCTTACGAGGATTATGTTATTGATGATGCATACAAATCTACTAATGAAGATCAATTTGATCCTGATACTGGAAAAAAAATTGAAGAAGAGGGAGGTCAATAATGATAAAAAATATTAAAATAGTATTCTTTTCTGTAGCGGCATTTGTATCGTTTTACGGTCTGTCCTGCGATGACAGAGTTCCTGTGGCCTCCTCAGCTGTAATTGAAACTGGAACCATTGAATTGACATATGCGCTTGTTGATGGGACACCAGATCTTAGTGAGGGAATACCTCCTAATTTAACTATCGTTGGAGAAGTTCTATCTGATGAAAATGCGAAAACTTCCTTGATTGTAATCGCAAGGTTATTGGATGGTGATGGTAATGGAGCAAATGGTAAATCGCTTCAATTTAGCTCTGAGGATGGAACTTTCGATACCAATGATCCATCTACCAAATATGTTCCAAATTTTAAAGAACTTGGTTATCCTCAATTAGGTGGGAATGGTTATACTTATGTTCGATTCACGCCCAATTCTGGTGTAGAAAAAATAGCTTCTTCCACGGCTTCAGGTGCCATTATTAAAGTTCAATACACAGCAGATATAATTGACAATATTGAATTTTCAGTTTTTGATAGCAAGGAAGATGTGTGGCCATATACCATGAATGTTACTGTTCAATCTCAAATTGATTTGGGAGAGAGCACACCTTATGAGTTGCTCCTTCAAAACAAATATGGGCATGAACTTAGCGGAGTACGATTAAGTATCGAGTCCTCCAATGGAGTTTTAGGATGCGCAGATTCTTGCATCACAGATCAAACTGGTAGAATAAATACTACATTTGAGTCATATGCTTTTGAAGAAAATGTAGGACAGGGATCTGTTGATGCTTCTTTTGTTCATCCTTCTATAGGGCAAATTAGTGATAGCACGCAAGTATACATTGGTATACAAAGTGTAGTAGAGACTTGTGCATATATGGAAATCCCATCTTCAAATCCAAGCGAAGTTGTAGTGAGAGATGGAGGAGGTATTGAATCAACTGATATAAGGGCAGAGGTGTATGATAGTAATGGTAATCTACTAACAACCCCTGTTATGGTAAATTTTCGATTGGAACCAGCTTTAGCAGGATGTTATTTAAATACTCCAGAAGAAACAAATGTTAATGTTGAAACAGTAAATGGTGTAGCTACTGTATCGTTGAATAGCGGAACAGAGCCGGGACCTGTAAGGATAATTGCAACCGCAAATACTCCTGAAACATCAATCTGCGATAGCTTGAATAGTGAGCTGGAGAGTATTACTGTTCCTGTTATCATTGCTTCTGGCGCTCCTTACCATATTGAAGCAGAATACGATCCCAATAGCACAGAGGCAATCGGAGGTGGATTCTATCAAACAGAATGTGCAGCAATAGTTTATGATAAATGGTACAATCCTGTTGAGGATTCAACGTATGTGTACTGGAATATCAATCCTTTACCTCCGGATACACTAATCGATGCTTTTGTCGAAGGTGTAAGCTATACAAACAATGAAGGTATTTTAAGTGGAACTGCTACTTCTGGAGTAGCTAGATCGAATATCGTATATTCCACAGATGCTATTGGTGACATTGGACAGGTTCGAGCATTGACTTTTGGAACGAATGGTGATTCTATTGCTTCGTTTATAAATGAGGGGCAAGGTGATGCTACATTATTTTTTCTTCCAGGCCAAGTTTCTTTATTATCAAATGCATCCTACTGGGATTTCAGCCTNAGTGGAAATCCTGCATTAATCCAGGTGAGNGCACTGGTTATAGATTTCTATGGAAACCCTGTTGTGGATGCTCCNGTAGCTTTTAATGGCACAGGAGTAAATAATTGGTATGAATTGGGTTACGAGACTTACACGGATGAAGGTGTTCTTGGAGCAGGAGCTGCTGATGGATGCTTTTCCTGGCGTGATTANGGGGCAGACGATAATCCTGAAACTTTAGACATGGGGACATTTAATGAGAAACATGATGCTTTTGATATGGATGGTGATGGTTTGGCTGATACTGCAGAGGTTTCAGAGCCTTTTGATGACTTTGGTCAGGACGGTGTGGATGGAACCTTTGATGAAGGAGAGGGCAATGGATATTGGGATGGATATTCAATGATAAACTGTGAGCCTGTAGTTAGAACTGATGCTGATGGGTACGCAAGGATTATTGTTGAATTTGATCAGGCATTGTGTACTCTTGCAAATGTTGATGATACTCAAACACCAAATGTATGTTCTTATGATGATTTTACAGCATCTTTATCTGCAACTCTTTTGATTCCCGAAATTACGACTAGTGATCCTCTTGATATATTATTAGTGAGGTCTCCTGCAGCTTGTCCTTGATATAGTTTAAAAAGATTGGAAAATAATTATGAGCTCAAATTTTAATCCACAATTTGCCAAATTAGGAGAGATCCTTATCCNAAATGGTAAAGCTACTGAAAGTGGCGTTAATGATGCACTTGCAGAGCAAAAAGTAACNAATGGCAAAATTGGTACTACTCTTATTGAAATGGGTTACATTGAAGAAGATGATTTTACTTCTGCATATGCCGATCAGCTAGGATATAGAAAGGCTGATAATTTTATGTTATTAGAAGCTGATTCAGCTGTTGCCAGTTTAGTTCCTGAGGATTTTGCACGAGAAAATAGGGTGCTTGCTGTCCAAAAAAGTGAAACAACTATAACCGTTGCTATGGAAGATCCGGAAGATGTTGTNGCGGTTGACTCAGTAAAAAGACTAACAAATTTAAATCCNGATATTCTAGTTGTAGGTCCTACGCTTTTAGAAAAGGCATTAGACAAAGTATATGGTGAAATTCAAAAAACAGCAGAAGTGGCGGAAACGATAGATAGCATAACAGTTGTTTCAGGAGATGAAGGTTCACAAGAAGAAGTCGATTTNTCGCCTGATAAAGCATCAGATGAAGATGCGCCAATTGTTAAGCTNGTAAATCTTATTTTTATGGAATCTATAAAAGAAAGAGCTACCGATATTCATGTCGAGCCTATGGAGAAACAGGTTTACATTCGCATTCGTATCGATGGTGTTCTTCAAACAATTATGACTCCGCCGGTTGCATCTCTCAGTGGCCTAGTAACCAGAATTAAAATTCTTTCCAATTTAAATATAGCTGAAAAACGACTTCCTCAGGATGGGCGTTTTTCNATCAAGGCACCAGGTAAAGATATCGATATTAGGGTNTCTATATTACCAACAGTTTATGGAGAAAAAATTGTAATGAGGTTGTTGGATAAAACAGGCTTTGATTTTAATCTAACTTCATTGGGCTTCCCTAAGCAAAATTTGGGTACTTTTAAAAAAGTGATTAAGCAACCCTATGGTATGGTTGTAGTGTCTGGTCCTACTGGATCAGGGAAGTCAACATCTTTATACGCAGCNCTCAAAGAGATCAAAAGTGAAAGAACAAACATTACCACGGTAGAGGACCCAGTTGAATATCAGTTGGATGGAGTGAATCAGGTTCAAGTTTTCGAAGATATTGGATTAACGTTTGGCTCTACTTTAAGATCAATTCTTCGCCAGGANCCTGATGTTTTGTTGATTGGTGAAATAAGGGATGGTGAAACTGCTGATATTGCGGTCAAATTTGCTTTAACAGGTCACTTAGTTTTTTCTACCGTTCATGCAAATGATGCACCNGGTACTATTACCAGGTTATTGGATATTGGTATTGCTCCTTTTCTTGTAGGGTCATGTTTAAATCTTGTTATGGCTCAACGACTAGTTCGTAGACTTTGTAATAATTGNAAAGAGGAATACACACCAACCAAGGAAGAGCTTGGCTTAGTTGGNCTTGATCCTAGCAAAGTACCTGGCAAGTTATACAAGGCAAAGGGATGTGCGGAATGTAGAAACACTGGCTATAAAGGTAGANTAGCAATTTTTGAAATGATTCCTATGGCACGAGATTTGAGAAAACTTGTTTTTGAAAATGCAAATGAAGATGAGATTCGTCAGGCTTCNCTAAATAATGGAATGGAAACATTAAGAGAGGCTGGTCTAGCTAGGGTTCTTGATGGAACCACCTCTATTGAAGAAGTATTAAGATCNACTGTTGAAGACTTATAATGGCTATTTTTAATTATTTAACNAAAGATAATGAAGGAAACCGAAAAGAAGGGGAAATAAGAGCAGACTCTTTAGATGGGGCAATTCAAAAACTTACTTCCAATGGACAAATGGTTATCTCACTTAAAGAAACAGATGACACTTTTGATTTTCTTGGACCCTTTTTAGATGAAATACAGTTATCGATTGAAAAAGCAAAGAATAGAGTTCCTCTTTCAAATATTGTTTTCTTTACTAGACAGTTAGCAACCATGTTCTCAGCTGGACTAACTCTTGAAAGAGCTATTCAGAGCCTTGGTGCTGAAGAAAAACATCGTAAGTTTAAAAAAGTATTAAACAGCGTTAGCGAAAATATTAGAAAGGGTTTAAACCTTTCTGAATCTCTTGCTAGGCATCCAGGAGTTTTTAATACGCTCTTTATTGCTATGGTAAAAGCCGGAGAGGTAAGCGGTAATTTAAATGAAATATTAGAACAGTTGTCTTCTTACCTTGAAAACTTAGATGACACTCGTCGCAAAGTGAAGTCGGCTATGAATTATCCTATTTTTATGATATTGTTTTTGATCGCTATGCTTATGGTTATGTTGCTAGTCATTATTCCAAAGTTCTCCCAAGTATATTCTCAGTTAGGTGCTGGACTTCCTGCTGCGACAAGGCAGATGATTGATTTAAGTAACTGGTTTGGCGCAAATATTGGTTTTCTTGCCTTTATGATTTTTCTGGCCTTTTCTACGCTTTGGCTTATATCAAAAACTCAAAGAGGTGGATTTACACTTGATACGATCAAATTGAAAATACCAGTGTTTGGCGCATTAATTGAGCAATCTATTTTAAATAAGTTTTGTAAAACTTTTGGTATTCTTATTGGTGCTGGCGTACCTGTTTTAGAAACAACTGCACTTTTAAGAAAAGTTGTAGATAACAGGGTCTATGCGAAAGCGATTGATGATGCTTCAGATTTAATAAGGGATGGATATAATATTTCAACTGCTCTTAGAAGAACAGAAGTATTTCCTTCCATATTACTCCAGCTTGCATCTACCGGAGAGGATACCGGTGAACTAGATGATCTTTTGGACAGAGCTGCAGATTACTACCAGAAGCAGGTAGATGCTCTTGTTGAGAGAATGACTACATTAATTGAGCCTCTACTAATTCTATTAGTCGGCGGCATAATAGCTTTGATGGTTGTTCTTACTTATTTGCCAGTATTTCATTTGGGTTCTGCATTGCAATCAGGTCTCTAAATTGGGGTATTTGTTCCCTATTTCAGCTGGTTTTTTTTCAGGCTATCTTTTAAAGATTCTTATTAACTGGATTGATATTGATAATTATAAAATTAATAATAATAATTTTATGTTTGAGATAATATGTCCGATACCATGGGTTTGGTCTTTTTTAAATCTACCATTATTTGATGCAATAATTTTCTCTGTTATTACAGTAGCACTAATTGGAATTTCGTTTGTTGACTTTCATACTATGCAGATACCTCTAATTTTTGTTATTCTGGGAGCTATATCGGTCTTAATAGCAATTTTTAAAAAAAGCATTTATTTATCTTCTGCTGCTTATGGTATATTTGTTGGTGCTATCATACCATTAATGATAATGGGATTGATGTGGCTCATTACAAAAAGACAGGGAATGGGTTTTGGAGATATTCAAATGGGTTTTGTTCTTGGAGCATGGTTGGGACCTATGAGAATGGCTATTACTTTGTTTTTTGCTTCTGTACTGAGTTTAATTGTTTGGATAGCCGTTTCATTAGTGCATGGTTTTGATAAAAATAGAGCAATCCCTATGGGACCATTTTTATCTGTTGCAGGTACGGGTGTATATGTAGGTAGTTTCTACTACCCAGAATTGTTTTATTTATTGATTATTTGATAAGAGAGAGTAATGAAAAAAACACATTATATATTTTTAATTCTTTTTGGTTTCAATTTTTCGTTTGGAGCAGAGGTTGACCCCGCTTTAAAACACAATGGGTTTAGTTTAACTAGTATTGAAAAACAAATCCACTACACCAGTCCAGGTTATGAGCTCCAGCAAACTATTTATAATGGTGTATCCTATATTAGACCAGAAATAAATGGTGGAGGTGCCATTGTTGAACCAGGTCAGCCATATTTACCCTCGGTAACTACTTTTTATGCAGTAGAGCCTGGTAAAACTTTTTCTGTTCAAGTGGTTGTTCAACAAACTCAAACACATGAGAATATAGATCTTTTACCTTTTGATAGTTGGGACAATGAATCTGATGGTAGTATTGAGGAAGGAAGTGTTTATCAACAGAATCAAATGTTCCCCGAAAATATTGCTACTGTCTCTGAACCGATAGTATTTAGGGATATTGCGATGGTTCAAGTTTCTATTACTCCATTTCAATACAACCCTATTACTAAAGCTCTTGTAGCTATACAGGATATGGAAATAGAATTAATTGAAAGTGGAGTGACTCAAGAGGCTCCTTTCATTCCACAAAAACGTTCTAGGGAGTTTGAAACACTTTATGAATCTCTGATTGTAAACTACAGTAGTCTCAATAGAGATAATATTGAATATCAAAGACCAGCTATATTGTATGTGCTACCAAACAATATTGGTAATCTATTTGGAACTGTTGAGCAATTGATGGACTGGAAAAAAAGAGTGGGGTATGATGTCCAATTTGTTTCCTCTTCAAATGTAGTTAACAATCGTAACAATTTAAAAAATTATATAGATGATGCATATGAGAACTGGGAAAATCCACCAGTTCACGTCACAATTGTTGGTGATGCGGACGGAAGCTATGATATTCCTACTTGGTCAGAATCCTACAGTGGTTACAATGGAGAAGGAGACCATCCATACACTACTCTCGAGGGTAACGATCCTTATCCCGAGGTATTTATAGGAAGGATATCTTTTTCCACAAGTAGTCACTTAAATACAATTATAAGTAAAACAGTAAACTATGAATCAAATCCTTATATGAATGAAAATTGGTTTCAGCGTGCATGCCTTGTTGGGGATCCAAATACTTCAGGAGTATCTTGTGTTATTACCAATGAACATATCAATGAGATTTTAGATTTATCAGGTTTTGAAGATGTTAATACCGTNTANGGAGGGTCCTTTCCNAGTCAAATGGTTGCTGGTATAAATGAGGGTATTGGGTTCTTTAATTATAGAGGCTATTATGGAGTAAGTGGTTTTGGTGATAATGATGTAAACGGTACTTCCAATGGCTTTATGCTCCCAGTTGCGACAGTNATAACATGCGGTACAGGCTCCTTTGCATCNGGAGGTGAATCATTAATTGAGTCCTTCATACGAGCAGGAACTTCATCTAANCCCAAAGGTTCNGTAGTATGTATTGGGACAGCTACATTAGGAACACACACGATGTTTAATAATATTGTGGATATGGGATTTTACTACGGTACATTTATTGAAGGATTGGAAACACCCGGTGCTGCCCTCATGTACGGTAAAATGATGCTCTATCAGACTTATCCTGAAAATCCTAATGATTACTGTCATATTTTTGCACATTGGAATAATCTTATGGGAGAATCCTCCTTACAAATGTGGACTGACTATCCTGAAATGACCACTGTTACCCATTCCTACGCGGTTTCAAAAGGAACAAATTATATTGATGTTACTGTTGATAAGGATGTAGGGCCTGTTGAAAATGCATGGGTAACAATTTTGATGGACGGAGAAATATTTGAGTCTAAGCATACCAACAATCAAGGATATGCAAGATTACCAATTGCATCTTCTCAGACTGGTGAGGTGTTGATTACGGTAACTAAGAAGAACCATTACCCCTATCAAAGTTCATTTCAAATTTATGATCCCGGAGTATCTGTAAATCTTGCTCCAATTCCTTTTGAAATTGATGATGACAATTCAGATAATTCGAATGGAAATGGGAACGCAACTGCGAATAGCGGTGAGACTTTAGAAATTTTTATTAACGCTAATAATTATGGTTCCGAGAATGCCGATAATGTTACGGCTAATATAACTTCCAATAGTCCATACGTTGTCATTGAACAAGATTGGTCTTCGATTAATTTTGGTACTATTGTCACAGGACAGACTATTGCTGGTAGCACCCCTTTTGTTGTCTCTTTAGAGCAAGGTATTCCTGATGGAGTTGAGCTGGGGCTACAAGTAGAATTTACAGATGGAGCTGGTAATTCTTTTAGCGGACACTTAGATATCAAAGTATCTGGTAATGATTTAAGTGCATATGACGTTGACGTTATTGGTTCTGCAAGCGATGTATTAACTCCTGGGCAATCATCTTATGTGAAAATAGGGTTGCAGAATGATGGTGAAACCAATGCTGTTTCAGTTTCTGGTACAATTACGTGTGCCTCTCCCTTTGTTGAAATCATTGATAATAATGGAACTTGGTCTTCTGTTACCTCTGGAGGCAATGCTTTCAATGGAAATGATTACTTTGAAATTAGTACACTTGAAGAAACACTGCCTGGTACTATCGCACATTTAATCATTAATTTGGAAACATCCGATGGGTATGCTTCAAACTCAATTGTTCCCATCCAAATTGGAACTCCAACGGTTTACGACCCAGTTGGTCCAGATGACTATGGTTATTATATCTATGATAATGAAGATATCAATTATGTACTCGCACCTACATATAATTGGGTTGAGATTGATGATAGAGAAGGAGGTCCTGGAACTTACCTTAATTCACTTACTGATAGCGGTAACAATCAAGACGATGTAGAGACAATTAACCTTCCTTTTACTTTCAGATTTTACGGTCAGGACTATGATCAGATTAGTATCTGCTCGAATGGGTGGATTGCAATGGGCCAAACTAGTATGGAATCTTTTCGCAATTATCAGATCCCAGGTGTAGGGGGTCCATCGCCTATGATTGCCGTTTTTTGGGATGATCTAAAAACATCGAATGGTGGCCGTGTATATACATGGTATGATCAAACTGAGAAAAAGTTTTATGTGGAATGGTCAGGTGTTAGGACTTATCAAAATAATTCCCTAGAGACATTTCAAGCCGTACTTTATGATCCTAGTTACTACATAACACCAACTGGTGATGGAGAAATTCTATTACAATACAAGGAATTTAATAATACTTCCTATGGCTCATATAGCTGGGACCAGATACATGGAAATTATTGTAGNGTTGGTATTGAAGATCATACTATGACAAGAGGATTACAATATACATTTAATGATGAGTATCACCCCGCGGCTATGGAATTGGGAGATGAAAGAGCTATTCTAATAACTACTCGCGGAAGCGATATTCGACTTGAGGGAGACCTTAACCATGATGAAGTTGTAGATATCTATGATCTAATGCTATTAGTTGATTACAACTTAGGGTATGAGGGACAGGTCAATCCTTTTTTTGGGGATATTAATGGCGATGGTATGGTAAATGTAATGGACCTTATTTCCTTGATCCGTGCGATCATGGGTTATGTACAATAACTAAAATTCTTTAAGAAATTAAATGACGACTATGCCCCTCTTGATATTGGGTTTTTTAGTTTTCGCCTTGTGCATAGCTGGCATTCTTGAGCATCAATTTCATTTAAAATCTCTNTCTCTTATACCTCTAAGGATTCATGTTAATGGAACAAGGGGAAAATCAAGTGTCACCAGATTAGTTGCAGCGGGACTTAGAGAAGGTGGGNTGAAAACCTTTGCGAAAACTACTGGAACCGCACCTAGGGTAATAGATTCAGAAGGGAAAGACCGTATNATTCATAGATTGCGTTTACCTTCTATTGGAGAGCAAGTAAGATTACTGAGATATTTTTCCGCTCAGAAACCCGATGCCGTAGTAATAGAGTGCATGGCAGTTCAGCCTCAATATCAGTGGATAGCTGAGCACAAAATGGTGAAATCACATATAGGGGTTATTACAAATGTTAGACCAGATCATTTGGATGAAATGGGCCCCACAGAGGAAGATGTAGCTCACTCTCTTTGTAACACAGTTCCGGTAAATAGTGTTTTGATAACAGGCGAAGATCAAAAACCTGATATTTTAAGAGAAGTTGCAAAACAAAATGGTACTAGGTTTATTAAATCAGATGAGTCTTCTGTTCGAAAAAAAGAATTAGATGGATTTAACTATATGGAGCATCCATCAAATATCGCTGTTGCATTGGATGTTTGTAAACAAGTAGGTGTAAACCGATCTACCGCACTCAAAGGTATGCATAAAGTTCAACCAGATGCAGGTGCGCTTGTTGCTTGGGATCTCAATATGAATAATAAAAATGTTCGGTTTGTTAATGGCATGGCTGCAAATGATCCTGTTTCAACCCTTCAAATTTGGAATTTTATTTCTGAAAGATTTGTTACTGATGAAGAGACTACTTGTGTTTTCTTTAATTCTAGAGATGATAGACCCGTTAGAACTAGGCAAATGATTGAATTAACTTTTGAAAATATAAAACCAGATTATTTTTTCATTCGTGGTGATAAAGTAAAAAAGATAATTGATACTTTTGGGAAGACTTCATCAAAAACCAGTGTCGAGATTATTGGTTTAGAACAACCATTAGAAGANGTTATATCAAGTTTNAAAAATTTGCCTAANAATTCCTTGGTCTATGCNATAGGAAANCAAGTTGGTGCTGGCCAAGAGATCTTAGAAAATATTGCANNGCTAAAGCATAATGNCTGAAGTAACGATAGGACTTGGGATCATTTTGAGTCTNGTACTATCTGAAACNCTNGGNGTTACNGCAGGTGGAATTATTGTNCCNGGCTATATTGCNTTGTACTTGCATCAACCTTTTCAGGTTGTTGTNACATTNNTAGTAGCTATTATTGTTTGGGCGATTATTCAGATGTTGGGNAANAAAGTGTTTCTCTATGGGAAACGTAGAATAGTTTTNGCNTTAGTTTTGGGATTCTTTTTTGGATTTTTATCTAGAAACTTTATCTTTTTTACTCAAGAGATGGTTTCTTTAGCAGTCATTGGTAATATTATACCTGGTTTGATAGCGAATTGGATGGATAGACAAGGGGTTATAAGGACTACTTCTGTTGTAATTCTAACTGCTGTAATGGTCAAACTTATGATTATTATACTCTTTGGTGGGGATCTTTTTGAACAATTATAAAAAGAAACCATTTATTCCTGCAATTCAAAAAACATCTACTCTTGTTTTGTTATCAGCTTTAGCTCTTTTATGTTTTACCATAACTGTAAATTTTAAAATTATAGAAAAATCATCATCTTTCGATCAAAAAGTAGTTGCTGCGACTTTAATGTTGGATGCTATGCAATTATTGAAAAATCATCGAATGGAAGAAGGTGTTTTTGTTGATATTGAAAACGATCCAAATGAAACAGGTATGGTAGGCAGTCCTTTCAGCTTAATTACGACTGATGAGGGTGATCTAGACTCTAAACTAACTACATTAGATCCTAATTTTTCTGCTGTAGTTGTTGATCTTATGAGCCAGTTAAATCTTCAAGATAGCGACACTGTAGCAGTATTAATGACTGGATCTATGCCAGGAGCTAATTTAGCAGTGTTATCAGCATGCCAAGCGATGGGGATTACACCCATTACTATATCAAGCTTAGGTGCTTCCCAATGGGGTGCAAACCAAATTGATTTTACTTGGTTAGATATGGAGTCTATATTAGTTAAAAACGGTTTGTATGCCTCAAAAAGTGTAGCAGCCTCCATTGGAGGACGCAATGATATGGGTCGTTTACTCTCTCCCTCGGGAAGGAAAATAATAACTGATAATATTTCTTTTCATAATATTCCATTAATTATGAATAATAGATTAGCCGAAAATATTAAAATGAGAATAAAATATTTTTCAGAATTTTTGCCAATTAGTCGTTATAAAGCTGTAATTAATGTTGGAGGAGGCGTAGCAAGTTTAGGTACAAGTTTTAATTCAAAGTTAATACCACCAGGTATTGTGAAAAGATCTGACCTAGCAAACATTAATCGTCCCGGAGGTATTGAAGGTGTCTTTTCAAAATTCATAAGTTCAGGAGTGCCAGGCCTTCATATTTTAAATATAAGGCCACTCATTGAAAAGTTTAAAATACCATTTGCTCCTATCCCTATTCCTAAAATTGGAACTGGAAACTTGTATGCTATAGAGCGCTATAGTCTCGTTTTAGCTGCATTCTGTCTGCTTGTTGTTTCAGGAAGTGTGTTGATTGTGGGTGTCCAAAGTAGAAGAAATATTAAACAACATTTAATACAACATGAACCAGACAGTTTACTTTAAATTTTTTATATTTTCGTTATTGCTTCTTTCCCTCCCACTAGAGGCGAAATTATTGAAACCATCACAAGATGGTGAAAAAAAAGAAATTCTGATCATAAATGGGAAAAGAAGACTGTACTACCCAGTGCAAACTGAAGGTATACATTATTCTGTAAATGGCCCGACAAGATTAGAATTTATTTCACGATACCCAGTATTAAAGAAAAAAAATAGAAGCAATCCGTTTAGCTATCGAATAATAGTAGATGATCAGGACACAATCATTGTTAATCACAAATATAAAGTCCAAAAATCAATTAAATCAGTTCAACATCCAAAGCATAAGTATACATATTCTGGTAACTATTTTATTAATCTTAGCTCTGGA
>NZHK01000035.1 GCA_002691285.1 Fidelibacterota bacterium | reverse complement strand
TAGCAATATCTAAACTAAACTCAATCAAACTATCTGGTGCAACAAAAAGAGGTATACTTTGTGGAATCAATCCTTTTGATTCTACAGCAGTATTTTTGTAGATATAATTAGATAACACACTTCGGTCAATTGAAGAAGCTATTGCTCTCCTAAACCAAAGGTTGTTGGTAGGATGTTTTTTTGTATTCAAAAGATAAAATTCATTTACCCAAGAGGGATGATATGAAACACTTACTTCTGAATTGTTTTCTAATGTCTCTATTAATTGATTGGGAATTAAAACAGCATAATCAGCTATTCCATTTTTTATCATTTGAAACCTTGTAGAAGACTCTGTTGCTACTTGAATTAAAACAGAATTATAATGGTCTCTTTTCTTCCATCCGCCCCAATATTTATCAAACTTATCTAATAATATATACTTNTTTCTAGCCCATTTTTTTAATTGATAGGGTCCCGTTCCAGAACCAAAACCATGNTTNAAAGAATCTTTTGAAANNNTATCAATNNATGGNGAATACATCCANGCTCCATATTGAGAGCTTACTATTTTNTCAAAAGGNACAGNAGANGAAAGAGTGAAAGTAATTTGATGCGNGCTATTTATTATGATTTTAGAAACTGNAGACCATATGTANCTTGCTCCTCCATTAAGCNTCTTGTTTCTTTCCACAACAAACTTTACCGCTTCAGCGTCAAACTTTGTTCCATCATGAAAAAAAACATTTTTCCTTAAATTAAATACCCAAACAAGACCATCTTGAGATTTGGAATAAGAGGTTGCTANCCCNGGTACAAATCTTCCTGGTTTTACCCCCGCATCATACCATAATAAGGGCTCATACATATTAGACATAGGAAATATTTCAAGTGAAAAAGCAGTAGCCGGATCCCAATCTTTAACATCNTCATAGGTAGCAATTACAAATACTTTATCATTTTTTANATCATCTGAAGAACAATTAAATTGAAATAAACCAATACAAAAAAGAAAAAGCAAAGTCACTCTAATAATTGTTCTTTCCAAAAACAACGCCCCTATTAATCCAAAAATTTTTTGAAAAAAACAGATTAAAACTATTTACTTAAAACCATTTTTTTTGTTACGGTTCCGCTAGCTAAACTAAGGTTATAAAAATAAACACCGCTTGA
Source organism: Fidelibacterota bacterium (assembly GCA_002691285.1). Classification (GTDB taxonomy): domain Bacteria; phylum Fidelibacterota; class Marinisomatia; order Marinisomatales; family UBA1611. Next base: position 16,857 of record NZHK01000035.1, on the reverse strand, counting down.
AACTGCTTGATTATTTTCGTTAATACTCCTCCACTCTTCTTCAAAGGTTCCAATTTCTCTATATTCATCAAAAACAGTATATATCAACTTTCCTGTTACATCATATATTTTCAAAGATGCAACACCTGGATTATTTATCGTGTAAACAAATTTTGTAAGGGGATTAAATGGGTTTGGATAATTTTGTGAGATTGCTATTTCATCCGGTATCATTTTATTATCCTTTCCAACATCAAGTACACCACTATGCTCAAGAAAATATATATGTGACTTATCTGCGGCAAAGCTTGCAGATGTAAAAACAATATCTCCTATTTCATCATTATCTAAATCTCCAACAAAAAGTTTTGCGACTCGAACCTTGCCCTGATCTAAACCAAAACCGCCATCATCAGTTGTATCATCCATAAATATAACATGCTCAGAATAACTTGACACATCAAGCGGATCTTGTCCAATATATTCCCAATCATATAAAGCCTCATCATAGTGACCAGCTAAATAAAGATTTGGTTTTCCATCATTGTCAACGTCTCCTGTCACAATCTGACGAAGTCCTCCTTCATAACTTGCAAAATAATTAAAATCTGAAAAAGTCAAAAGGCTTACATCTTCAACATTGCCCGCTCCATATAGCTTGCCTGGTGTCAGAGGAATTTCTCCCAACTTAGTACCTGAAGTTGCTGCAAACAGTTCATTGTTTCCATCTCCATTCATATCGGTTATAATTAAACTTTGGTTTCCAAACTCATAGGCTTCAGAGCTAACATAAAAATCTGTTTGATATTCGTACTCGTTTTCCATCGTGTTTTCGAAAACAATAACATGATAAAAATCAAATGCTACAATATAGACTTCTGTAAAACCATCATTGTCAAGATCTCCTGTAGATATATTATATCCACTCCAGTTTGTCCAAGAATCATCTTCAAATTCAATCGAAAACAGTGCAGAATCACTTATTGTATTTATAGTTCCGTCATCATTATAAGTTGTATCATAAAGAACTGTGTCTAACTCAAAAATCATTAGTCGACTACTTCCACCATTTCCAANTTGTTCCCAAGGACCATCCATTATGGAAACAACAATCTCATCTTTAAAATCACCATCTAAATCCTCAACCAAAATCTGTGCTGCTTCCCAAACACTATCCAANCCCATATTCCAAGTATAAGAGGGGGTAGATAAGAACGACATTGAGTCCGGGCTCCACTCAAAAACCTGAAGNCCATTCTGTCCAGAAACGCCAGGACTAGTATCCACCAGAGATATGATTTCTTGATTGTTATCTCCATCGAGATCTCCAACAGCAATGCTTGAATAAGCATCATAATCACAGCTTAAATCATAAAAAGTATACACCCATTGAATTTCGACAGAATCATTACTTACTGCTTCATAATGATATACACCATTACAATATTGTCCAGCATAAGAGCTGGACAAAACAAAATCTCCAAATCCATCATTGTCAAAATCATAAGGTCCAACCATATTCCAAGGAGGTCCAGCGGGGAACAAACCACCTGATCCCCAAGAATCATTTTCCCACTTTACAGAAAAAGAGCTATCCGTATCTGTACTAAACAAGTAGCCATTTCCTAATAATAGAAAAGCAAAAAAGAAGAGGTGTAATGTTTTCATTTTAAATCCTTATTTAGTGTTCAATTCTTTAATATGATAATAGTATATTTCAATGAAAGTTAGACCACAATGAAAAAATTATCCATCATATCATATAAAAAACTTGTACTCNTCTTATTATTCTCATCAATAAACAGCCAGGAACCTTTTTTAAATATCAGACCCTATGTTCCACCAAGTTTCGAACAATATCCAGTTTCTAATTGTGTAGACCACCATCACCCTTCCACAAATCAGCAAGACAATATATTTTTACGTTTTGACGGTGTTGAGTTCACAGATGATTTAATATACCCNGATTGTTTAACTGGTACATCATGCTATGATGGCCATGCTGGTGTTGATTATTTTATGCCTTTAAATACACCTATACTANCACCAGCCGATGGATATGTTTTATGGTCTTCTTTTTCTTCTCCAGCAAACCCATGCCCAGGTGGTATATCTCCTAATGGAGACCAAGGAACAATCATGCTTGCTCATGGTAATGATTACTTTACGGTATATCTACACATGATGCCCCCTTTAAATGTTAACGTTGGAGACAATGTAATAACAGGCGACACCTTAGGCTTTACAGGAAATACAGGATGTGCTATAAATTCACACCTACATTTTGAAGTTCGAAAAGGAAGCCATTTTTTTGATTCTGACAACCCATATGCAGTAGACCCATTTGGTTGGTGGCATGAATATATCGATCCAATAGAGCAATTTAGAGGTAATAAAAGCGAATGGCTGTGGTCTTCNAGTACACTAATTGATGATGGAGACAATGGCTTTGAAAGATTTCAAGGCCCCGATTGGAGCTACCTTAACTTCGGATACAATAATGACTGCTGGGTTAGCCCTTCAACTAATATAGAAGAAAACAGTCGACATTATGCGATTTGGGTACCCCATATAGATCAAGAGGGTGAATATAATGTTGAGGTTTTTATACCCGAAGGTCTAGATGCTGCTACAGAAGCAATGTACGAAATCAATATTAANGACCAAAACGGAATAAGTGAAAANTATTCTGTAACGGTAAATCAAAACACAAACCAAGGAAGCTTTTTTTCTATATCATCTGTTTATGTATCTTCAGGGTCACGTTGCAGTATAATCCTAAGAGATATTGTTGGTCCATCTTCCACTGGATCGTTTGTTGCGTTTGACGCTATCCAATTTGCTCCTGTTTCTGCAAGTAACGATTTGGATAACAATACGGTTCTGAATAACAACATCTTAATTAAGTCAATATCTCCAAACCCATTTAATGGGAGAGCAAATATCGTTTATCAGACATTAACAAAGGAAGACATTACTATTTCAATATTTAATCAATTAGGTCAAAAAATTNTACATACANAATCACCAATGCATCCTACAGGGGATCATACTTTCGTGTGGGATGGGAAAAACAGTATAGGAAACGAAATCCCTTCAGGCGTTTACTTTTTTTCTATTGCATCTTCTGCTAAAAGAAACACAAAAAAACTAGTATATCTCAAATAANATTAAATGATAAAAATATTCATAAAATTAATTTTTGCTTGCTCCCTTATTATTGGANATCAAACAAAGGTTTCTGCCCCTAAAATAATTTTAAAAAGCATTTCTTTTGACCTTACGTTTTCTGGAAGTTTTTTAAAAGACAATCAATATACTTTAAAAATTAACAANGATGAATTTTCCCCCGATAAACAAACCAAANNTGACATATCATTTAATAATTTAAAGGTATTTGAAACTGGAGAAGCANNTTTTGTTTTATCTCAAGAATCCAAAAAAATTTATGAAATGAAAAAAAATNTTATNCCAGGATGGATCTCTGTTTTACCACCTTTCATTGCGATTGCTTTTTCATTTGCAACTAGATCCGTTGTTCCCTCTTTGTTTATTGCTATCTGGTTTGGTGTTTGGTCAATTAGCGCTTTTAACCCACTCAACATTATTTCATCTTTACTTAGTTCGTTTAATATATACATCTTGAACACGTTTATTAATAAAGATCATGCAGTTTTAATGCTTTTTACTCTTATGCTAGGCGGAATGGTTGGGGTAGTCTACCGAAACGGCGGAATGCATGGAATAATCAAACACTTAATACAAAAAGCAAACACTCGTAAAAAGGGTCAGGTTTCTGTTTGGCTTTTTGGCTTAATCATATTTTTTGATGATTATTCAAATACGTTAATNGTGGGGAATACCTCTAGNTTGCTATGTGATAAGCTAAAAATATCGAGGCAAAAACTAGCTTACATTGTTGATTCAACATCTGCGCCAGTAGCAACAGTGGCAATAATTACAACTTGGATTGGTTTTCAGGTTGGAATTATTTCTGATGCATTATTAAATATTGAAGGTTTTGATCTGTCTGCGTACGGACTATTTTTAAATTCTATTCCTTACAGTTTTTACCCATTTCTAGCAATTGTTTTAGTTGGGCTTATTGTTGGAACAGGAAAAGATTTTGGACCGATGTTAAAAGCAGAACAAAAGGCTATAGATTCGAATCAGACTACTCTTGGGAATNTTTCATCATCAAAAAAGANAAATGCACATTCACAAGAAAATGATCTATTTGTAAAAGAAAACATATCCTATAAAGCGAGAAATGCGGTTATACCCATTGGAGTTCTGGTTTTTTCTATGTTTTACTTTGTATTTACTTCTGGTCAAGGATCAACGATGAAAGAAATATTAGGTAGTTCTGATACATTTTCAGCTCTTATGCACTCTACGCTTCTTAGCGCAATTACAGCAGCTATATTATCGATAAGTAGTGGAACTTTAAGTATTAATGAAACACTGGACGCCTGGTTCAGTGGCGTTAAATTTATGTTAATGGGGTTACTGGTTTTATTGCTTGCTTGGGCATTAGCGGATGTATCTAAAGACCTACAAACTGCAGAGTATATTGTTTCAAACCTTGGAGATGCTATCCCCATGAATTTGTTACCTGCAATTGTATTTGTTGTTGCTGCTATAACAGCATTTGGATCGGGAAGTAGCTGGGGGGTTATGGCAATTTTAATGCCTTTAGTGATCCCTCTTTCCTGGGCAGTAATGGAGANTCATGGAGCAGCAAACCNGGAAAACTACCATATTATGTATTCTTCTGTTGCTTGTGTACTAACCGGTGCGGTTTGGGCAGACCATTGTTCTCCCATATCAGATACAACAATATTAACGTCAATGGCATCCGGATGTGAACTTATGGATCACGTTTGGACACAAATGCCATATGCTATATCTGCAGGGCTAGCAGCTCTTTTCCTTTGTACAATACCTGCAGGGTTTGGTTTACCATGGTGGATCCTTCTAATAGCCGGCATTATTTCCCAAATACTAATTGTTTCTTTTTTTGGTAAAAAATTAATTTTAAAATAAAACATGAATAAAAAACATACACCCTTAGACGCAATGGAGTATCCACGATTTGAAGGTCTTCGAACCTTTATGCGGTTGCCACACACGACCAACCTAGACAACGTCGACTTTTTAGTTGCAGGGATTCCATTTGATACTGGAGCCACATTTCGAGTTGGCGCTAGATTTGGACCTTCTGGAATTAGAGAAAACTCTCTTTTGTTAAGACCATATAACCCNGCTCAAGATATAGAAGTATTTAAATACTGCAGTGGTATAGATTATGGAGACATACCAATCGTCCCCGGATACCTTCCGGAATCACATAAGCTCATAGAACAAGAGACAGCAAGTCTGATTCAACCAAACATAGTACCAATTTTCATGGGCGGAGATCATTCCATATCACTCCCAGTACTAAGATCANTCAAAAAAAAANATGGACCTGTGGGGTTAATACATTTTGATGCACACAGTGACCTTTGGCACGGATACTACGATAACAAAGATACTCACGGAACTCCTTTTCGTAGAGCCATAGAGGAAAACTTAATTGACCCATCCATCTCTTGTCAAATAGGATTAAGGGGGCCCTTATATAATAAAAATGATTTTTCAATGTCTAAGGACGCTGGGTTATTGTCAATTACAGGGCCAGAACTACATTCTATGGGCATTCAAAAAGCGCTATCTTTAGTAAAAAATCGAATCGGCAATAAAAAGGCATACCTAACTTTTGATATAGATTTTATAGACCCTGCTTTTGCTCCAGGAACGGGAACACCAGAAGCCGGTGGGTTTACTGGTTATGATGCAATTTCATTTGTACGAGGACTAAAAGAAATCAATTTTATAGGTTTTGATATGGTTGAGGTAATGCCACCATATGACCCGGCTCATGTTACCAGTCTACTTGCTGCAAATATTATATATGAGTTTATTTCNTTGATAGCAATCCAAAAAAAAATAAATACTTAATTGAATTGTATCGTTTAATAATTTTAATAACCTGCTTACTTTTTTCTTGTAATAACAATCAAAAAAACATGAATGACACATCTATAAATATTATTCCAAAACCAACAAGCATCAAAAAACTAAACCAATATTTTGATTTAAACTCTATCAACGGTATAAACATTGAAAATAATTCAAAGTATGAAAAATACATAGCGGGACTATTCAAAAGTTATTTAGAACCTTTAAAAAATCTAGAAATAGAACACGCGATAAATGATCCAAAGAATAAAATAAATATTAGCCTAAGCGCTAAGCACAATTTGGGTAAAGAAGAATACAAACTAAACATAAGTAACCTAGATTTTGTAACTATACAAGCATCACACGACCCAGGTTTATTTTATGGCTTCCAATCATTTAGACAGTTGTGCGATCCAAATTTAGAAAAAGGGTTAAAACCAAAAACATCTTTTATTCCTTCTTGCAGAATTAAAGATACCCCTTCTTTTGGCTATAGAGGTATGCATCTGGATGTATCCCGCCATTTTTTCAATGTTGATTTTATCAAAACTTATATTGATATGATTGCTTTACATAAAATGAATGTTTTTCACTGGCACCTAACAGATGATAATGGATGGAGAATCGAAATAAAAAAATATCCGCTTTTAACCGAAAAAGCAGCATGGAGAGTGGATAGAAGACATGAACCTTGGAAAGAGCAGTCGCCTGCAAAACAAAATGAAAAAGCAACATATGGTGGTTATTACACACAAGAAGAAATAAAAGAGGTTGTGGAATATGCTAGAAAGAAAAATATATTAGTAATCCCTGAAATTGAAATGCCTGGGCATACATCAGAAGTCTTCTCTGCTTATCCGGAACTTTCATGTAATAATAAATATATTCCTGTTAACCCAGGATCATATTGGCCAAACGTTGATATTTTTTGCGCAGGAAACGATAATGTTTTCTCGTTTCTTAGAGATGTTCTAGAAGAAGTTTCTCTTTTGTTTCCTGGACCATATATACATATTGGTGGTGATGAAGCAGACAAACTAAATTGGGAGAAGTGCGAAAAGTGCCAGACTAGAATCGTTCAAGAAAAATTAAAAAACGAACACGAACTACAAAGCTGGTTTATAAAAGAAATAGAAAAATTTATTGTTTCTAAAAATAAAAAATTAATTGGATGGGACGAAATTTTAGAAGGAGGATTAGCCAAATCTGCAACAGTAATGAGTTGGCGTGGATTTGATGATGGTATTAAATCTGCTAAAGCTGGTCATGACGTAATTATGTGCCCTGTTTCTCATTGCTATTTTGATTACTATCAATCAGATCCTGAAAATGCGCCTGCTGCTGCTTTTGGAGGAATGACAACGTTAAAGACTGTTTATTCTTTTAATCCAATTCCTCAGGAGCTAGACAACACAAACTCCAAGTTTGTTTTAGGCGGGCAAGGAAACCTCTGGACTGAATATGTTCAAACACCAGAAATTGCACAATATCGAGTTTTGCCAAGAATGAGTGCTTTATCTGAAGTTTTATGGTCTGGACCAGGTATGAATACCTATGAAGATTTTTATTTTAGATTAAAAGAACTAAAAAAGAGATTTGAAAAATTGGAATGGAATTATTCTCCCGGTTCATTTGAGGTGAATATTAAAAGATCTACCGTTGATAGTTTTCTGATTTCNCTTTCTTCTGAACATCCTGGAGAACCAATTTATTACACAATCAATGGAGAACATCCAAATGANTCCTCCNCGATTTTTAAAAAAGATTTTTCAATAAAAAAAACAACAACTATCAAAGCTAGTNTCCTACAGTTAGATGGTTCTTTCGGCCCCGTATCAGAAAAAACATTTTATTTCCATAAAGCAATTGGAAAAACAGTTGTGTATAATTCAAACTATGCTGAAAAATATTCTGGTTCTGGGAAAGAAAACTTGATTGATGGGTTAGTTGGTTCAGAAAACCACAATGATGGGTATTGGCAAGGATGGGAAAAAAACAATATGGAAATCACTATTGATTTACATGAAAATAGAAAGATAAATACTATTGTTTGTGGTTTTTTAGAATCTCATCAGTCTTGGATATTTTTACCAAAATCAGTAAAGGTATCATTTTCCTCTGATGGAAAAAACTTTATAAATGAAAAACAACTTATAATGCAAGATGGAGGAAACTATATAAAATCAAATCGAAAAGAAGTGCGATTCCATCAATTAAATCAATCCGCTAGATATATTTTAATAACAGCTCATAATAGAAAAAAATGTCCTACCTGGCACGCTGGAAGTGGCGGTGCCGCTTGGATCTTTTCTGATGAAGTAGTAATTGAATAGTAGTATTCAAAATCTTTTCCTTATAATCTTTAGTTATTAGATTAGGGTAAACAAACAACACAAATAATGAAAAAATTATTTATTTTACTTTTTTATTTTGTCTTTAGCTGCTCTTCTGATACACCAGTAAACATGGATGAAGTATTATTTGAGCGTGGAGACAGATTTGTCTCCATAAAAAGCCAGAAGGTATATAATGGTATTGGCTTTAAAAAATATAAAAATGGAGAAAAACAAGAACAAGGAGCGATAAAAAATGGATGGCGATCTAAAACATGGACTGGTTGGTACGAAGACGGCAAAAAAAAGTTTTCAGGGGACTATGTTGAAGGGAAACCTCACGGGTCTTGGAGCGGTTTTCATCGAAACGGACAGAAAAAATATGAAGGTGATTATGAGAGTGGATTCCAAGTTGGAAAGTGGTCCTATTATGATAGAAAAGGGAAGAAAAACTTAGAAGAGGAATATTTTGTTTGCACCGAAGAATGTGCAGCCTCTCATCCTCAAGGAAGAAGAGGCAAAAAATATATTTGTGTTAACCTTGGAAAAATTACCAATACAAAAAAGTTTTAAATTCCTTTCAAAACAGATAAATAATTTGTTGTTCCTGGTACCCCCACAGGAACGCCACCCGTTATTACATATTTTTCATTTTTTCTTAGATCTTTATTTAGTATCAACATCTCATTAGCAATTAAGGGAATATCATCAGAGGTGTTATAGTTTTTTACTAAAAGAGGCTGAACACCCCAAACAATTCCTAACTGACGGCACGTTTCTTTAAAGGGTGTCATTGCTATGATTTTGGCACTGGGTCTATATCGAGAAACCATTCTAGCTGTACTGCCACTGTGTGTCATCGTAATAATTTTCTTAATCCCCTGTTTAACGGCAACGGAGCAAGCGGCATGACTAATTGCCTGAGCGGTATTTAATTTCTTTTTGCTAATGTCCTTTATAAATGTTTTGTAATTAATACTACTTTCCGATTCAGTTATAACTTTACGCAATACTTTTATAACTTTTATGGGGTGCTCACCAACTGCAGTTTCTCCCGTAACCATAAGAGCATCAGCACCATCCAATATTGCATTTGCAATATCACTTACCTCTGCTCTAGTTGGAACAGGTCTTAATATCATAGAATCCAAAATCTGAGTGGCAAGAACAACTGGTTTTCCTGCTTTTACAGCTTTTTTTATAACCTTTTTTTGTATACCAGGAACCTGCTCTAGAGGCAATTCTACTCCAAGATCTCCCCTGGCTACCATTACAGCATCAAAAGCATCAATAATTTCATTCATGTTTTTTACAGCCTCCCACTTCTCTATTTTTGCCAGTATAGGAGTTGTAAATCCAAACTTTGCAATAATATCTCGAAGTAATTGGTAATCAGAGGAAGACCTAACAAATGAAAGAGCAACCCAGTCTGCGCCCTTTAATAAAGCCAGCTCAAGATCATTTTTATCTTGGTCTGTTATAGATGGTAAATCTAATTCTATTCCAGGGAAGTTGATTCCTTTTCTTTGCTCAACAACCCCATCAAATTCAGCTCTACATAAAAGAGTTTTATTTGAGATAAGTTTTTCTACTTCTAATGAAATTTTCCCATCATCAACAAGAATTTTAGCACCCTTTTTTAAAGTTTGAAATTTTACACCTTCAGAAATAGGTATAACATTTTTCCCGTTTTTTTCACTACTAATATATACCTGCTCTCCTTTTTGAATTTTAATAGAATCTTTTACCCTACTTACTCGGATTTTTGGACCCGCAAGATCTGCTAAAATTGTTGGACGAATCCCGGACTCTAATCTGCAAGACTTTATGAGATCAAAGCACTTAGCTTTTTCGCTTTTAGTCCCATGTGATAGATTTACCCTAAAACAAGTAACTCCGCTTTCTATAAGTAAATCTAATTTTTGTTTTGTAAAACAACTTGGTCCAACTGTTGCAATAATTTTTGTTTTCATTTTTTTCTTAAACTGTTATTTGATAATTACGGTCCATAATGATCAGTTTAAATAATCATGTGCAACCAATTTAAACTGGGGTATTTCAGCATCAAACTGTTCGCCGTTTTCTAATATCATCCTATAACTCCCGCTCATAAATCCAATTGGCGTTGGTAAAGGACAAAAGCTTGTATATTGAAAAAATTCTTTTGGTCTTATGCTAGGGGTTTGACCAACAACCCCAGGTCCATGTATATCTTCAGACTTCCCTTCCCCATCTTTAATATGCCAATATCGACTCAAAAGTTTTACTATAACATCAGAATTGTTTATAATTTTCACCCGATATGAAAAAAAATAATAGGGCTTTAAGGGATTTGATCTTTCAGGCAAAAAATCAGGATGTATTTGTATTTCTATTTTGTTTTTCAATAATCAAAATTAAATCCTTTATCTTTGCCATCCCATTAATTCCATAATAATTTTTATCTCACATGAACGAATTCAGTAGATCAATTTATGGCGTTATAAGTATTCTTTTAATAGGGTTTGTTTTAATTATTAGCAGGAGCAAAACCTCTTCATCCGAGATTACAGAAGATGAAATTATGAACCATATACGTTACCTTTCCCATGAAAACAGAGAAGGTAGACTCCCTGGAACAAGAGGTAGCAAGGATGTAATCGCATATTTAATTAAAAACCTCAAGTCTTATGGTGTTCGCCCTGCATTCGGTAAATCATACACTCAACCCTTTAATATTCAAACTGGAATACAACTTGGGCCTTTGAATAATGTTATAATAAATAAAGATACTCTGGTTGTCCAAACAGACTATCTCCCTCTCTTTTTTTCAGCAAATGGAAACTTTTCTGGCGAGGTTGTTTTTGCTGGATATGGTTTTCAAATAAATGAAAAAGAATTAAAATGGAATGACTACGAAGGAATAGATGTAAAAGATAAATGGGTAATAGTAATGAGACATAGCCCAGAGAGAAACCAACCTCACTCTATTTATGCTCCTCATTCTCCACTTCATAAAAAAATGCTTGTTGCTAAAGATAATGGAGCAAAAGGAATTGTTTTTGTATCACAGATAGAAGATGAAGAATTGTACCCCCTCAAATATATTCCTGGTTTCAAAAACAATGAAGCCCCAGCTATTATTTTGTCAAAAAACAAAGCAAATGAAATTTTTAAAAGAGTTGGTTGGTCTATAAAAAAGATTCAAGACGAAATGAACCAAAGCTTAAAACCATTAAACTTCCGACTTGGAATATTAAACTTTGATGCTACAATTAACCTAGAACCAGTTATGAAAAAAGGGGCAAATGTTGTTGGGGAAATACGTAGCAGAAATAGACAATATAGAGATGAATATGTTTTAATTGGAGCACATTTTGATCATATTGGAATGGGGGGAGTAGGATCTGGATCAAGATTACCTAATAAATATCAAGTTCACCCTGGGGCAGATGACAACGCATCTGGAACAGCAGGATTACTAGAACTAGCACAGAAATTGTCTTCTAACATTAACTACCTTAAGCGGAGTGTTCTGTTTGTTGGATTTGATGCAGAAGAAAAAGGATTGCTTGGATCAAAACATTTTATTGAGTCTTCCCCTGTTAAAATAGAGAACATCACAACTATGATAAATATGGATATGATTGGCAGAATGTCCGATTCTTCTTATAGCGTATGGGGAGTAGGCACATCTCCTTCGTTTGGATATCTTCTTGATAGCTTAAAAAAGGGGCGACCATTTAACTTAATTATGAATAAACCCGGATTTGGACCCAGTGATCATGCTGTTTTTTATACAAAAGATATTCCGGTTCTGTTTTTCTTTTCTGGAGTTCATGATGAATACCATACCCCTTCAGATACTTGGCAGTTAATAAACCTGCAAGGTGAAAAACATATACTAAACTATATTTATGATTTAACCTATTACCTTTCTCGTGCATCTAAAAGACCTGTCTTTCAAGAAGCTGGTCCTAAAGAGGGACAAATGGGTGCTCCTAAAAAGTTTAAAGTAAGCTTTGGTATAGTACCCTCTTACAGCAGTACAGAAAAAGGGTTGGAGGTTGATGGTATTTCAAAAAGCGATGGTCCTGCAGCAAAAGCAGGTATTATAGAAGGGGATGTCATTAAAGCGATTAATGAAAAACCAATCAATGATATCTACGAGTACATGGATAGACTAAGTACCTTAAAAAAAGGGGTGACTGTACCTGTTCTTGTCAAAAGAGGTAATAAAGAAATAGTTCTTGAAGTAACCTTCTAGCTCTACTCTACCCACGCGTCCATATTAATTGTCTTATCTGGAGCCCAACCTTTAGACTTATACATTCTAACACGTTTCCTATCAAAATCAGTAATAGTAGATGGATAATATTTTCTAGAGCCAGTACATCTTTCACGTATTCTTTCCGTTAATTCAAGCACGGCCATTACGTAATTGTCGGCGTGATTATATGCATATACAGATTTATATATATCTCCACCTTTTTGGTAATCATTGCTATTTTTTTTATATCCATTCATTCTAAGATAATTAGCGATACTTCCCAAAACATCAGGCCAACTATAGGGCTCCCTCACTCCGTTTTCGTTGAAATCAACAGAATATCTTGTAAAACTAGATGGAATAAATTGACCGTATCCAAATGCACCAGCATAAGAACCACCTATTTCTTGAGGATCAAGTTTATCCTTATAACAATATTTTATAAATTCGGCTAGTTCTCTTGTGGCCCACTTGCTTCTTCTTGGTATTTCATGTATTTGGGAGTAAAGCGCATTAAAAACAGAATACTGTGAATGATGCACTCCATAATTGCTCTCCACACCTGCAATGGTTACAATAATGAAGGGATCAACACCATGTTTTAATGCAACCCGACTTATTAAACTTCTGTTTTCTGAGTAAAATTTTGCTCCTGCTGCAACCCTTGACTCTTTAACAAAAATCTTTTTGTATTCTGTCCATGGTTTTTTTTCGTATGGCTTAGCAAATCTTTCTACTATTATTTTATGAACTTCTAGTTTTTCATGCGAAAAAGCTTCTTGTATAAAAGATATTGGTACCAATCCTCCTAGCTCTTTGGATACTAACTTATAGGCAATGTCATTTTCAACCTCTTGTGAAAATATTGAAGTTGATAAAAAAAATATTATTAATAGTCGTTTCATTTATAATTCCATTCTGCTAAAAAAAGATTTGTATCTCCTCTTTTTTTTTGATTCCGATTAGATGCAAACACAATGTGTTTCCCATTTGGACTAAACATTGGGAACCCATCAAAACCATTAAAAAAGGTTATCCTTTCAAGATCTGAACCATCAGTGTTTATAGAGTAAAGGTCAAAATCTCTCCCTTTTGGATCGTGTAAGTTAGAAGAAAAAATTATCTTGTTACCACTTGGAAAAAAATATGGTCCAAAATTTGCAGCTCCGTTATTGGTTATTTGTTTTTTATTTGATCCATCAGAGTCCATAGTCCAAATTTGTAGAGCCATTGGGCGTATAGAGTTTTGAGCAAGCAAATTTTTATATTGTTGAATTTCCTTTGCACTTTTTGGATGATATACTCTCCAAACAATTTTCGAAGCGTCTTTATTAAAAAAAGCTCCTCCATCATATCCAAGCTCATCAGTTAATTGAACTTTGTTTTTCCCATCTAAATCCATAGTCCAAATATCTAAATCACCACTAACCATGGATGTGTAAATAATCTTACTTCCATTAAAAGCTACCGTTGCTTCAGCATCATATCCTGGAGAACTCGTTAATTGTTCCAATGTGCTTGTCTGTAAATCTGTTAGAAAAATATCATAGTCAGGATAAAGTTTCCATACATATCCTCTACTGTAATCTGGTTTTTTTGGACACTTTTTGTTCCCCATGTGAGTAGATGCATAAATTGCTTTTTTACAATCAGGATATACAAAATAACTACATGTTGTTACGCCTTCTCCTGTTGAAACCATATTGACACTACCGGTCTTGATATTCATAATATATATCTGATCACAAAGAGAATCTCCATCATGACTTTGAAAAATCAACCTGTCTCCATCGATTGAAAAATACGCTTCTGCATTTTCCCCTGAAAAAGTTAACTGTCTAAGGTTGGATAATCTTATTTCTTTATCTTGAATAAAATCGTTGTGCAATGTCTGCCTTGTTGGATCATGATTTATAGAAAAAAAGGTGACAAATGAAAATATAATTATTAGTGTTGTGGTTAAATATGATAGCTTCATGTTTTACAAAGTTTATTAAAAAATAATAAGTTTTAATTTATTATAGGTTTTTTTTTTCAATCCAACAAAAAAAATGATTCTTTGATTAACTCTTTTTTTTTAAGTATTTTTTAATAATTTTTAAATATTATTGAAATTAAAGTTTGAATGACCATGAAAAATAGTTTTAAAGAAGTGATCAAAACATCAGAAATTCAAGAATTAATGGTCATCAAACACTGGTATTTATTAAAGATAGTTTTGTTCTTCTGTATATACCTTTTCTCAATTGCCTCCATACTGTATCTTAATAAAAACAATTCTTCTTTAGAGGTTTTATTGTGCATCCCTTTCTACTTAGCCTCAGGAGCATCTTTACACGGAATCTGTTTGTTTACACATGAAGGTGTTCACAGAACTTTGCACAAAAACATATGGGTAAATAATATCATTGGAAGTTTTTGTGGGTACCTCGTTTTACAAACAATGTCTGGCTATCGCGTTTTACATTTAAAGCATCATAAATATTTAAACACTAAAGGAGACCCTGGTTTGTTAAAAACATACGTGTCAAACAAGTATGTTATTACTGCAATGGAGTGGGGGTATTTTCTGTTTGGATATGTAGCTTTTCTTACCGTTATTCCTTATCAAGGTTTTATACAAGGTAACATTAAAGATCGATTATTAATTGTTCTAGACATTTTTTTCATATTCTTTCTTTTTTGGTTATTAATAAACAATCTACCTTTTGTTTGGTTCATCCACGGATGGTTATTACCTATGGTGTTTGTTCATTTCATGATGAACATAAGAGGGATGAGCCAACACCTAATGTTAGAAGATTATCATGACCCTTTCAAAGGAGCACGAACAATTAAAGCTCATCCAATAGTTGATTTTTTTCTTTGTAATGAAAATTATCACATCGAGCACCATTTGTATCCATCTGTACCATGGTATAATTTGAAAAAAGTTCATGAACTCATTACAGATAAATTCATAGAAAATAATTCAACTATAATTTTTTCATTTAGAGATTTCATATTTCAATTTATAAACAAATCAATAAAAGCAATCAAAGCCTAATTATTGATGTATCTTTTATCATTATAAAATTGGAATTTTTTTTCAACTACAGATTTTCTAACACCATATGTTGAATAAGAATACTTGTGACGTCCCAGTGAATCATTTTTCCTTTTTTTTATCCATTTATTAAGGGTTTCATTAGCTTTCTCATCAACATTTATTTTTAATTTTCTACATATACTTTTAAGAATTGTCATTGGGTTATTTTGTATGTCTTTACAGTGAACGTCTATTATGTTTGTGTTATCGCTTTTGTTTTTTCTTGCCTTGTAAGATCTTTTTAAACCTTTTTGAAATACATCTGTTACATACGGTCCTAAATCTTTAAAACATGTTGTTTTATATGCTGTTCTCCTAAACATCGAAATCATACTCGAGTATGAAGCAATGGCTTGTAAAGGCTCCCTATGAGTCATGACTATGCGAGCTGAAGGGAATACTTTAAATAAAACGTTGAGATTCCATAAATGCTCAGGGGCCTTTACGACCAACTGAGTTTTCTGATTGTTAAGAGATAAAATTTGCAACTGCACCTTATATTCTTGATATGCATTTAGCATATCCGATTCCATCACCCAATTTTCATAATCATTAAGTCCCAAAGCAGAAGAAATAGCAATAGAGGTAAATGAATTAAATAATAATCTAAAACATTCATCCGGTTCATTAACTCCAACCGGATGAATATACTTTTGCTCTGGTTTCGAAAAATTTTGCAGAAAAGCATATTTCCTTGTTCTGTTTTTTGCTTTTTTGATTGCGTGCTCGCCTTCAAGATGTGCAGTTGGATAGTGTAATTCCCACAACTTTAAAACCCTACAAGTTTCTAAGAAGGAAAACATGGTTTGTAAAGCTGTTGTTCCTGTTCTTGGTAATCCAACTATAAAAATAGGGTCGGGAAAACATTCATTCATAAGATTTGGATTTTCATTTTGAATATTTGCAACCTTAGCTCTATTCGAAAAAACTCTATCTAATTCTCCGCTAATAAATATCTGAGTTGCCGGATTTAAAGACTTTGATCTTATATTGTCTAAAAACTGATTAAGTGCTTTTGCTGATGTTTCATTACCCTTTTTTGCTTTTTCTTTAGAAAAAATCTTTAAATACTTAAGGCAATCAACTTCATATTTAATAAAGTGTAGCCTACCACAAAAAAGGAGAAAAAAATTATAGACCCTAACCAAAACAGGAGCTTTACTTTTTACGAAAACTTTTTTTGCCATATGTTTTCGTTATTT
>NZHK01000034.1 GCA_002691285.1 Fidelibacterota bacterium | reverse complement strand
ATTAAAATTTCAGACTAATTGCAAATTGATTTGTGGAGTTTAGGATGTCATAGTCTACATAAGCATAATCAATAGTAAGCATCATCCTACCCAAGCGAATATTTGCACCTGCACCCAAACTTAGACCTGCAGTGTCGTGATTAAGATGACTACCGGCACGTAAAAAATACATTTGCTTCCATCCATACTCCACACCCATGCTTCCATACACCACATAATCATTAGACTTGATGCCATCCATGCTTATCGTAAATGTCTGATTTTCATTTTTCATAAAGGATCCTTCTGGACCTAGCACTGTATTTTCTACTCCTAGTCTAAAGGTAAGAGGAAGNGGAAATTTGTCCGTAATCCTCTGCAAACTACCATCTACATCTATCGTATCTGCAACCTGCACACTTAAATCTTCACCTTTGTACTGAACATCCGGTCCAAAATTGGTTATNCTCATACCCAGAATGGTTCCGTAAATGCCTGTATCAAAGTTTGANCCTATNTCATANGATACAGTCTGCATATCCGTCTCTGCTATCCTATCTCGGACGTAATTAATAGATCCTCCAACTTTTAAACGGTCTGTTAAACTCCTAGCGTACGTTGCTCTAGCTGCGAGAGAAAAAACATTNAAATTTGCACCCGTACCATCAGGGAATAATTCTGTTGTTTCTTCCATAGGCCCACTATCTAAATAAAAAAGATGGAGACCAATGAAATCGGATGGGCCCANACGAGTACCATATGTTAANACGCCATGCTTGATTCCGGCTAAATAATTTACTTGAGAAAAATAGGCCTCCTGCTTTTCAATAAAAGCAATACTAGATGGATTATAGGGAATACCCGATACTCCACGACCCGAAGCAACATGGGAACCTCCCATACCAATCGCTCTGGCAGAAGTTTCTAGCTTTAAAAAGCTTCCTGCCGATGTAGCNACTTTCGTTACCACATCAGGAATACTGCGATATTGGCCAAACAAGAAAAGAGGAAAAATAAATACTAAAAGCTTCTTCATTATCGTATCACCGCAAATTTACCAATGTGATATTTTGTTTTTTTCTTAAGTTTTTTATTATCGTATTTACTATTTGAATAAAAATCATTCTTCAAACTACCTTGAACATCTCCAGAATCATCGTAAGTATCAATACAATATTCCTGCTCTTGAGGAAATTCAATTGCATAAATATAAAGACCCGGTGAAATCTCAGGTCCATCTTGGCTATTACCTGTTCTTAGGTTCCACCAAGCATTCCCATCGAATTGCTCAGAATGTTCAAAAGTCGTAACATGCTCTCCTGCAATTGTATAAATTGATATCTGGGCTTGGGTAGGCAAATTCGTAAATCTAATTCGCCTAGAAGCACTTGTTTCATTAAACCTAGAGCTCGCCTTATAAGGATTGGGAACTACTTTAATGGAATCAAGACATAGTGTATCTGAAACACCTACATTCTCACCCAACTTCGACATATCTGAAAACCAGCTATCTCCGTCCACAAACAATTTTGAAGGCTTTATAATTAACTGCTCGCCTCCCATCCATAAGTATGCTGGACGCCAAGGATTATTTCTTTCACCATCGTCTTCTTTATCCAGAAATATAGATTGGGGAATAACACCAAATTCAGGAATGTTTATTGCATGCCATAATGAGCCTTGATAAAAAATAGTATCTCCTTGACTATATTCTTTCGTTGGATCGTAAGTCTTACGACTTTTATACTCATTATCGATACCCACATTTAAATTTAAATTGTAATTGTAAGCTTCAAGCCACGCTCCAGAAATTCTAAGTGAGTCTTGAATAAGGAAAATTTCTTCTCCAGGAGTCCAAACAAAATCACTAGCACCATTATTATAATCAATAGGCGAACTATTTAGAGAACCGTAGTCATTACTTTTCAGACCGACTTCTTTACCGGTCCACATATTGGTAATTTTAAAAGGGAAATACAAATCACCAGATCCACTGGCATTTGTAATAGAAACTTTGGATCCATCTTCCGCATCTGAGAAGAACTCAATCTTGTAATCAAAGTTTAGTCGTCTTAAATAACTACTCACATTTGTATAAGAAAGAGCTGGGAAAATAGATATTTGATATAGGAAAGTTGAAGTAGAGTCCATTAATGTGTTTTCGTCCCAATACCATTCTAGCTGATCTAGTGTGACTGGAGGAACCGCAGAAACATTTAATGGAATTATATTTTTCATTTTAAAGCGAATACCCTTGAATTGATTACTCCATCTATCAACTGGAGTAATAATTTCATACTGTGGGACTTCATAATAATCGCTTTCTTCAACTGCACCAGGAAGTTTAGAAATAGAATCCGATTCAATAAAATTTAAATTATTTTTGTAATATGTATCGGTAAATCTTGGCGTTCCTATACTATCCAAAACAGAATAACCATAAACGAATGGATCCTCACATGCCATACCTTCAACAGCGATGGGACTCTGCAAGGCTTGAATCTCATATCTCACAAGATCTTGAACAATTTTTGTCCTATCAACGATAAAATAGTTCCTGTCTCCTGTACCAATATTGCCAATCTGAGAAGCAAACAATGCTTCAATATCATCTTCATCAGGGAACGCAATATCCAGAGCAGTATAGCCAGGAACCACAGTTATAAAATTATAATCACCCTCTTCTCCTTTATCAGATTCAAGGAACGGATAGCCTCCTAAAGGATTTGCATCTCTACGAATCAACGATCCATCATTCCCAAAAAAATCGATAAAGTCNGGTCCAACAAAATTGGCGGGGTTAGATAAAGGCCAGACCGTATCTGCTGTAAAAATACCAGAAGAGTCAACNTCTGTAAATGAGATATCAAATTTTGGAAGACCCATGTCATATGCAGTTACAGTGTATGTATACTCAACTCCATCTATAACATTTGAATCAACATAAGAATATTCTAGNCCAGTATCAGACCCCAAACTAAATCGAGGAAGATATGGGTCAAGACCATTTACAAAAGTTCTTCGTGTATTTTCAGACTCACAATCTCCAGTATGATCATAGATGCAATGGAAGTAATCCTCATCCATGTTAAAATCAAATTGTGCATAAGGAACCCAACCAACAAACTNACCATTAAAATCATAAAGTTTTTCATCTTCCCCACCCCAGGTTAATCCACCATCGATAGAACGATATAATTTATACCCTTCAAAATCAGAATAACCACTAAGGGAATCGTAGGCAGCCTCCGAGGATGCATCCCAAGAAACAAGGACCTGTCCATGGCTGGCGACGGCATATATATTTGGACTCTGCGGAGCAGAAAAATAACTAAATATTACTTCTACCGTATCTGTACTAATTGCATTTTCTGAATCCATTACCTGTAAAACGTATTCATAATTGGTATATCGCTCATTGGGCGACTGATCAATTACAGTTACAGTGCTTTCCTGAAGTATAGTTCCATCTGGAGCTATCCAATTATACTCAAGCTCAACACCATCCGGATCAAAAGAACCTCCTGCGTCTAACACAGTAGATGAGGATTGGTATTTAGGAATTCTTTTAGTCTCTCCGGCATTGGCTACTGGACATAAATTACTTTCAACAACAACTCTTAGAGTGTCATTTGAAGCACAAAAACCATCATCAACCTTCAAAACAACTCTGTATTCGGTAGCTTCCGTTAAATCAGTAGGACTAGTCACTAGAGCCTTACTTGAACTTGCCCCACTTATATTTAACCCATCAAGCGAAGTCCAACTATAGGAAAGGGTATTCCAATTCACATCATAAGATTGGGAAGAAGAAAGATAAAATTCATAATCACATGTAACAAAATCATCACCTGCATCTGCAACAGGAGCATCATTATCCAGGTAATTAATATTGACGGTATCAGAAGTACTTTGTTCTGCATCAGAAACGGTGAGAACAAATGAAAAAACTTTATCAGATGCAGTTAAAGGAAATTCAAAATTGGTTGAAGCAGATGTAGGATCTATAAAATTATCATTGTATCCATCAAGAGAGGACCATAGAAAGGTAATTTCTTCATCTTGAGGATCTTCAGAATCAGTCCCATCTAAAATTGCAATAAAATCACAACCATTACTCAATATTTGGTCATCACCTGCATCGGCTCTTGGACACATATTGGATTTTATAAATATTTTTACAGTATCCAAATCCTCACAAGAATCTGCATCATCATATACCCTAAGCTGGACAAAAAACTCAGTATCTACTGCTAATTCCTTGGGATATTTAAACCTTGGGTCCATCTCGTCAGATTCACTGTTGGTAATAACCAATGTCTCTTCCCACTCGTCACCAACACTATTTAGAACGGTCCATTCATAGTTGACATCTCCTTCAGAGACCATTGACCCACTACCATCAAGATAAGTGTAGTTTGAAGAGGAACCATCACCGTCACAGATAGATAAATCATTACCGGCGTCAGCAGAACATTGAGCGTAAACCGGTTCTAAAAAAAATAGACCAGTTAAGCAAAAAATACTTATTAATCTATAATGCATTAAAATTTCAGACTAATTGCAAATTGATTTGTGGAGTTAAGGATGTCATAGTCTACATAAGCATAATCAATAGTAAGCATCATCCTACCCAAGCGAATATTTGCACCTGCACCCAAACTTAGACCTGCAGTGTCGTGATTAAGATGACTACCGGCACGTAAAAAATACATTTGCTTCCATCCATACTCCACACCCATGCTTCCATACACCACATAATCATTAGACTTGATGCCATCCATGCTTATCGTAAATGTCTGATTTTCATTTTTCATAAAGGATCCTTCTGGACCTAGCACTGTATTTTCTACTCCTAGTCTAAAGGTAAGAGGAAGAGGAAATTTGTCCGTAATCCTCTGCAAACTACCATCTACATCTATCGTATCTGCAACCTGCACACTTAAATCTTCACCTTTGTACTGAACATCCGGTCCAAAATTGGTTATGCTCATACCCAGAATGGTTCCGTAAATGCCTGTATCAAAGTTTGAGCCTATATCATAAGATACAGTCTGCATATCCGTCTCTGCTATCCTATCTCGGACGTAATTAATAGATCCTCCAACTTTTAAACGGTCTGTTAAACTCCTAGCGTACGTTGCTCTAGCTGCGAGAGAAAAAACATTAAAATTTGCACCCGTACCATCAGGGAATAATTCTGTTGTTTCTTCCATAGGCCCACTATCTAAATAAAAAAGATGGAGACCAATGAAATCGGATGGGCCCATACGAGTACCATATGTTAAAACGCCATGCTTGATTCCGGCTAAATAATTTACTTGAGAAAAATAGGCCTCCTGCTTTTCAATAAAAGCAATACTAGATGGATTATAGGGAATACCCGATACTCCACGACCCGAAGCAACATGGGAACCTCCCATACCAATCGCTCTGGCAGAAGTTTCTAGCTTTAAAAAGCTTCCTGCCGATGTAGCCACTTTCGTTACCACATCAGGAATACTGCGATATTGGCCAAACAAGAAAAGAGGAAAAATAAATACTAAAAGCTTCTTCATTATCGTATCACCGCAAATTTACCAACAATGGGCTCTAGGCCACTCGACTCAACATGGAAAATATATAAACCTGGAGCAATTTCTTGATTATTTATGCTCCTCATATCCCACCAAGCGTTACCAGATTCAGCATTCTTATGGTCAAAGGAAGTAACTTTCTCACCAGTGAGTGAAAAAATGCGTATCGTACATTCTTCTGGAAGATTTGTAAATCTTAGCTGCCGTAAATGCTCCTCTTCTTTAAATCCAGAAGCAACACGGTAGGGATTAGGCACTACACGCACTCTTGATAAATCATTTACAGGGACTACTCCAGGATAGACTTGAACAAAGTTCCTATCCAGAACAGTGGTACCTTTTGAATTTTCGATAGATGCATAACCATCAGGGCTTGCCCACTGGTCAGGATTTGAAAAATTTGTATCTATTTCTGTAGCATATTGACCACTACCTATATCCTTATATGTAACATCAAAGGGAGGCTCCACTCCCATATCATAAGATACAACGGAGTAAGTATATTCAAGTCCGTCAACCACATCAGTATTATCCCTATACTTGTATTTGTACATAATCCCATCAATCTCAAACCATTCAGATTCTGGAAGGCGAATAATATCAAGTCCAGTATCATTACCGAGACTAAACCAAGGGAAATACGGATCTTGCCCGCTAATAGCGTGACCACGCCTTAATTCTTTTGGACAATCATAATTATTAGAATAAACACAATGAAGAGAATCTTCTTCTCTTGACAAATCAAACTGTTGGTAAGGCCTCCAACCAGCAAACACACCATCAACATCATAAATCATATCTTCAGCATCACCCCAAGTCGATCCGCCATCTTTACTTTTATAAATTTTATATCCCTCAAAATCAGAATAGCCAGTAACAACATCTTTGGAATGTTCTGCTAAATCATCCCAAAAAATATCCACATATCCTTGCCCGGTAACAGCATGTACGGTAGGCCTTGTAGGTGGAGTAAATCCTTGGTACCTGGAATTATACATTACCTGGGCAAACTTCGCATTATTAATTAAATCATTTTCATTTTGTCCAAATACAATACAAAAAGAAAATGGTACTTCTCTTCCCACTGGCAAATCAAATGGACCACAACTCATGATTAGAACACAGTCCAGACCCGCTGGATCTCTAGTATACACATTCTCAAGTTTCAAGCCCTCAACAGAATCAAAATGAGGATTAAGCTCCTCTCCAAGATCCGTTCCAGGATTAGGTGTATGAAAATGCCATGATTTCTCTCCAGCGCTTAAATTAGAGGTGTCGCCTACCATAAGCTTATACAAAATCTCTTCTTTATTTTTTGCGACAGGACAGCCCTCTGAACCTGCATAGCAACTACTCGAATTTGATTCTGGAGAAACAACACCAGGTCTTTGGTACCAATCTACCCAATGCCAGTCTGTCATCTTTAGTGGCTCACCAGGAAAAATGTCAATGGTCCCATCCTGATCAAGATCTACATTGCTAGTAGCCTTAGGAGAATCTAATAACTGAGTAGCTACAACACCAAAATCATTACCAGGTGAATTCGTAACAGAAGGTTCATCAAGAGTATATCCAGTTACACCGGACAAACCATCATGATCACCTATCATTGCCATACTTATTAGCATTCTATCATTATTTACAACAAGAGTGTCCCAATAATACTTCATAAAATCATCATCATTGGTATGCAAACCACCATTATAGCCATCCCAGTCCCCCATCAATACATCTGCATCCATATAAAAGCCTAAAGACATACCGCTGTAATCAAAACCTTTCCCTCCATTTAGTTTAGTACCATCGGGCATAATCATTCCTTCTCCACAGTTTTGAGCTCCATCTACTAATATAGGATTTCCATCTTCATCTTCTGCACACCAATCACCACTCTCATTTCTTACTTTCACAGTTACAAACATAATATCTTCTGCATAGGAAACACCATATGAATGAGCAGTTGCCATAACTTTTAACCCCATAGGATAACCAGTCTGTTCGTATTCATCATTTGTATTCACATTGTTTGCGCGATGGGACCATCTATCATCAAACTCCATATAAACATCCATGTCGGATATAAAACGTCCTGGAACTTCTTCCCAGCAATCTGGGTCCTTCCGTGACTGGGAACATCCAGGTAAATTTATATTAAAATCCTGAGACCATGAACCCGGCCAAAAAGATTCTAACTGCCCAGTTATTGGGCTTATCCTTTGAGGCCAAGTATTAGAATAGGCAGAATGAGCAAGTACTGGATATGTATCATCACCTGCAACCCATGGAGTGGACTCAAAAAGATCTGTGGCATTATAATCTGTTTGGTGAGAGTTGATCCTTGACATGGTAGATGCATGCCAATCAGTTTTGTAATCAGTACTGATAAAATGTGATTCGGCTGCATTTGCTCCGTAATATACGTAAGCATCATCCTCCGTCCATTCTTCTTCATCTGCTCCATAATCAAAAAAATCAAATTGATCTTCTCTGCTAATTAATGCAGGTCTTAGTGCCCAAGGATAAATCAGTCCTACTCTAGCAGAAGTTCTATTCGGATCTTTTGCACCAAAAGTACTAATAACAATCTTCCTATCTTCATGATTAAAATAAAATTGTTTATCTGAATCAATGTCGTCAGTAGAAAATTTTTCATTATTAGGATTGTAAAGCCCATCATCATTTCCCAGCTCAAACAGAATCCCTTTGTAGGTCGTATCCCCACTTAAAGGATACCAATCATCATAAGCGCCCGAAGATTCCCAGACACTGTAAAGCGGTATTCCTTCACTATCAATTATAGTTTCGAGATTTTCCCACAAAAAATGAGCAGAGCTCTTATGGCCTGGTACGGCCCCAATAAAAGATACTGCCGGTAGATAAGAATAGTCTCCCCATATGCCCGATGGATGGTTATCCCAATTAATGAAACTACCATAGTTAGTTACAGCACTTTTTACACGGCCTTGATCCACAAAGCCTTTTGCTCTATCACTCATGGGATTTGTTGGAAATGGATTGTCCCCAATTTTCGCCATTGCTTTTCGTTGGAAGGGATCAGGAGAACTCGGGGCCTGTTTCACTCTTCCATCCACACCAAACAAGGCAACATTAAACAAAAATAAAAAGCTAAAAATCTGTTTCATAATCATTATTCAAAGTCAATTCTAATAAAGAAATTTATCTCCCTTGGAGAAGAAAGACGCCAAGGCCTATCATAGTATGCACTGGACTTATCAGCGTAAACCCCTGCACCATTTGGATCTGTCCCAGGTAAGCCTACATAGTTTGTGTAATATGTTCCAGGATCATCTGGTTTTCCAGTCAAAGGCCAAATATCCCAAGCATTTCTGATGTCCAGTAAATTAAAAACATTCAACCCTAAAGAAAAACGATGTTCCATAGCTTCAAAGTATTTTGAAAAGGAAAGGTTCACATTTTTGTAAGCAGGTCCACGCTTAGAGTTTGGTTGCCTTAAATCTTCAGCTGGATCTTTCCCTCTAAAAATAATAGGAGTATACGGGTAACCACTCTGGTAAAAAGCCGTAAGGGAAGCCTGAACCCCAAACGGAAGATAAGAGTAAATATAATAAGTAAGGTCGTGAGGCCTATCATAATAAGCTAAATTTTCTTGACTGGGGGCATCAACGTATTGCCCAGATATACTTGCCCAGGCATACTCACTATTTATTTTAGCAACAGAATAAGTGTACTGAAGCTGAGAACCAAAAATCGCATATCTCCAATCAATGGTCAAATCTAAACCTTTCGCTGATCCATAATCTCCATTTGTGGCAACATTGTATTGATAAACACCGGACCTTTCAAGAGTATAGCGAGTTAACTGGTCCATATCCCTTACCCATGCACCAATCATGTATGCCCAATTTTCACCAACCTGAACATTAAAATTTGCACCATACTGCTGAGTGCGCTGGGCATTCATAGTTGCATTGCCAACAGCGCCTTCACCTTCTTCAAACAATTCTTCAGGATCTTCCAAACTATTTGTATTTAGATATACATTTTGGTAAATAGGATTTTGAAAATATAAACCGTAATTAAAAGTAAAAGTGGATTTGTCAGTAATCACATGGCTGAAACCTACTCTAGGACTAATTTTGTAGGACCACTTTGAGTCTTTCAAAAAAATTTTCTGTCTAGCAAGGCCAGCTATATCAGAAGCATCTTCTCCAGTATCCCATACGTCATTATTATTCAGGTCAGAATAAAACCATGGTCGTCCAGGACTAAATTTGCCGGTAGTATCAGACCACACCTGAGAATTATAGTCAACCATGTCAATTCTTACCCCATAATTAATAACCATCCAGGGCACTTCAAAAGTATTTTGTATGTAAGCAGAAAACTCTTCTGGCTCTCTGAAATCATCCCACTTTCCATTATTATTTGCATCAGTAAATTGTTCTCCAGCGTCCCATCTTCCATTTTTCTCACCTGGATCTGCTTCTTCATAACCTTCATCACCAAGTAGAAGCCCATCTGGACCTGTATCCTGCCAATATTCTGCAAAGGTCTGTATCTTCGCGCCAGCCCCAAGCCATGGGTTCTTCACCTCATAGAAATTCAATTTGTGTGATTTGTAATCAATTCCTACTCTTAGTTTCCATTTATCTGATAATTGACTAGTAACGTCAAACCTTACTTCATCCGTAATGGAAGTAGAGTTGGCATAAAATGTATCATGCCCACCAAAAGTTCTACCTTCGTCCCAGGCCACATTTGTGAGTGGATCTGGCATATAATAATATGGGTTTTCCCCTCCTAAAAAGTTAATAAAGGCCCCGACATTAACAGGCTCAAAGAGATAACCTGGAGTATTCTGCCAATCAAGGATGACATTTTCATAGTCCAAAAATGGCTCAAAATCTTCATACATTTCCGGTTCAAGCCAATAAGAGCCATCTCTTCGATAGAGCTCTTTTGTTAGCTCAGGCCCATCCCATTCTTGGTCACCATCTTCATCTTCAAAAGTTTCACCGGGATCCCAAACACCATTCCCATTTCTATCATCAAAATCTTCTGCCATTGCCCAATTATAAAGACCTGCTTTTGCACCAAAATACCAACCACTTCTCTCATCAACATTCTTATATCTGATTGTATCACCATCTTCACCTATCGCATATGGAACTACATATTGATTTTCTGGATCTGAGATTTCCTTATACCCTGCAGGATGACGCCATTCAAACCAGTTTGGATAACCGTCTGAGTCATTATCTCTCCACCTTACACCCTGGAACTGATCTTGTTTAAATCGTGAGTATCTCAGAGTATAAAATGTGTTTTGGGAAACTGAGTGATTTATTTCAGCATTATATCTATAAGTATCTCTAAAAAGCTCATTACGGCCTTCATCCCAATAAAGATAACGAGGGCTAAATGACTGACGATGGTTTTCTACCTGCCAATAAGAGCCATGAAAACGTAATTTATTTGTGAACTTGTAACTTAGCTTCGTAAATATATCCCATGTATTATCAAATCCAAACCCTCTGAAACCCGCGACATCATCCCATGGATACACAAGGTTGTTTTGATTTTGCTGAAGAAGATCGGTATCCAAATCTGATTCATTAAGAAAAACTTTATTACCTTGGAAAACTTTATCATCAAACTCATATACGCTGTACTTGTCTTCTGTAGAATACTGCCCAGAGATCCAAAATGTCAATTTAGGGATTCCTAATATTGGCCCCCCTACTCCAAAATTATAATCATTGTAGCCTCTATTGAGATCGTAATTATTTGTTTCCAAATCATTACCCAAAGCAGAGTTAATAAGAGCTCCCACGCTACTTGTCTCAAATCTAAAGTGATATTCTATTTCATCTGACCCAATCTGAGTATGCCAATTGGAGACTGCAGACTGAGCATCACCATATTCTGCATTAAAACCACCAGGTTGCCAATCAAATTGCCGAATTGCAAATAGATTAAGCCTAGTACCTGACCCAATAGAACCAAAAATAGGGTTCCTCAAATACATTCCATCCATCATATAAGCGATTTCTCCAGACCTACCACCTTTAACGTGTATTTCTTCAATACCACGTTCTTCATGATCTGGAACTGATTTTGTCCTACTTTCAACTTTAACAACACCGGATTGTAAGGTGTACAACTCTGTCAAATCTCGAATTGGAAGAGCCTGAATAGCTTCTTTATCAACAGTAATTTTTTTTGAAGTGGTTCCTTTTTCAACAAGAGGTTTTTCACCAACAACTTGCACCTCATCTCCCTCTACTGCAGCAACAGGGAGTTTAAAATTAAGCCATGAAGTCTGATCCATTACAACATTAACCCCTGTAATGGTTTGCTTTTGATATCCCATCATCTGAACTACTACATCATATTCACCAACTGGAATGTTAAGAATAATATAATTCCCATCCATATCAGCAGCAGCGCCTACTCCAACAGAAGGTACATAAATATTTGCTCCTGGAAGTGGATTTTTATCAATATCGGTTACTTTCCCACGTATTGTACCATCAGTTCCACCAAGGATAAATTCAAGACTGATAAAAATCACTAGAATAGTTTTAAAAATCTTCTTCATTCGCTTAGTTCTCTTAAGTCAAGAGTCTGAATACCAACCTGATTGCTAACATAAAATGGATCAAAATTAAAATCTGGATGATCTCCAATATCACGAAGTTCGATTGCCTTCACCGGATTCGTTAGTCTTCTAAAAGCATTGTTCTCAGATTGCATATTTACAGATGTTAATTCAATTCTATTAAGACCGACCCAAGCCTGATTTTGAGAATCTAGATTATTATTATTAGGGGTCAAATCAGAGTCAAAAGGATGTTCGGTCCATCTTATATAAATTTCACTTTTAGCTAGTCCTTTATTTTTAACCAACCATGAAATTGTTTTCTGACCAAAATCTACACCACTACCAACCATTGTCATTGTGGTAACCATTGTTATTTTAAAACACTCATTCTCTGTAAAGGTTGTATCTTTCGCTGGGACATCAAGACTCGACCTATTACCCGCTGGGACAGTTACAGCGGAGGATTCAACTTCATATGATTTTTCAATGAAATATATTGCAATATCAGTAGTGTCATAGTAAGCAGTATCGATCATTTCACCATCTCTTAAAAGGCCATTGGAGGTGTAATATAACACTTGACTTTCTAGATTTTTTTTGCTCCAAAATCCATTTTCAATCTCGTTTGGACTAAAGTAAAACCCTATTGGTAAGAAATATGATGGATATGAAATCTGATTGAGATGATTTGGATTATGAAAAATATGGTAATTGTAAAAACGTTCTGTTTCACCTCCAGTAGTTTTAGACCATTCCGACTTTGTTATATAATAATCATCTGGACTTGAAACATTGTTAATTACGTGACCAACTTTTTCTCTAGTAAAGAGAGTTACTAAAGAATCCACATCTTCTACATATTGTTGCTTGATATCTGTAAAGTCAACTTCTTCAATAATATTTTCAAATTGTTCACCCCATCGGCTTGTTATTCCTTCACCTAAGCCCAGCTCCAAAAGAACCTGAGGGTAATCTGGATCAACCCAATCAACAATTAAATTATTTGGTTTATCTCCAATTATGTAAAGCATCTTGTCAGGCTCTCCATCTCCATTAATATCTTTAGGAGTGTACTCTTCTTCAATATCGTACATTCTATTGCCAGAATCAGTAAAGTCATCACCCAAACTGTAAGAACCCGATCCATCAACATCTACATAACTTTCATGATCGTCCCATTTCCCATTACAATTTCTATCTTGATATGGCTCATTTAAATCATAGGTTCCTGATGAGTCTAAATCAAAATACGGCTCATGAGGATCCCATATACCATTACCTCGATCCACAAATTCATACGCAACAGATATAACTCCGTCGTTATTGTAGTCTTGAATAGCATCATCACCACTATCATATTCACCATTATTATTATTATCCGAATATTCAAACAAAACTTCAAAAACTCCATTTCCGTTGTAGTCTTCTAATATTGATTCCGCTACATCCCATTGACCATTATCATTACAATCTGTGTTTATCCTAAATACTAGAGAATCATTACTTAATTGTTTTTTATTGAATTGAAAAGCATTGGTAAAACGAAGTTGATCATCGGATATAAAAACATAATTAGTATCAGTCCATTCAGAAGAATCCACAAAAACCATACCGGAATCAATGAACGGAGTATTTAGAATTGCTCGATACGCAGTTACATTGAACGTGTCATTGTAAAAAAGAGTAGTGTCAGCAACAATCCAATCTGAACTCACTAATTTATATCTTTGCAACGATGGTTCTGCATCTAAATTCCATTGTAAAAGCTCTAGATTCTTAAAGGGAGTAGAAATCATTTCTATTGAATCATATACCACAGAATCAATTACAGTTAATGAATCTATAGGGTAACGGCGAGTAAACTCTTCTTCGTCTTCCTTTGTAGCAGAAAGTAAATAATCAGGAAATGTTCTGTAACTCATTCGAGTAGGATCTTCTCCAAAAAGACTATAGTAATCCGAATAACTTTGATAGTTTGCCATTAGATTGGGATTGTATCTAAAAAAAGAGGCATCTACATCATTATCGAAATTGTAAAAATAATCATTGATATCCCCTTGGTTACCGCCTAAACTTTGATCTAAGGTATTTGTATAAGAAACATTATCTGTGGTTTTACTATCTTCTTCTTCCAGAAATCCACACCCTGAAAGAACCAAAATAGATACCGATATTAGTATTTTATGACAGATTTGTTTTTTCATACTTTTTTAAACAAGTTTGGAGTAATAATTGATTGGGATTTTAAGAAACTTGATTTGCTTTTGCCCACTTTTTTTAAAAAAAAACAAGTATTACATCATGAAACATACAAAAAATATCTTCCTTATTTCTACTTTTATTCTTTCATCGGCTTTAGCAGACCTTGCAAGCCCAACACCTTTTAAAGTTTATCAGCCTGATGGCGAGGAATTCACAATTTTTATTAGAGGAAACCATCTTTCTAATTGGCACGAGTACCTTGGCTGGACAATTGTTAAAGATAGCAATGGATGGTGGGTTTATGCGCTAAACAATAATGGTAAAAAACTAACCCCATCTCAGATTAGAGTTGGTACAACAAATAAACCAAATGAGATTAACTCAAATATTACCAAAGGAATAAAACCCGAGCCCCATCAGTTAATTGACAACTCACCCATTCCAAATCTTCAATTATCACGATCTGATACTTTTTATATCCCATTGATTCTTGTAGAGTTCCCTGATGCAAGCGCCATATATGCACCATTTGAATTTGATTCAATTATGAACCAAGAAGGATATACTCATCTCAACTATGAAAACACAGGCAGTTTTCGGGATTTTTACCAAGAAATTTCACATGGAGAGTTCTTGCCAAAAGCAGATGTTTCTAATTGGTTTACAGCTCCCTCTAATCATGATTACTATGGATATAATAATGGATATCAACGTGTTCGCCAACTTGTCCGTGACATGGTTGATTCCTTGGAAGCGGATGGGTTTGATTGGTCAAAATACGACAACGACGATGATGGTTATGTTGATGCGCTAAACCTGGTTCATCAAGGCCCAGGAGCTGAAGAAGGTGACCAAACAAATATTTGGTCTCACAAATGGAGCTTAGGCAATCTAGCGGTAACGTATGATGGAGTAACAATTGATAGCTACAACATGAATCCTGAAATACAAAATGGAAATATTGTAGCAATTGGAGTTCTAGCGCACGAATTCGGACACGCTCTTGGATTGCCTGACTTATATGATACAGATTATTCTTCCACAGGCTCAGGTAAACTCGCTCTAATGGCAAGTGGTTCTTGGGGAACTTCAGGAAACACCCCATGGTATCCAGCTACCATGATTGGCTGGGCAAAAAATGAACTCGGATGGGTTGATATTGTTGAAATTGAAGACGATCAAACAAATGTTTCTATTGAACAGTCCTACTCAAGCAATCTAGTCTATAGAGTAAATCATTCTCAAATTGATGAAGAATATTGGCTGATTGAAAACCGTCAAAAAATTGGATCTGACACATTAATTACTACTCCTGGGCTAACTATATGGCATATAAATGACAACCTTGCTCAGGGATGGGCACCCAATAATGATGAGCCTTACTATGGCGTTGGATTAGAACAGGCAGATGGCATGTTTGCTTTAGAAAATGGAGGACCTAGTAATGGTGCTGATGTTTTTCCTGGAGATTTAAATAATAGAGAATTTAGCCATTCCTCCAATCCGAACACTACCAGTCTTTATGGAG
Organism: Fidelibacterota bacterium; assembly: GCA_002691285.1. Taxonomy (GTDB): domain Bacteria; phylum Fidelibacterota; class Marinisomatia; order Marinisomatales; family UBA1611. The sequence goes on along the minus strand of NZHK01000034.1, from coordinate 13,250 downwards.
AGCCATCCCTTCTACGATTAGATAATATTTCAGACCCAAGTGCATTTATGACTTTTGATGTGGAATACAATGAGCTTATCTTAGCTTCTGCATACATCGAAGATGGATCAGGCATAGCATACAACAATGGATTTATTTCACTAGGAATGGATAATGAGATGGATTTTGGTGAATTTGAGTTCCAAATTGATTTTAGTCCCGCCTATGTAGAGATAACTAATCTTATACCAACAGAAAGATTCACCTTTGATTCATTTCAAATACATAGCAATCATATCACTTTTGTAAATCCACTTATTACATCTGGGAATGGACCTATTTTAACCTTAGAGCTTTTTAATAATGTCGGTGTTGAGACAGAGGTCATTGTTAGTTATGATATGTGCCTTGCGTATACTACGGAGGGAAATGAAGTTGGCATCTCCATCCTTGACAACGCACTTTATCAGATAGAAGCACCTAATCAGACTTTTAATATCGTTGACGGTACTGGGTCAATTGGAGGTGGAGCATCCATAATTTTGGGGTTTGAAAATACGGTCCCTATAGCTATGGCAGTGGTAAAAATTTCAAATGAACCACAAGTATTAATTCCTAGTGATGAGCCATTTGAGGATCTCAATGGAAATGGCGTTTTTGATGAAGGCGAGAATTTTGTTGATTGGAATGAAAACAATGTCTGGTCACCCATGGTAGAGATTCTAACGCTATCTGAAAATTGGGATATAACCGTAGATCCAGATGATGAAGAAATAACGATAGGAATTACAAACTGGCAAGAGCCACTTGAGCCCGACTCTAGACAATTGTTTCGTATTAACTATTCTGTTGGAGAGGCAGCTTCCTTAAATGATATCATTTCAATTACAAGTGAGTCCCTACTTCTACTTGATGCTTGGGGCAATAATGGCGCAAGCACAACTCACAATGAAGGAACAGTTACCATAAATGATGTACTATCCAACTCAGAAAGTTTCAGTAGTATCCCCACTCGTTTTTCAATAGATAAAATTTTTCCTAACCCTTTTAATCCAATTACAAACATATCATTTTCAGTTCCTATGATCGAAGAAGAGATGAAAATAAGTATCTTTAACATACTAGGTTCCTTGCAAGCAGAATTGTTGAATGGCACTTTAGATCCTGGTAGACATTCTATTGATTGGGATGCTTCGAAAAATAGTAGTGGAATTTATTTTATTGAACTAAAGACAGATCAATTTAGAGAAATAAAAAAAGTAACCCTAATAAAGTAATTACGCAGATTTTCTATTCTTAAGAGTTTTAAACTGAGGATCTTTTCTATCCTTTATAGCTTCCCCAGTAATGACAACTCTTTCAACTCCTTCCATATCTGGTAATTTATACATTAGATCCATCAAATAATCTTCCATTACAGACCTTAATGCACGAGCCCCAGATTTTTTTTCAATTGCAATATTAACTATTTCTTTGAGGGCCATATCATTGAACTCTAAAACCACCCCCTCGAGCAAAAATAGTTTTTGATATTGCTTAATGATTGAATTTTTTGGTTCGAGTAGCACTTTTAATAAATCTTCTTGATTTAAAATATCGAGAGATGCCAAAACTGGTAATCTTCCAACTAACTCAGGTATTATCCCAAAAGTTATTAAATCCTCTTGCTTTACATCAGAAAAAGGAGAATAATTTTCCTCATTAACTTTTATCTTTCCACCAAATCCAACTTCACCCCTACCGATTCTAGAAGCTACTATTTCTTCTAGTCCAGCAAAAGATCCCCCACAAATAAATAAAATATTTGAGGTGTTAATTGGTATCAAACTTTGTTCTGGATGTTTGCGACCTCCTTTAGGAGGAACATTGGCAATAGTTCCTTCTAGAATCTTTAACAATGCTTGCTGAACACCTTCGCCACTAACATCTCTTGTAATAGATGTAGAGGCACTTTTACGACCTATCTTATCTATTTCATCTATGTAAATAATGCCTTTTTCAGCAGCTGAAACATTATAATTTGAAATTTGAAGGAGTCTTACTAAAATATTTTCTACATCCTCACCTACATACCCAGCTTCAGTGAGAGTTGTAGCATCTGCAATTGCAAAAGGGACAGATAATATCCTAGCTAATGTCTGGGCAATCAAGGTTTTACCAGTTCCGGTAGATCCTAATAACAAAATATTACTTTTATCAATCTCTACATCTTGCATATAGCTCTGATAAATAATTCTTTTGTAGTGATTATATACGGCTACAGAGATAGCTTTTTTCGCATTCTCCTGTCCTACAACATATTTGTCTAGACCCGACTTTATCTTGGAAGGTTTTTGAAGCGTTACCTTAAAACCTCCTTGGGCATCATCCAACTCAGATCCTATGTTAACTTTAGGTTTTTTCCCCTTTTGAAATTGTTTCATTTACGCTTTGTAAGAATTATATCAATTAATCCATAAGATTTGGCTTCGGAAGCAGAGAGGTAGTTGTCTCTATCTGTATCCGCTTCAATTTTTTTTATAGTCTGACCAGTATTTTTTGATAGAAGAGTATTCAATTGTTTTTTTATTCGAACAATTTCTTCTGCCTGTATCTTAATATCTGTGGCCTGACCTTCGGCTCCTCCCATAGGTTGGTGTATCATTATCCTTGAGTTTGGCAATGCTGACCGTTTACCCTTTGCACCACCAGCTAAAAGAAAAGCTCCCATGCTAGCAGCTTGACCTAGGCAGATAGTCGCCACATCAGGTTTTATATATTGCATAGTATCATAAATACCCATACCAGAGGTAATAATACCACCAGGTGAATTGATATAAAGATAGATGTCTTTTTCAGAATCCTCAGCCTCTAGGAAAAGAAGTTGAGCGATAACTAAAGATGCCATAGTATCCTCGACAGGTGTACCAAGAAAAATGATTCTTTCTTTAAGTAACCTAGAATAAATGTCAAACGCTCTTTCAGATCTTCCCGTCTGCTCTACAACAATGGGAACCAATTGGTTTAATATTTTTTCATTAACTAACATTTGCGTTCTCTCGAAGTTTTTTTGTTTCAACATCCACTTCTTTAACCTGAGTGAATTGTTCAAGATAATTCAAGATTTTTTTCTCCATAAGATCATCCTCAATTCTCTTTTTATTACTTGGCTTTTTATAAAATCTCTTAATTTCTTTTTCAGATTTTGGAGTACGTTGAATCAACCTTAAAATCTCTTCCTCTACATCTTCTTTTTCAACTTTCATTTCTTGAGAATTTATGAGTTCTTTTCTTATTGAATACCATTTTACATTTCTTTCAGCAACGGACTTGTATTGCTCTTTGACCTTACTTTCATCCAGAGGTTCACCATTATTCTGCTTTTTAACATCTTCAACAAGATTCTCAAGATAGTTTTCAACCATGGAAGGGGCAAAAGCAGGATTAACAAAATCAATTGCTTTATCAGATAATTCTCTTTCATATGCGGTCTGGGAACGTTCTTTAAAATTTTCTATTATTTTCTTTTCTACATCCTTTCTAAGTGAATCAACTGAATTCAGATCTGGATTGACAGTTTTTATAAAATCATCATTAAGTTCTGGAAGGTTTTCTCGTTCCACCCGACCTACGACTAAATCATAATCTGCATCCCCTCCGTCTTCATTTACCGGAAGTCTCAGCCTTGCAGTTTCACCTGACTTCAACCCTATGAGTTTATCCTTTTGGTCATCAGTGAAAGAGCCGTTTCCAACTCTAAGGTATTGATTTTCAAATTTTTTACCAATAATAGGAACACCAGAATCATCTATTTTTTGCAAGGAACATACAAGATAGTCTCCTTCTTTGGCACCATCTTCAATAGTAACAATGGAAGCCTGAGCTTTCCGTAGTTGAAGAATAGCATCTTCAATATCTTGATCATCATGTAAGTAATTTGTTCTATTAACCTGAAATGAATTTTTTTTCATACTTGGGATCACAATTTCTGGCTCCACTTCAAAAGTTGCTGTAAAAGAAAAGTCCTCATTCATACGAAAGTTAACATCTTTTATTTCTGCTTTATTTACAGGCATTAATTTTTTCTCNTGTACTGCAGCTAAATAATATTTTTGAAAATTTGCATCCATAAATTCAGNCTCTATATTGGCCTGNAATTGNTTNAGCAACCTTTCCATNGGAACTTTTCCTGGCCTAAAACCAGGCATTTTAATTTTTTTACTAAACGCTTTTGCAGCTTTATTAAAATTTGGCTGAACCTCTTCCCAAGTTAAATCAACCTTTANCTCTCTAGTATGATCATTTATGTTTTTTGCTACAACTTGCACAATATTNCCTATTTTATTTTTNTATAATTTAACGACCGATNNGTNTCTTGATTAGCACCAATTTAGATATAATTTATATTCCTAAGGATTTGATATCATGTTGATTAAAAGCAATATATCAATAATTGTAATCTGATCATCANTATTNATATCAGAGACATAGCCTGAGCAGCTACCACTTATTGAACCNTCAATTATTTCATCNGCTAATANTAAAATATCAATAATATTNANTTCACCTGAATTATCAAGATCGCCNAACGCCCATTCTATACAAGCATTAGTTGGGTATGCAAAAAACTTATGCCAACCTGCTGGTGGATTCTTTTCAACTCTTCCGGAAGAGTCAGCACTCTGGATATAATAATATATTTCGCTAGAATCCGCTAATGCCGGTATCCANCCNCTCCACCCATTAGGNCTTTCTATATTNTCCAAATAATTTAGGAAAGTATAATTCCAATTATTTATTTCATCAGTTTTCCAAAAAATTTTCATCGAGTCAGAAANCAAACCACTNTCNCTNANATCATCAACNANTACATCTATNTTGTANCCATTTGAATCAGGTGGNATACTATCATTTAATGGGTTATGNAAAATTTGCAGCATCTCAAGATCAGGTACTCCTTTGATACGACAATGCAGGGCATCTGTTGATTCCCATGAGCCACTANATCCTATTACTTCATACCCNGGCATAGCATCTGAATAAACTGCNAGGGCTTCTTCATCCCAGGAACTTCCCGTAATGGGTACTAATACTTTATTATTTAGAATCAGGGAATTNGTGTAAGGCTGATTGGATGGAGTCCAAACTCGATANAGCTCCCAAGGTTCATTCCATTTNGTTGTTGAATTGGAAAAATAATTAGAAATTTCTTCTATCTCATNAAACTGAGGATGTGAATTNGGNACTTCTCTAATAAGGACCTTAGTTGGGCTTAAATATTTACCCCAACAATCAATATGATCAATNTATGTNTTNTTAGGATCNGGGACAACATGATANGTCTCTATTCCATAATANTCTTCCATTAGANTAANCACCTGATNATTTGCAATATCATTTTCNTCAAAAACAAGATCAGTTGATGCAGAAATTCCAAGGCCATCTGTCATGTAGTTTCCTCCACAATGAATAAGATCTGCAGAAAAATANGGCACATTTAAATGGTTAGAAATTTTTAACGGCGCATCATTATCATTAGGCCTTGGCCTATTATAAGTGAAATCAACAACAGACATATTTCTATCTCCATCNACTACCCACCATGGCCCATAATCCCTTGTCCAATAACTATCAGTAGATCCAAGAACAAATTCTACATTATCCATATTAACATTTCCACCTNCCATNCTANTGTAAGCAGAATTCTGAAGGTTTGAAGATACAAGACAATATATCATAACGTCTTGAGCCATTTCCTCAATCAGATCAATTGGAATTCCAAACGGATATCGAATCAAGACACCNGACATNGGTTCAAATTCTGAAATATTACGTATTGGTAGTGGTGGTGGGTCNGTATCTCTTCCCATNGAGTATATCTCACTTTTNCTCTGTTTCTCATCTTCNGTTAAGCCAATTGGGAGCTCTAAATCAGAGCCAATCAAAAGAAAATTTGATAAAATTAAAAATAGCGNCTTGGTGATATAATTCATTTCAAATTACNNNGAAGGAATANAGNNAATAAGCCAATGAAATGCTTGAATCTAATCTGAAAAAAATAAATTCAAGTTCGGTACTATTACTGGCGTAGTCTGTATGTAGCTCCTTCCATAGTCTTGAGAAACTTTTCTAGTTGATTTTCAGTATGAAAAAGTTCATCAATTGGAACAAATACATCACTAGGGTATTCAANCTCNTCGTAGTCCCGAATGAAGTTTGATTCAAGTTTCAATACTACATCCCGTACAACCATTGGTGGAATATCTTTACTTCTCATAAAATTAATCTGGAGATTAAGCTGACCGCTAGATGTCAAATGAAAAAGAGGAAGTGGGCCAATATCTGTGTTGCAACGAAACGTTAAAGTCCCATGGTCAGTACCTCTACCCCATGAAACATCATCAGCAAATTTCTCAGTAAACTCAATGATAGCTACACCTACCTTTGCTACTTCTCGGGAACACTGTTCTCTTAGATGATCAATAAATAAATTTTTATCCCAATTAGACATACACGGCTCACTTGTTAAGTTTTTTATTTTTGAGGGATTAAAATTTACGAAAACTTATTGAAAAGCAAAAAGATTCTATAAAACTAAAAGTTTATGGTTGGAAGCCTTACTCTAATCCTTTCCCCAAGCCAATTTATATTATTAGGGTAATTGTCATTTCCCCAACTTTGGTAAATTGGAATAATAATAGGTCCGAACACGAAGCCAGCTGAAAGAAAGTTTGAATCTGATATGTTTTTATCAAATGATTTCGCTATATCTAGAAATATTTCTCCTGGTACAAACGGAACTGACTGGTCTATTTTTAATTGAAAAAATGGCTTAGCCGTACTACGCTCTGGAGATTCAGGATCAACACCTCTAATTCCAATACCATGAAAAGTATTTTCTAATACTTTCAGGTCATTGTTTTGTGGAGTTCTGTTTAAAACCAGTTTAGTAAAATTTGGATCTGTACCTCCAAAAATAAAATTTTTATATTGCGTTGGTACAATTTTGTCCATGATAAAAGCATCAATACTTATGAATCCAGTTGTTTTAATTTTTTTGGTCATTTGTAATTTGTATTTTCCAAAAACTCTACCTTTTAGAAAACCTCTACCTATATCCCCAACCATTCCTAAGGAATATTCATTAAATATATTTTTAATCCACCTTTTAGTATAGGAAAATTCTCCTACAAAATATTTTCCTTCATCATAGAACCTTTGGTCAAAGGCACCTTCAAGAAGGTCATGGTAAAAAATATTGGTTTTAATAGAAGACCTAGGGCTTTTTGTAAGAGGCTTTTTTATTACCCCGTTAAAGCCAATACTAGCGCCTTTATGCCCTTCAATTTTTGATAAATTTAGTGTCCATCTCTGTTGATGAAATAGATCAAAATAATCATTTTGTTTTATATATCGAATACTACCGACAGGTTCTTTGTTGTTAAAATCATAGGCAATATAACCTGCTGCAGAATTATTCCCATGCCCCGGTAAAAAACCATACCATGCAGAAATTCCTGGTGTAAAACCATTATACTTATTGTACGAAAAAAGCCAAGGAATTACGTTTACATCAGTATGATAGTAGCTTGGTTCATCAAAAATAAAATTTATCTTAAATTTTCTTTTTGTGGAATTATTTGTTCGAACAATATCTGGCATCATTTGATCAGGGTCAATGACTGCGTAAAAACAATTATCTGGTATTTGATAATATTTATATTCTTGATCTTGCCTGCACCAATTGCGCTCTACTTCATATCCATCTTCATTGTAATATGCAATTTCATAGGGAACATTAAAACTACCTAAATTTTGAATTAGAAATCTGTTTTTTATTTTTTTTATACCAAAGTCAATGCTCGCAGTACTCGAAAAGACATTGTCAAAAAACCAATCTAAATCCTCATCTAAATAAAAATCAAAATAATATCTAAAATCATCTGGAGAGGGGTGCCTGAATTGCCACTCCTTATAGAATTTCTGCATAATGGTGTCCATCTTTTCTTCACCAATATAGTGCTGCAAGAACCTCAGCATTACAGCAGGCCTATTATAATTTTGACTATAATTATTCATATCAAAGTTTTCATTGGCTGAGATATTCAAAGGTTGTGCATCTTTATTTTTCCCGCTTCCTGCAAATCCTAGATAGTGAAAAGAGTGGATGTCAATATCCTTCCCTATCCCTAGTTTATTTTGTAAAAAGTCCTGGAAGATAATTTGAGACTCTTTATCTCGATATTTTTTCTCCCAATACCTAATATTTGAATATTCATTTAACCCTTCATCCATCCAGGTAAACTCTCTTTCGTTATTACCTAAAATTCCATAAAACCAATTATGTCCAACCTCATGCATAATTACGAACTCCAATAAATCCTCTGAAACGGATGTAGATATAACTGTTATATTCGGATATTCCATTCCTCCACCGGCAGACATATCACCGTCGACTGCAGTTAAATGATTATAAGGATAATCACCATAAAATTTGCTATACCAGTACCCTGAGTCATGAAGGTATTCAATAGACCTCTTCCATAATTTTGCATTTTTTGGTAAATACATGCTCCATAGAGTTACTTTTTTTTGTGATTTTTCTAACCAAAGTTCCCCTTTATTTACTATCCAATTTGGATCTGCAAACCATGCAAAGTCGTGAATATTATTTTGTTTAAACCGAAGAGTTTTATACTCCAAAAGATTATCCAATTTATTCTTTTTACCATCTTTAACTAATTTCGATTTTTTATTTTTTTTCAAGGCGTTTATCTTCTTTTCGAATTGCTTGTTATCTAGTAACAAAAGTGAATCTCCAAGTAAAGCCAATGAGTCCAGCCATTGTAATTCCTTCCCACTATTAAATAAGTCTCCGGTAGCCATAACTCTATATTCCTTTGGAAGAGAAATGGTCACATCAAAAGAACCAAACTCGCTGTAAAACTCACCCATATTCAAATAAGGCATAGGATGCCAACCATCTTTGTCATATACCGCTGGCTTTGGATACCACTGTGTAATCTCATAGTGCTTACCTGTGTGTCCTAATCTGGAAAATATTTTTGGTAATTTAACAAAAAAAGGTGTTTCAATGGTTGAGCTGCGACCTGGATACAAAGGGCTAGGTAATAGAACCTTTATAACATCAATCCAATCTGGATGATATTCCCAACTTGCTGCAATACCATCAACCGAAAAATCCAGACTGTCAATAAAACCTCTATCCTTATTCTCACTGTAATGGAATCGAGTAGAGCCTAACCTTAATAATTGCTTTGCTAACGCAGTGGAGTCATTTTTGTAAGCATTCGGCCAAATATGAAACCAAATATATTCTAAGGTATCAGGAGAATTATTTGTGTATTTAATTTTTTCAAAAGCAGATAACGTATGATCCTGGTCATTTAGCTTAACATCTATTTCATACGATACATGTTGCTGAAAATATTCTTTTTGAGCCATTAAGATTGGAATGCCGGCTCCAAAATAAATAAAAATTCTTATGCATATATCCCAGATTAATTTTTCTATTTTTTTTGATCCATTTTTTTCATTTTAATTTTTTAACGTAATTCTTAATAGCAAAAATTCTTACTTTTCTTTTTTAATAATAGATACAACAGTAAATAGATAGCCAATGCAAAAAAACTAAGTTATTTATCAAATGATCCCACAATTTTGGGGCTTGATTCAAATAAGCATTTCTATTTTATCATTATCACCCATCATGCATGGCAAGAACGAATTGATGATATTGAAATCTATTCATGATTTTTAGTCAAGTAAGTAGATAACTCCAGATTCAGGAATCATAAATTCACCTTCAAAATTTTCATCATTTGTAATAATATTTTTTATTTTTTCAATTGGCTCTGTAACAGGTTCAGTTGTAAGTACAAATGTACCAAAATGCATACCGATGCTCTTCTTTGATTTAATATCTTTATGAATGAATATTGATTCTTCAGGGTTTACATGGAAATTCTTCATAAACCATCTAGGCTCATACGCACCAATTGGAATCGCACTTAAGTCAAATGGACCATAGTCGTCTCCAATTTGCTTAAATTGGATTTTATTATAACCTGTATCTCCCGCAAACCAAAATTTGAAGTTTCCAACTTTAAGAAACCATGATGACCATAAAGTATCAAAACTTCTAAATAAACTCCGTTTTGACCAGTGTTGAGATGGCAAACAAATAATTTCTATATTATCCTGTTTTCTCTCTTCAAACCAATCCAATTCAATTACTTTTTTTATATTAAGTCTATCAAACCATTTTTTTAACCCAAGTGGCACATACCATACTGTTAAAGGATCCTTGCCAAGATTTTTCACAGAATTTTTATCTAAATGATCATAATGGTTATGACTAATGATAATTAAATCAATTTTTGGCAACGATTCTATATCAATTGTTGGAAAAGAATACCTTTTTGGACCTAAATATTGAACAGGGGAACACCTATCTGAAAAAATTGGATCAGTTAAAATGGTCTTACCATTGATATGTAATAACATAGTAGAATGTCCAACCCATGTTATAAAGTTATTATTACTATTTATCTTTTGAATCAGGGAGTCTATCCTCAAGTTTTTTTCTATTTGAGACTTAGGATTTGGGCGTTCAGTAGCCATCATTTTAAAAAGATCACTGAAACTTTTCCTCTGATTATCTTGTTTTAAGTAAGGATTTTTAAAACCAGTTGAAGTATGATGAGTTTTATTAGGATTATAATATGGATTGGTAGTTTTAAAATTTAATACCAATCCAAATAAACCGACGGCTATACAAATCAATATACTAAGTTTCATTACCAAATCTAGCCATCATCCTATAAAGAAAAACCCCTACAAATGTGAGGATATAGATAAATAATTTGTCTGAACTAAAATTCAATCTCAAATCCTCCCACTGGAATAAAACTAAAATACGTAACTTCGGTCAACTTTCTTTGAGAATTGCTCCAAATATATGTCTCAATATTTTTTCTATTGTAGGCATTCCATAATTCAATATATGAAATTACATTCCAGAATTTGTATACTTTTCTATATTCATACCGCAAAAATAAATTATGATAAACAGGAGTTTTCTTTTCGTTATATTTTTCTGTAAAATAGATTGCCTGATCAAAGAGTAAAGATTTTTCTCTATCAATTTCAGTATATGGTTTCCCTCCGAAAAGTGACCACCTCAAGGATAGCTCCCATTTATTATTTGGTCTATAGCCTCCTACTAAATTCAAAATATATTTATAATTGCTATCCCTATTCCTTTCTATACCTTGATAATCCACATACATTGAATTAAATAAGCTACCCCCAACATGGCCATAAAAATTTTCCGCCCGTTTTTTCTCAATTAAAAATTCAATTCCACTTGCTTCTGCATTCCCTTCTGATTGAAGTTGATTAAAAGTGATGCTTCTGTCCATTAGAAAAGCAGGACTCGCAGTGCTATCATCACTAAGGACAATTGGAGCATGTGAATACTTTTTATTATAGATCGAGACTGATAGCTTAGTGCTTTCGTTCAACAATTTTTCATAGGACAAAGAATATTGCTCAGCGCGTACACTTTCTAAGTTATAATCTTCTACAAGTCCTATATATTTTTCAGGAGGATTTTGAAAATATCTTCCACCATTGAAAATTATTTTCCCAAATTGCAATGGAAGATCAAAATCAATATTTACTCTTGGGGAAAAATTTATTTTTTCATCAAAATCAGATTTCTCTAATCGTATTCCTAATGAAATATTGGATATGCTTTTAAATGGAAAGCTAATGTTTGAAAAAGCAGCAACGTTTGTAAAAATTAGATTATCTTTTAGATATAATTCATTTAAAGTAAAATCATAGGATAAGTCGCGATTGTGGTACTCAAATCCAGTGGCTGTATTTACTTTGTCTCTAATTCTGATTTGATTAACATTCCTAACGTGTAAAGTTTTATATGAATCGTTTACCGCATTCAACGTAGAATCAGTATCAATATTAAAAAAATCATTTTTTGAGATTTGATCTGTAAGAGAGACCGAGCTGTTCGAAAACCCATTTTTACTCCAAATAAAACGGTGATTGAGACCTAAAGTGCTCTGGTCGTTTTTAACGTATCCATAGCTATCCTCCCCATTACTCCTGGCATCCTTAACATTTCTTTCATAAAGACTAGAACCTAAAATACCTAAAATAGTAAAATTACTGTATGGATTAGGTCTGTAATTTATTTTCCCCTGGTAATCATTATAGCTGGGAAGGCCACCTGCATTAATTGCATCTGAAATTATGTCCAAGTAACTCATCCTAAAGGAAGATAGGAATGAGGATCTTTTTGTGATAGGTCCTTCCAGTACTCCGCCAGCTCCGCCTAACCCTAGTCCAATATTCCCCTCAATAGATTCCTTGTTTCCTTCTCGATATGATATGTCACCAAAACTAGAAAGTTTGTTACCGTATTGAGGCGAAAAACCGTTACTATAGAAATCCATGGTTTCTACAAGCTCTGTATTAATTAATCCTACTGGGCCATTACTTCTTCCGTCTGGTTGATTAAAATGAGAGATACTAGGAATATATATATTATCGATTAGAAACCCATTTTCGTTTGGTCCACCACCTCTGACCATTATGTCTTGTCGATTTTCTCCAACACTTGCAACGCTTGGTAAAGAGTTGAGAATCCTTGTAATCTCCCCTCCTGCTCCAGGTGCTCGACGAATTTGATCATTTTTAAATCCTACAACACTATAACTGTTTAAACTACTTTTCTCAAAATAACTTTCCGTCACAACTATATTATCTAGCAAAATAACAGATGGATATAAAAGAATTTTTTGATAGTCATATGCGTTTGGCCTAACCCAAATATCATACAAAATTTTTGACTTATAGCCAATAAATGAGATTGAAATCGAATAATAGCCTTCTTTAGGACACTTCAAAACAAATTCTCCATTATCATCCGAACTTGTTCCTATTTCGCTATTTTCAATTACTATATTTGCTTGTGTAAGTGGAAGTTGACTAATTCCATCAATTATTTGACCGCGAATTACTCCTGCACCATGAAGAAGTGAAAAGAGTAACGCAATTATAAGAGATAACTCAAACCGAAAAATATTTTTTATTTTTAAATTTATTCTTGTTCTCACTGGAATAATTTTGTGCTATATCGTATCACTATATTTTATTATGATTCAAAGAGCGATTGTAAAGTATTACAATTAATTTTGTAAAGTTTTCACATCATTCTTTAGATATGTCTCTAAGAAACTTAGAAC
>NZHK01000033.1 GCA_002691285.1 Fidelibacterota bacterium | reverse complement strand
GTTTTAAGTTTGAATAGAACAAAAAAGCAAAAGTCAGGAAACAGAAGAATTCAAATAACTTTTATCAATCCACCACACCATGGGAAGGGTCGTTCAGGAACCGATTATCAGGAAGCTGAAAATTAATTTATTATGCGGAGTTTATTAAACACATACCAAGGAGTTTCACATGAAAAAGAGTAAAAAATATTTTATTCTTATTATAAGTGTGGTAGCGACAGTCACTATGATATTCTCACAAGGTGACGGTTACCTTTCTCAAAAGTTAATGGTGGAAAACAATATTAGAGATAGAGTAAAAGACGCATTGTCTAAACTTATAGAATCTCACAAATATGTAATAAATGTTGATGTAGAGTTAGAAGTATTGGAGGAAGTAAATGAGCAATTTACTTANTACGCTCCAAGANCAAATGAGACTAAAAAGGAAAAGCTGTCTCCAGCACAGGAAACTGCAAANGCTTTGAATGAAATCCAAANGAAGATGGTTCAGAGTGATATGGAATCTCAAAAAGATAAATATGCAATTGGGTTACCAATACCAGGTTTTGAGGTAGATGTATCTTCAACTAAAAATAGTACGAGCTCTACTTTACAGTCACCAAAACCTTTTTCTCCGAAAGAATTAAAAGCAACTTATCAAGAAGTAGATGAAGATGAACCTGCAGAAAAAGAAGTTGTAGATAAAGTTTTCTCAACAAAAAGACCATCTAAAACTGTAATAAAAAGAATGGATCTTTCTTTGATTTTGCAAGAAGGTGCGGCTCCTGAACTGATAGAAAACATAAGACAGTTAACTATGGNTGCTGCAAAATTTGATCGCCAAAGAGGAGATAAGCTAACTATAATGACAGCTAGTTTTAAGGAAAGGCGAGACCAAAGAACAGCAGAACAGGTCATGCTGAAGAATATTGCTGAAAAAATTGATGTTATGGAAAGGAAAAGGTCTTCAGAGGCAACAGATTGGCGAGATGATATTCAAAAATATAAAGAAGAAGTTTTACTTCGACGAGAAGAAGACTTAGCAAGTTTTCAATCTCAACTTGCTGAATTGGATAAAGTTCGGCTTCAAGAAGCTGCAGAATTTGAAAAAAGAGAACTGGCAAGAAAAGACTCAATCAGAAATTCCAAACTTGAAAATGAAATTCAAGCTCTAAAAGATATGCTTACCGTTAATGTAGCAAAAGAAGAAACAGAAGATAAAAAACTTGATTCTACACGGTTTGCAATGTTGGATAATGAAATGCAAGGTCTTAGAAAAATGTTATTACAAGCAATGCTGCAGGATTCTTTAGAAGCTCAGCAAATGGCTCAAGCAAAAATTGCTGAAGAATTAGCCTCTAGAGAAAAAGAAAAAGCTTCTAGAGATTCAATTATCGCAGATAAAATTGCAGCCTTAGATGCTGTTCAAGCTGATCTTCAGGCTTTAGAAGCAGAAAATGGTGAAGGTTTGGATACTAAAATGCTTATAATTATCGGGCTTGGGGTTTTAAGTGTTATTTTGCTGGTGTTGATTGTTTTGCAAAAAGGGAAAAAAGGTGCTCAGGCACAAGGAGCATATCCTCCGGGACCTATACCCCCTTACCCATATCCTCCTCCACCTAGAAGAAGAAGGCGCAGACGTAAAAAAGCATCTGAAAAAGAGGCAAAAGAGGAGGTTAAAGAGGTAAAAGACGTTAAAGAAAATTCTAAAGAAACTGATCAGGATCAAAATGGGATGACTGAGTCTGCCCCACCAGTTTCTGCTGCTCAAGTTGCTGCTATGGAAGCTCAAAATGAAACTATAAATGATAGTGTAACTCAAATGGTCGATGATCCTAATGTATTAAAAAGTGAGATTGATGATATAAGAAAGTCTGTCGTTTCGATGAGCGTTGGACAACCTGCAAGGACGTCAACCATAGTTAAAGAATGGTTAGAACAGCCTGCACCTGAAGCTCCCGCACCCGAAGAATCATCTAGTGATGGTGGTGGGGAAGAAGAAGAAAAGGGCGAAGAATAAAAAGTGAGGATTTAATATTATGGTTAATGATTATAATTCACTATCAGGTCTACAAAAAGTAGCAGTGCTGTTTTCCGTAGTTGGAGAAGGTTTAGCTTTGTCTTTAGTTAAAGGGCTTTCTAAAACAGAAGTACGAAAAATTAGATCAACACTTCAGACAATGGGAACTATTTCTTTTAATGTCAAAAAAAGAGTTATGGAAGAATTTTACTTTGGTTTCTTAAGTGAAGACGTTGGGCAGAATGGTTCCGATGGAAATGCGATTCATCCTTTTGAATTTCTAAAAGATTTAACTGATGAGCAGTTATTTGCTCTTGTGAATAAAGAAGAGGCTCCTGTAATTGCNATGACACTGGCTCAGTTAGAACCTGAAAAAAGAATGGAGGTNGTTAATAAGTTTGATGCNACTTTGAAAGGACAGGTTTTAGTTGAATTAGGATCTTTAGANGATGTACCGTTGGAAGGTGTGATTGAAGTTGGTGCTAGGCTAAAAGAAAAGTCAACATANTTACCAAGGACAACTGAATTTTCAAGAGGAGGAGCAAAAGATATTGCGGATATGCTAGGCGGGATGGATTCAAACGAGCAAGAAAGGTATATGCAAACTCTTCAAAATGAGAATCCTGAATTACAAGCTGAAGTTAAAAAATATTTTCTCACTTTTGATGATATCCTTGAAAAGTTTCCAGATGCTACAAAGAGAGAACTGTTTGTTGCTGCCGAAACTACAGACTTAGCAATTGCTGTTAAGGGTCTTGATCAAGAGGTTGTAGACGCTATAATTGACATGTTACCTCAAAAGAAACAGGCAATGTATGAGCCTTACGAAGGTGCAATTTCTAAAAAAGAAGTTGATGCTAAAAGGAAAGATTTTTTAGATAGAGCCAAGGAAATGGATAAAGAGGGAACAATAAGTATTGAGGACATTCTCGGCGGCGGTGAAATGATAGAATAATCATTACAAAATTCAAACTAATAATAAAAAAGCCTCTGAATTCAGAGGCTTTTTTTTATTATTAATAGGTTACTTAGGCCAGTTCAGATTGAGCTGCAGCTAACCTAGCGATAGGAACTCTATATGGAGAACAGCTAACATAGTTTAAACCATTTTGTTTACAGAAAAGAATAGAAGAAGGATCTCCACCATGTTCTCCACAAATACCTATTTTTAAGNTCTCTATTTTTTTCACGACCATACTTAACAGCCATTGAAACAAGCTTTCCAACTCCTTTTACATCCAAACTTTGGAATGGGTCACCAGGTAAAATATTACGATCTAAATATTCCGGAAGGAAAGAACCAATATCATCCCTACTAAAACCGTAGGTTGTCTGGGTTAAATCATTTGTTCCAAAGCTAAAAAACTCTGCATGTTCTGCAATTTCATCTGCGGTTAGGCATGCTCTCGGAAGTTCTATCATCGTTCCCACAAGATATTTTAAAGTTATGCTGTATCTACCTTCAACTTCTTTGGCAACGTTTCTAACAATTTTTTCTTGGTCAATGTATTCGGTTACAGTTCCAACCAATGGAATCATTATTTCAGGTAAGACATTTACCCCATCTTGTATGAGTTCAGCAGTTGCTTCTAGAATAGCTCTTGATTGCATTTCTGTAATTACNGGATAAGCAATTCCAAGCCTACATCCTCGGTGTCCTAACATAGGGTTTAGCTCATGGAGGCTTGCAATGCGTTGATTAACTTTTCCGATATCAACACCGATACTATCAGCTAGCTCATTAACCTGTTTATCATCCAAAGTTATAAACTCATGCAGTGGTGGGTCTAGCAATCTGATAGTTACTGGTTTTCCTTCCATAGCCTTTAATGTTCCTTTAAAATCTTCTTTTTGAAAGGGTAGAAGTCCCATTACAGCTTCTCTTCTATCTTCGTCAGTTTCTGATAAAATCATTTTTCTCATTGCTAAGATTCTTGTTTCATCAAAAAACATGTGTTCTGTTCTACATAAACCTATTCCTTCAGCACCAAACTTTATAGCTTGTTTAGCATCTTCAGGGCTTTCGGCATTTGTTCTAATTTTGAGTTTTCTTATATCATCTGCCCATTTCATTAACTCTTTATATTCAAGATTTCTGTCTGGATCAGCTGGAATTAGTTTTAATTGATCTAGATATACAACTCCAAGGGAACCATTCATGGTTATCCAATCGCCTTCTTTGATAACTATTTCGCCTACTGTTAATTGTTTATTTTCTACAGATATATTTAATTCATTGCATCCTACAATACAGCACTTTCCCCATCCTCTTGCAACTAGAGCTGCGTGAGAAGTCATTCCTCCTCGTGCTGTTAAAATTGCTTCAGCGGCGTGCATTCCATGAACATCTTCAGGAGAGGTTTCTTCTCTTACTAGGATTACTTTTTCACCTCTTTTGTTCCACTCTTCTGCATCATCTGCCGTAAAAACAACTCTTCCTTTTGCTCCACCAGGACCGGCTGGGAGTCCCTTGGTTAATTTTGTAGCATTGTCTTCACTAGTTTTATCTAAAGCAGGGTGTAATAATTCATCTAATTGGTTAGGGTTCACTCTCAATATAGCTGTTTTTTTATCAATCATATTTTCATTAAACATGTCCACAGCCATTTTTATTGCAGCCACTCCGTTTCTTTTTCCAACGCGGGTTTGCAACATCCAAAGTTTTCCTTCTTCAATTGTAAATTCAATATCTTGCATATCTGAATAATGTTGTTCTAGTCTATTTTTTATATCGAATAGCTCATTATATATTTCTGGCATTGTATCTTCTAATGAAGGGAGATGTTTTGTGTCTTCGGTTTTTGTATCTTCATTAAGTGGATTAGGAGTACGAAGTCCAGCAACAACATCTTCTCCTTGTGCATTCGTTAACCATTCTCCAAAAAACTTATTTTCTCCTGTTGCGGGGTTCCTNGTAAAGGCAACACCGGTAGCGGAGTTTTCTCCTGTATTACCAAAAACCATTGTTTGAACATTNACGGCAGTTCCCCATTCTTCAGGTATGTTTTCTATTTTTCTGTAGCTAATAGCTCTTGCTCCATTCCAACTTTTAAAAACAGCTTCAACTCCACCCCACAATTGAGCCTCTGCATCATCAGGAAATTCTGATCCAAGAGATAGTTTTATCTCTTTTTTAAAAATATCGATAATATTTATCCAATCATTTTCAGTAAGGTCAGTATCACTTTCTAAATTTTTTTCTGATTTATATGAAGATAAATGATGTTCAAGTTTATGTCTAATGCCTTCTCCTTCGGAAGGTTCAACACCAGCCGCTTTTTCCATAACTACATCTGAATACATAGTAATTAATCTTCTATACGCATCATAAACAAATCTTGGATTGTTAGTTTTTTTAATTAAGCCGGGAATAGATTTGGATGTAAGTCCGATATTCAGCACTGTCTCCATCATGCCAGGCATAGATTGTCTAGCTCCTGATCTTACAGATAAAAGTAATGGATTATCTGAATCGCCAAACTTTGTTCCCATAATTGATTCGACTTCTGATAACGACTTTTTCACTTCAGAGGCTAAACTTTCTGGAAATGATTTATTATTTTTATAGTATTCTGTACAGACTTCTGTAGTTAGTGTAAATCCCGGTGGAACAGGGATTCCTAAAATATTCATTTCTGCTAGATTTGCTCCTTTACCACCAAGTAAGTTTTTCATATCAGCTTTACCATCAGCCTTACCATCTCCAAATAGATACACGTATTTCACTATATTAAATCCTTTATATTTAGTTAATTAATGCGATTGAAGTTATTTAAAAATCAGGAGAGAAATACCTAATCTCTTTTAAATTGCCATTTTTATCGTAAAAAAACCATTTGTCGATCATTTGCCCATTTTTATAATTNCCTTGCATCTCTTTTTTTGTTCTTTCATGATCCCACCAACTAGTCCAAGTTGCATCTTTTTTACCGTTTGCATAGTAGCCTTCCGAAAGCCTTCCATCCTCAAACCATGCAGTCCACTGTCCTTCTTTTGTCCCATTGGAAAAAGATCCTTCTTGAGCCTTTTTAGATTTGTCATCATAAAAAACCCAGAGTCCATCAGCATTCCCGTCNACAAGTGAACCTTCTTTTTCTTTGATTCCATTTGTATAGTAAAAAGTCCAATGCCCAACCATGGTTCCAAGCTTGTATTCACCGTGAGATTTTATATGCTCATTATCGTACCACTCTGTCCATTGACCATGTTTTTTACCTTCTTTATATCCGCCTTGTTCTTGTTTCCCACCGCTCCAAGGTTTTTTTGGTTCGGGAACGGGCACATCAACAATTATAATTTCTGGTACCTCTTTACCACTTGGAAACCATTTAACCCACTGACCGTCTTTTTTACCATTTTTGACTCTACCAAGAAATTCATACCCTGTTTCCATATCCACATGAGTAATGATACCTGTAAAAGGAACATCCTCGTTGATTTTATAGAATAAACCATCTGAGGCCCGCTCCGGTGCATCTTCTATAGCAATATGTTCGAGTCCTGTTCCAAAATCAAAATCAAAATCTTTTTTCCCCTTCGCATTCCAATAAGTCCATATTCCATCCGCAAAGCCATCTTTGTAAAACCCTTCTCTTTGCATAGTTCCATCTTCATAATAATATGTTGTTAATCCTTCTTTTTTTCCTTCTTGATGAAAACCTTGTTCTTTAATTTGGTCACTACTTGGATACCATATTACCCAAGGACCATCAGCAACATCTGATCTGTAGTTAGTCATTATACTTCGGTGTCCGTTTTTCCAGATAGTACTTGGGCCATCAAGCCTTCCATTGCGATAAAATTTTTCTTCTTGTTTTTCTTCTGGAGTAAGCCATAAAGTTGATCTTCCATCTTTTTTACCATTAGAAAAACTTATTTCCTCATCGATCGAACCATCATTTGCAAAATAAGACCAGAGTCCATCTTGTTCATTGTCTATATAGTTCCCCTCTGATTTTTTAATTCCCGTATCATACCACCATGTCCAAATTCCATTTTTTGTACCATTAATATAGTATCCTTCCATCTCTTTATTGTCATTCATATACCACCACCAATTCCATAATTCTTCATCGTTTTGAGCTTTGTAAGTACCTCCATTATAGCTCCANTGTCCATCCGTAAAACTTAAATTATGATCATGTTCATACCACCATGTCCATTTTCCATTTGGTTTTCCATTCTGGTAAGACTGTTCCATATGGACATGACCGTTGCTGTACCAATATTTATATGTTCCGTTGATTTCGTCCATTTCGAACTCACCTTTTTCCTTCATNNTGCCGTCTTCATACCATAAAGTCCATTTTCCATGTTTTTTTCCACGATAATAAACACCATCTATTTCTTTATTTCCGTTTTTATACCATTGAATCCATTGACCATCTCTTTTCCCTGATTTAAAACGACCTAGTAATAAATAGTCTTTTAGACCTCCGGATTCTGTTACAATTCCTGTGTATGGCTTATATTTTCCAATTTTATAAAATATATTATCNCTCTCTTCCAGTTCTGCAATTCGCACTCTTTCTAATCCTGTTCCGTAATCAAATTTGAAGTCTATTGATCCATTACCATTATAATATGTCCAGTTTCCTTCCTTTTGGTTTCCTCTCACTATTCCTTCTCGATCTTTATTACCATTATCATGCCAAATGATAATTTCACCATCTAGAACTCCATTAACATAGGTTTCTTCACTTTTTTTCTTGTCAAGATCTGCCCATGATATCCAGAGGCCATGTTTTACGCTGTTTTTATAGTCCCCTTCTTTTTCTAAGATTCCATTAGGATTATACCATATCCATTTCCCATCTTTTTCACCTTTAGAGTAAGCTTCTTTAGCTTTCATGTTTCCATCATTGTATCGGATAGTCCAGAGTTTATCTTTTTGGTTTTGCGTGTATTGTCCATCAATGGTTTTAAAGTTATCTTTATTCCAAACCATATAAGCACCGTTTTTTAAACCATTACTGTATGTAACAACCTTTGTTTTTTGACCATTCTCAGACCAATATGTCCATTTTTTATCCAGCTGATTGTTTAAATAAAAACCTGTTTTTTCTTTAACGATGCCATCACTATACCAAGAAGTCCAAGAACCATTTAATTTGCCATTCGAGTAAGTAGCTTGGAATTTTTTGTTGCCATCTTTATACCAAGTGGTCCATACACTATCCCTTTCACCGTTTTTAAATTTTCTTTCGGATTTTTTAGTTCCATCTTCATACCAGGTGGTCCAAAGTCCTTCTTGTTGGCCATCAATAAAAACTGTAATCTCTTTTTTTATTCCACTTTCCCAATACCATACCCATTTCCCATTTTGTTTACCGTTATCGTAGTTCCCTTCTTCCGATTTTGTTCCGCTTTCGTACCATTTTGTAATAGATCCATTTAATTTTCCAGTTTTAAAATTAGATTCTTCTTTGCGACTTCCATTTGAAAACCATTTGGTCCAAATGCCTTCTTTGTCTCCAGCTAAATAACTACCTTCCATTTTCTTTTTTGGGGGATCGTATAAACTATCTCCGTTAAAGTCTAAAATGACTTTTTCATCTGTACCAGTTGTATCCCAGAGGCCGTTGTTTTCTCCTGGGTCACCAGTGTTTGGAAGGCGGTCTTCTCCGTAGTCTTCAAACAGTTCTCCCTCATACCAAAATGTCCACAAACCATCTCGAACACCGTTTGAGTAGTTTCCCTCTGTCTTTAGAGCCTTACTTGGATAATACGTTTTTACCAAACCATCATTTTGAGCAAACAATACCCAAATGAAAGATGCTGGAATAACCAATAATTTCCGCATGGTCAAATTCCTCTTATCTAGGATGAAAAAAAGGAGGTTTTACGGATGAAGCTAGATTTCATCCCCCTCTCGGATACCTTATATAACTAAAATTAATGAATTAAGAGGAAAAAGTCAAAAAATGTATGATAATTCAATTACCTTTATTTAAGCGAATCCAAAAGCTTTGCCCAAACTTATCGTTAAGGTTAATTAAACCTTCATTTGAATTATTGGTACCAAGAAAAGATGTTTCAGTTTCAAATTTATTATTGGTTCTTAAATATCCCCCNCCATCTCTTCCATTGCCAAGGTAAGTTGTCATTTTACCAAACTGGTTATAGGTTCTAAAGTATCCACTGCCCAAAAAAGTNCCGGTCTCTCCTGCAGAATCATAAACCCGTAATTGNCCTGAACTATCTGCACCAGTTCCAATATANANTGTTTCTTGTCCTTCAAAATTATANGTTCTNAANTACCCCCCTCCGCTGGTTCCGGTGCCAAGAAAAAGAGTTCTTTCTCCAAATTGATTATAAGCTTGATAGTAACCATCTCCAAGATACGATGAAGTTATTCCCTCTTTATTATAAACTCGTAATTGTCCTGCATGGTCAGACCCTGTCCCTAAATAAGCTGTTTCTTTTTGGGAATTATTATATGTTCTTATATAGCCGCCTCCCATTCTACCAGTTCCAACATATGCAGATTCATCTCCATTTCCATTGTATGACCTCATGTACCCTCCCCCATCTTTTCCAGTTCCAATAAATAGGGTTGGTTCTCCATATTGATTATATGTTTGCATGTAACCATTCCCTAAATAACCCATAATTACGCCTCTATCATCTTCAATAGTTAGGCTGCGTACAACAAGATGACCGAGTTCATCTGTCTTGGATCTTAACCCCAAGGAAGAAAAAACAAGCATCGTTGCAAGAGCACCAATTATCAAACTTTTTGGATCAATTTTTTTCATAACCAGCTCCTTGATCGATTAATATTGATTTACAAAATTTCAATTCAGTCATACTCATAAGTATGAACTTGTACAGGGATTTCATAATCTTCTGAAACATTTTTTCTTATCATATCGTATTTTTTCACCTCAACAATTCTTTCATTTTCATCATAATAAAACACGTTTTTTTCTAGTAATCTGTCCTGACCGTCAAGTATTGCTTCAATAAAAATTCTACCTTTGTTATTTAATCTTGTTTCTTTAATAGCCAAAAAATTTACTAATGAATCTGAATAATAATCATAGAAAACATGATTTTCATCATCGATAACTGTATTGTATGTTTTTATTAATTCGCCTTTTTCATTATAAACAGTTTCTTTGGTTTTTCTATTGTATGAATCATATTCGTATGTTTTGGATCCTAAAGAAGCACCTAGATATCCAGAAGTCGTTTCATGTGTCAAGTCCCCATTTGGATTATGAAAGTATATTGTTTGAAAAATTACTGAAGGGTCAAAATATTCTTTTCTTTTAACGGGTGTTTTCAAAGAATCAAAATCATATGATGTAATTGTTAAACAATAATTATTGTATAATTCTCGATGTTCAAAACCATTTCCGTCTTCAAAATATAAGTATTTTTCGGCCCAAATCATTTCACCATTTTCAAGACCCTCAATCATTTCTGGGTTAATGGCCTTATTTGGATCAAATCGTATTAGTTTATATAAATAGTTATTATCATCGTATTTATAATGTTCCTTCCAATATATACTATCATTGGAACCAAAAAGAGAAGTGCTTGTTTTTCGTTTTAAATTATCATATTCAAACCTGTAAGATAGAATGACTTCTTTATCATAGGTACGTTGAAGTTGTAGACCTTCGTTTTCCCCTTTTATATATATATATTTTTTAGAAAGCGGGATATCGTGACTATAGATTGTGCTATCTGTTATTAAGCCTCTTTTGTTGTAGTTTATAATCGTAGAATATTTTAACTCTTGAGTCTCTGTTCCAAAGCTTTCAAAAACATGATATACTTTTATTGTAACTGTATTTAATCCAAACAAGGGTAAAAAAAGAAAAAGGCAAAGTGTTCTTATTCTTTTTAGTCGAGTTATCATAAAACAAATTTCTTTTTTTGCATATTGGAAGTTTTGAACCAAATATTCATAATTAATTAAATAAAACTGAAATCACTAAGCTGTTATATAATAGAAGTTAACAAACTTTAGTTATCTCTTGCTTTAAATATTGTATAATCATAAAATCAAGTAAGTCAATTATTGGCTTATAAATGCGGAGTTCTATTTGATATTTAGGTATACCATCTATTTTGTGGTGTTTTGCGTCACCATTTTATCTGGCGCAAGACTTAAAGATGTTAGTTATAGCATTAAACAGAATGGAGTAATGATTAATATAGATTATGATGTTCCAATTGATGATGATGATATTATTGGATGGAAATCGGACCGGGGCTGGGTATATCTTACGTTATTAGGTGTTCGTGCACCGCAAAATAAATCTACAAACAGAAACTTTAAAGGTGTCGTAAAAAAAATAGTAATTGATGATTTTGACGAGTCTACACAGCTTGCAATTCTCATCAATAAGCCTATCCTTGGGTATGATATTATTAATTCAAAAGGTGCGCCAGGAACAATTGTTTTTATTCATACAGAAATGAAAAAATCTGAAGTTGCTTATTTAAAGGAATATATAGAGAAAGAAGGTACTTCTGTTTTTAATAGAGCAAAATCTTCAGGTTTTCCTAAGTATAATACAAATTTTAAAAACGCTTTTGATCAAGCAAGAAAAGAGTTAGGACCAAATGCTATATTTGAATTTCATGGTAATCTTTATACAACAAACCACCCTGGAGAAAAAGGAGATACTTCTAGCTCTATTCTTAATAATAATATGATTTCATTGAATAAAGAGATTAAGGGAAAAAACGATTCATATAATAATCAAATTGAAGAGGTCTATGTTGATAGTTCTTCCGGTGATATAATTACGGAATTAATTATTGATACTCTAACAAATAAGCTTACCAAAAGTGAGGATGCTATTTTAGCAGACAAGGACGATTCATTATTAAGCGATTTAAGTCAAGATGATGATGGTTGGTTTAGTGGGATTTTTCCTTCTTATAAGAAAAAAAAATCTCCTTTTAAAAAGAATACAAATGATCAGGATAAAGTTATAATAAAAAATAATGAGCCAATATTAGTTGAACGCCCAGTTGTTAAAAAGACATTGAATCTTTGGAAGAAACTTTTTCCAAAGGTTGAAACTAAAAACTTTACAGAAAAAAAACCTGAAGAGGAAAAGGATTTAAAACCAAAAATTGAAAAAACAGATTTTACAGAGCTACAAAACAAATTTGTTCCATCCAAAATTGAAAACAGGCAAATGAAACTTACTGATGAAGAAAACAGGATCTTATCGCAGACGCAGTTATCAGATACAAATAATGTAGTTATAGAAGTTCCTCCAGACAACCTCGATTTAGAACCCAATTATAGTGATTATAAATACTTACAGAAAAAATATATTCCATCCCCAAAAGACAATTTTGTTAGCGATACTTCGAATTCTATTTATTTTTTAGGATCTTCAACCCAATCTCCTGATACAAATGTAGTTGAAGCATGGTTCAATAATGAAAATATGATTTCAAACGAATATGATTCTAGGCATCTACAGCAAAAATATATTCCATCCCAAAAACAGAATTTAATCAGTGATACTTTGAATTCTATTTATTTTTCAGGATCTTCAACCCAATCTCCTGATACAAATGTGGTGGAGGCATGGTTCACCAATGAAAATATGATTTCAAATGAATATGACCCTAGATATTTACAGCGGCAGCATGTTCCTCTTGGCGCAAATAAAAAAACCTTTAAATCTTCATCCGATATTATTGTAACAGAAGCTGATCCCCAAACTCCAGAGTTTACTGCTCCGTTCATTTTGGATGATCGATATAAAATACAGTATAAAAATAAAACAAAAAGGAATAAACCTAAGCGAAAAATAGAAGCACCATTTGAGCCGAAGGAAAAAGAAGAGAACACATGGCTTAGTTTCTTTCCTTCTCAATCAGATTCAATCAAAAAAACATTGAACTGGAATTATAAAAAAGAAAAAAGTATTCCAAGTTTTTTAAAGCGTGAAACTGAAAGTTTAGATTATTCTTCTGTTGAAAACAAGGACTATAGCTGGCGAACTCAACTACCAAACAAAAGACCAAAGTCACTTCCTCCAAGATATTCAGATCCGGGGTTTAGGTATTATCGGCAAGGAGGGATTACGGTGGAAGCAAATTTAGATGGTGTACCAATATATATAGATGGAAAATATGTGGGGGATACGCCCCTTAGTAGGCCGATTGAAGTGGAGCCAGGATGGCACCAAGTGAGCGGGTTTTCACCAGTTTATACTCGGCTTGCATTTCAAAAAGGATTGCAATTTGTGGGATATGATTCAATTGTCCAAAATAATGAAATGTATGGTTCAACTACTGTTTATGCTGAACCTGGAAAATTAGAAACTGTTTCATTAAAATTTAATCAAATGGGAGACACACCAAAAAAAATGAGAGAAATTGAAGGTGGTATGTCAATGGGTATCCCGATGTTTACATTGCTCATAAGTATTATTACTTGGGCTATGTAACAAATATATATTATAGCATAGTATGGACCTTAAAAGCGAAGTAAAGAATGTTATTTTATCAAGTCTCAAAGAACCTTCCGATATCAAAATTGGAATTGAGATTGAAAATATAATTTACAATGATAAAAATGAAAGGATAATGGTAAACCTTTGTAGTGATTTTTCTGCAACGGAATTACTTCAGGTATTAAATAATAAAAAAAATATTTCTGAAAATTATTCTCTAGAGCCGGGAGGACAATTAGAATGGGCAAGCGTCCCTTGGAAAAATTTAAATGATTTAGAAGATTCCATTATCGCTCAAAGAAAATTGTTAAAAGATGTTTTGGAAAAAAAACAACTTAAAGTTGTGCCTTATGGATTAGACCCTAATTTTAGCCCAGTAGACATAGAACTTATTAATCAGAAAAGATATATTTTTATGGATAAAAATATGGAAAAGTCTGGTTCAATGGGTCAGTGGATGATGAGATGTACTTCTAGTGTTCAGGTCAACTTTGATACCTCAAGCGAAGATGATATGGAAGAAATGGTCTTTGTTGCTGACTGTTTACATCCAATTGCATCATATTTGTTTTCCAATAGTCCCTTTAAGAATAAAAAACCAGCATACGAAGAAAATTTAAGAAATATTATATGGGCAAATACTGATAATTTTCGATGTAACAATTTATTTGATCAAGGTATTTATTTAAAAACGGACTTAATAGATGAATACATTAACTTTTTTTTAGGTGTCCCTGCTATATTTTCATTAGATCGTAAAGGAAGAGCGATTGCGACAAAAAGGACCATTGGTGAGTTGTTATTGGGGGAAAAAAACAATGGGACTTTAAATAAAAATCATATCCTAAGTTTTTTACGTCAAGTTTTTACGAATGTTCGAATAAAAAACTTAGTAGAGATTAGAGGAGCTGATCGAACTCCAGAAGGCTTTGAAATCGCTCCGGCAGCTTTTTGGACTGGATTGTTAATGGAAAAGTCAATTCGTAAAACAACTTTAGATACTGTTTCTTCATGGGGAAGAGAGGATCGATCTCTTTTAAACAATGCGGGGTTTTCATTAAACACAAGCCAAAAGGGGCCAAGTAACAAAACATATGGTTATTGGATAGATTATTTTGGTCAACTAGCACTTAATGGATTAAAAAAACGTAAGCTTGGTGAGGAAAAACTGTTCAATGTTTTTTTTGAGGCTGTAAAAAAAGATGGCCCATTTAGTTTACAAAGTCAAAATCGTGAATAAGCGTATTGCCCATAATTTGACTTGGATTCCTATTTTTTTGATTGGTATCCTTATAATTTCTTTGGGAGCAGTCTGGTGTATACACGAACAACCATGGCTTTTGGATAAATCACCAAATGANGTTTTGCTTCAGACTTCTTTTGATNTTTTGCTATCAGAAAAAATTAACATAGGTCTTCCNTCATATTTAACAATAGTATATAGGTTTTTGGGTTTATATATGNTAACAATTGGTTCTCTAATAATAGGTTATGTTTATGTTACAAGGNTAGGGACAAAAANTGCTCGGAACTGTATTTTTTTAATATTGTTTNTTACATTGTTAGGAATTTATTTCTTAGTGCTGAATTATTTACCCTCATCTCCTTTAATGCCAGTTTTNTATTTTCTTACGTTTTGNTTGTTTTTAAGTGTTTTTTTTTCAAAACACCTTCCAGATTAGTTTTGNTCTTTAATATTTCCTTTGTGCGTAAAACAAATTAATCACTTAATTTATAGGGTTNGATACGTTTAAAACATTTAATGAATAATTACTTAACATCTACTATTTTTAGAAAAGCGTTGGCTTCCCTTTCTGGGCTGTTCCTGGTAACTTTTTTAATCGGACATTTGGTCGGTAATCTCCAGCTTTTTATACCAGGTATTCAAGGTCAAACACAGTTTAACAAATACGCTCTTTTTATGACAACAAACCCTGTCGTAAAGGTATTGTCCATTATAACATATTCTGCAATTTTGTTACACATACTTATAACTCTATATTTGGTGATTCAG
Source organism: Fidelibacterota bacterium (assembly GCA_002691285.1). GTDB lineage: Bacteria > Fidelibacterota > Marinisomatia > Marinisomatales > UBA1611. Next base: position 14,222 of record NZHK01000033.1, on the reverse strand, counting down.
TCTAGAAAGGCACGACCAGTTGGTTATGCAGTGTCTGTTGGTAATGACACTAGTGGTTGGTCATCAAGAAACATGGCGATATTGGGAACTATTATTTTATTCTTTTTAGTAGTTCACCTTAAAAGTTTTTGGTATAAAATGCATTTTGGGGAAATGCCTTTTCAGTATCTGAGCGATGGAACTAAAATTAAGGATCTTTATCAGGTAACAACTAGTGCCTTCAAAAATCCATTGTATACTTTTTTTTACGTTTTTTGCATGGGAGCATTATCTCTTCATTTAAAACATGGTGTTGAATCTGCTATTCAAACAGTTGGTTTAAGAATTAAAAATTACCAAAAACTTTTCAAATACGTTGCAATAGCCGTAGCATTTTCAATCCCAGCAATTTTTGCTTCAATTCCTCTTTATTTATATTTTATAGAAGTATGATACTCGACAATAAAGTACCTGAAGGGCCACTTGAATCAAAGTGGACCANATACAAATCAAGTGTCCCACTTGTTAGCCCTGCCAATAAAAGAAAATTAGAAATAATCGTTGTTGGAACTGGTCTCGCAGGAGCATCTGCTGCATCATCTCTAGCAGAAATGGGATACCAAGTTAAATGTTTTTGTTTTCAGGATAGCCCAAGGAGAGCACATTCCATCGCAGCTCAAGGTGGAATAAATGCTGCGAAAAATTATCAAAATGATGGTGATTCAGTATATCGTTTATTTTACGATACCATTAAAGGAGGAGATTATAGATCNAGGGAAGCTAATGTTTATCGTTTAGCTGAGGTAAGTGCCAATATTATAGATCAATGTGTAGCTCAAGGTGTTCCTTTTGCACGAGAATATGGAGGGACATTAGACAATAGGTCTTTTGGTGGTGTTCAGGTTTCTAGAACTTTTTATGCTAGAGGCCAAACAGGACAACAACTTCTATTAGGTGCATATAGTGCTCTTAGTAGACAGATTTCTAAAGGAAATGTTGAAATGTATAATCGTCATGAGATGGTTGAAATTGTAAAGATCGATGGAAAAGCAAGAGGTGTTATTGTAAGGAATTTGTTGACAGGAGAATTTAACAGGTTTTTTGGGCACGCGGTTGTTCTTGCTACTGGAGGATATGGCAATGTGTATTATTTATCAACAAATGCNATGGGAAGTAATGTAACCGCTGCATGGAAAGCCTATAAAAATGGAGCAGCATTTTCAAATCCTTGTTTTACTCAGATTCATCCCACCTGTATACCTGTTTCAGGAGAATATCAATCAAAACTAACTTTGATGTCTGAATCTTTACGAAATGATGGTCGTATATGGGTTCCTAAGAAAAAAGGCGATAATCGTCCACCAAGCCAAATTCCTGAGGAGGAAAGAGACTATTATTTAGAAAGAAGATACCCTGCTTTTGGAAATTTAGTGCCAAGAGATGTGGCTTCTAGAGCAGCAAAAGAAAGATGCGATGAGGGTTATGGTGTAGGAGATACTGGTTTAGCAGTTTATTTAGATTTTGAAGATGCAATTAAAAGACTTGGCAAAGATATAGTTTCTGCTAGATATGGAAACTTATTTGCTATGTATGATAAAATTACTGGAGATGATCCATATTCNACTCCAATGAGAATTTTTCCAGCGGTTCATTACACAATGGGTGGATTATGGGTAGACTATGATTTAATGACAACAGTCCCAGGGTTATATGCTATTGGAGAATGCAACTTTTCTGATCATGGTGCGAATAGATTAGGCGCATCAGCTCTGATGCAAGGATTAGCTGATGGATATTTCGTATTGCCTTATACAATTGGNAAATATTTGTCTGAAGACATCCGAACTGATCCAATAAGTACTGACCATGAATCTTTTTCAAAAGCTGAAAAAAATGCTAAAGAAAGAAACAAAATGCTTTTACAAAATAATGGAAAACGTTCAGTGGAAAGCTTTCATAGGGATTTAGGAAGAATTGTTTGGGATTACTGTGGTATGTCAAGAAATGAGTCAAGTCTTATTACAGCAATAGATAAAATTAAAGAATTGAGAAATGAGTTTTGGAAGAATGTTAAAGTTATGGGTGATGATAAAACATATAACCCTGAACTAGATAAAGCTGGAAGGGTTGCTGATTTTTTTGAACTCGGTGAATTGATGATGAGAGATGCCTTGGAAAGAAATGAATCTTGCGGGGGTCATTTTAGAGAAGAGTTTCAGACTGAAGAAGGAGAAGCTTTAAGGGATGATAAAAAATTTACCTTTGCTTCTACATGGGAATTTAAAGGTGTGGATGAACCTCCTGTTTTGCATAAAGAAGATTTGGGCTTTGAAACGGTAAAACCTACTCAAAGGAGTTATAAATAATATGGCTGATCTACAATTGACTCTTAAAGTCTGGCGGCAAAAGTCTAGTTCAGATAAAGGAAAATTTGAAACATATGATGTTAGTGGCCTTAACAGTCACATGTCTTTTTTAGAAATGATGGATGTATTAAATGAGCAATTAGTTGGAAAAGATAGAGAGCCAATTGCTTTTGACCATGATTGTCGTGAAGGAATCTGTGGTATGTGCTCCATGGTAATTAACGGTAGAGCTCATGGTCCATTAAAAGGGACAACGACATGCCAGCTTCATATGAGGCACTTTAAAAATGGGGATACCATTACCATAGAACCTTGGAGAGCAAAAGCATTTCCAGTTATAAAAGATTTAGTTGTGGACAGATCATCCTTTGATCGAATAATTCAGTCAGGCGGTTATGTGTCCGTAAATACGGGGAGTGCACCCGATGGTAATGCTATTCCGATTCCAAAAGAAGTCGCGGAAGAGGCCTTTGATGCTGCAGCGTGTATTGGATGTGGTGCATGTGTTGCAACTTGTAAAAATGCATCTGCTAGCCTTTTTGTTTCAGCAAAAGTATCACAATTGGCTCTGCTTCCTCAAGGTCAACCTGAAAGAAAAGAAAGAGTAAATAAAATGGTTTCAAAAATGGATGAGGAAGGGTTTGGGCACTGTACAAATACTGGAGCCTGTCAAGCGGAATGCCCTAAAGAAATTTCTATTGAATATATAAGAAAAATGAATTTAGACTATAATTTGAGTAATATTAAAGGATAGCTATTTGTTGCATTTATTTTAGTCTAAAATTAACAGGTATTGATATCCATACCCCAACAGCTCTCTCACGTTGTTTAGCTGGTCTAAACCTTGTGACTTTAATAGCATCCATTGCCGCTTCATCCAGTCCAGTATTTGGAACACCTTTTAAAATAATAGTTTCTTTAACACGACCTTTTTCATCAATAAAAGCCTGAACCACAACAACTCCTTCAATACCTGCTTCTTGTGCAATTTCTGGATATTTTGGTCTTATTGGACTCATTGCGACTGGTGGGTCATCATAAGGGATAAAAACCACTTTCGGCCCCGATGGTGGTGGAGGTGGTGCATCCATGTTAGAAAAATCATCAAAATCAAGTTCGTCTAAAGTTAAGTCATCTGCGATATCTTCATCATCAGAGGGTACCGGGATAGAAGGTCTTGCAGGTGGAGGTGTATTGTCAATTTGTTGAGTTTGAGGTATCTCAATATTTTCAATAATTACTTGTTCAGCTTCATCAAACTCTACGCTATTTATAAATCTAGGGAAAATTAAAAAATTCAATATTATACAAAATATTCCTAGTAAAATCGTTAGCCGTACTACAACTGGATACTTTGACTTTAAAGGATTAATTATTTCCATTAGTCCACTAGTGTTTTAGAAGAATAGTTTAATTTCAGTGCTTCTACTTCTCTGAGGTTTTCATGTATTTTTGATACAAGCCCCATTTCGGCTTCCTCATCACCTTTTAAGGATACAACAATTTGAGGGTTAGCTAAACGTTTATCATACATTACTGTCGAGACATCGTCTGCTGCCATTAACCTATCATCGATTGATATAAGACCATCTTTTGATAGCCATACTTGCACAGTGTTTCTTTTTGATTTTAGTTTTTCGATTCGTTTTGCTTTTGGCAAATTAACAGGTAATCCAGAGTATTCTTTTAAAACTGTCGTTACCATAAAAAAGACTAAAAGCATAAAAATAATATCTGGCATTGATGCTGTAGGTATTTCACTTGATATTTTAGTTTTTTTTGAGAATTTCATTTAGTTACTATTCGCTATTGATATTCGTTTAGCATCTGCCATTTTTAATTGATCTATAACTCTTACATAATCCTTATATGATGTTTTAGGATGGGCTTTTACTGAAACAACTAATTTATCNTTAGCTCTCANGCGTTCTCCAACTATTCTATGNATCTGTTCAAGGTTTGTAGGTTCTTCATCAAGTAAAACCTTACCTTGAGAGTTAATCAAACAATTTAGTATGTTTTCTTTCCNTATTTCTATNTCCATATCACCNGGAGGAGGNAAAACGATTCCTANTCCTTTATCAGTATCGATTGTAGTTGTTACAAGAAANAAAATAAGAAGNAAAAAAGCTATATCTGCCATTGAGGAAGTAGGAATTTCTCCACCTTTGAATCGTCTTTTTTTAGCCATTACTTTAAAACTTTTTTATTACTTTTTATTAGTTTCATGAAGAAAGTCCAATATTTTTATAGACTGTTCTTCCATGTCTAAAACTAATTTATCTATTCTTGCTACGAAAACATTCTGAAAAGTTTGTATTATCATTGCAACAATCAGTCCGAATGCAGTAGTAAGTAAGGCTTGTGAAATACCTCCAGCAACTACTGCAGGAGAGATATCATTTGCTGCTTTAATCGCATCGAACGCTGCAATCATACCTACAACAGTTCCTGTAAAACCAAGCATAGGAGAGATGGTAATAACAGCATTCAACCAAATCATGTTTTTTTCTAGAAATGCCATTTCTATCCCACCTGCATTTTGGATAGCCTTTTCAGTTTCATCATGACCTCTATCCAATTTAGATAAACCAGCATGGAAAATCGCAGCAACAGGTCCATCTGTTTTGCTACATATCTCTTTTGCTGCGTCTGTTCCATCTTCGTTAATGGATTTGGTTACTGCTTTAAAAAACGTGTCNGAGTTTACTCCAGACATCATTAATGAGTAGGCACGTTCCAATACAAATCCTAAGCCGAAAACAAGCGTTAGGAGAATAGGCCACATAAATGCCCCGCCTTCAAGAAAATAATATACCATTAGTCAACTCCATGTATAAGTTTAAATTAATGAGAGTAAAAATAATTAAAATGTTTGTTTTATAGCATTAAAATTTAATTTGAGGATTGGATGAATGCATCTGCTTCATTAAAATGTTTTAATGCCTCAATAACTTGGTTATCAAAACTCAAACGAATGTTTGTATTTTCATTCTTTCCCCAAATAGATCCTGCCAATTCACTTTTTATTCTATTTTTTAAAAATTCGGAATCATTATTCATTATAGAATCTTTTTGAACTTTGATTGAATCAGAATCTAAATAAATAAAAAAATCTTGAAGCATTGAATTTGAAACGGTCCAATCTTCTTTGAAATTATTAAAATGAAGAAAGTTTTCTTTATACCGAGATGCATATTGAGAGGCAAAATTAAAAATAGGACGTTTAGGGTTTCTTATTACTTTTGCAGTCTCACCGTTTAAGGTGCTTTTGTATGGAATGTATATATCAGGAGTGATTCCGCCTCCGCCGTAAACAGTTCTTCCAGACTTAGTTTTATATTTGGGGCGCAACAGTTTTAAACTGTCGATTTTTGACTCTCTGTCTTCAGCATAAAGCTCTCTATAATAAGCTAAGTCATTACCATCCTCATATGGTCTTTGAATAAGTCGTCCAGATGGAGTGTAATATCTAGCGATAGTAACACGTAGCGCGGCCCCATTATCTAATGGTAATTGGCGTTGCACCAACCCTTTTCCAAAACTAGTTTCCCCAACAACTAGTCCTCTGTCAAGGTCTTGTACTGCGCCAGAAACTATTTCAGCAGCACTTGCAGAACCTCTATTAATCAAAATAATCAATGAAAAATCTGAAGAGTTATTTTTTGAGTTATTTCCTAAAAAGACTTGGTTAGATTCTTTTATTTTACCGATTGTATATACCAAAGTGTCATTGGTATTTATAAATAGGTCAGAAATTGCCGCTGCCTGCTCTAAATACCCACCACTATTTCCTCTTAAATCAAACAAGAGCCTTTCCATACCTTGTGATAGTAGTGTGTCAATAGCAGAGGTTACTTCATCTTTTGTTGTAGCTGAAAATCTTCTAAGAAAAACATAGCCTGTATTATCATTTAACATTGTTGCAGAACCAACACTATATATGGGGATGTTGTCTCGGATAATTGAGACATCAAATGGTTCAGGTTCTCCTATCCTACTAATTGTGACTAAAACCTCACTTCCTTTTCTGCCTCTAAGCTTTTTGAAGACTTCTGATTTTGTGATTTTGTAAGCATCTTCNTTATCAATCGCGATAATTTTATCTCCAGGCATAAGCCCAACAATTTCTGATGGGCTATCAGGGATAGGAGATATAACTGTTATATATCCATCTAAAATATCAAATTCAATTCCAATTCCTTGAAAATTTCCTTTGAATAGTTCACTTATNTTTTCTTGNTCTTTTGCAGGAATATAGGTTGAATGGGGATCCAACTCTTCCATNAGACCTCTAAAAGATCCGTCCATTACTTTATCAAAATCAACTTGATCAAAATAGAAATGATTAACAAATGANATTATCTGTTCTAAGACTTTCATTTTAGTTTTAAGNATACGGTAAGCANTNTTATTCCTAGCGCTAAGTTCTGGCAATAATAAAATAAGTGCGAAAAGAAAACCAAATAATGCAGAAGCCCCAAGTGGCCATATCCGCTTAAAAAAAATATACATTTAATAAATTAGTTTTTAGAGGCCAACGTATAACATTGTTCGAAATGTAACACCTGATAAAGCGGAGCTAGGTGAGTCACCTATCTGAGTTCTGCCGTTTAATTTCCATGAACCCTGTCTTACTGTTCCTTTATTGAACCCAACACTAATGCGTAGGCCTAATCTTTCTAGAAATTGCCATTTAACAGCAACATAAGGCTGGAAGTTAAAAAAAGCAGAGCTAACATCTTTTAAAACGCCTGAAACTGCACCTGGCCTAATATCAGGGTTGTCAAATTCGTTTGTTGTAACGCTATAAAAAAGTGTGTCACCTGTTTCGCTCATAGTGCCATAAGCATTTGAGAAAACTTGTTTCCATCTTGGATTAGCACTTGTTTGTTCAATACCCATTGCAACACGTCCAAGGCCAAGTAAAGCACCAGAAGATATCTCAAGGTCTTGGAGGAGAGGCATTACATATTCAACAGAAGCAGCACCAAGTAAAAAAGTAAATTTTGCTTTAATTGATGGATTTAATTCATCTGTATACATTTTGGAAACTTCATTGGCATCTAGGGAATCATTTCCATTACCATCAATAAATATTTTAATTTCAGGTATTGTACTTACAGAAGTACCTCCCATACCAGCATATCCCCCAATACGCCATCTCCCCGTGACATGAGCAAAGCCCTCACCTCCATGTACTACAAAGGGGTCATCGAATTCATTAGGATCNAAGCCAATATTTGTTAAGTAGGATGCACCAGGGATAGAATCTAATTTGATATACATAGGGCTATACCCAATTCCTCCACCNAAAAAATCTTCAGCTGGGTAACTAAATTGCCCTTTCAGTAAAGTTAGGCTTAGTAGCGATAAATAGAATATGTTTTTCATANTTCAGAGCCAATCAACACAGTTTAAGTTACAAATTAAGATTCATGGATCAATTAAGAAAGAAAATATAGGCTAAAATTCTATTAATTAAAAAATTGTTATAGTTGGTCTTTTTCTTGGAAAAATTGTCTCAGTATCATATATTTTTGAATAGTAATCGAGGTAAGGGAGCTTAAAACNTAGTTTGACTCCCTATAATAGGCACTTATCTAAGTAAATATCTATGTTAAATAGGTGCATGTAAAGGAGAAGAAATGCGCTTTTTCCAAGCCATATTTCTTGGAGTCTTTTTATTGTCCAGTGCGGAGGGCAAGGNGGCATTCCACGTAAAAGGTCCGTTTGATCTTGATAAAGACAAAGCTAGTGAGTGTCTAATACTTAACAGTAAANATCACTCGATTCTTTTTGTTGAAATTAATTTTTCGGGTGAAAATGATACTCTTTGGTCTTATAAATTTNAAAATGAAATCTCTATCGCCGATGGGAATTTTATTGATCTAGATAACGATGGTGCATTAGAACTAGTTATTATACCAAAGATAATTAACGTAGATAAAAACAGTCCTTGGCTATATGTTTTTAGAGGATCAGCATCAGTATTTATGAATGAACCTCTTTCTTATACTGCAGCACCATTATCTTTAACAGCAATGAGGCCATCTAGTTTAACAATTTTAAGCGACCCTTCTTCACCTTTAGGTGTTTGTTTTGCTTCTCCTGTAAGAAAAGGNATGNTTTTTAATCTTCAAATTACCGAAGGTCAATTGAAACTGATAAATCCTAGATTGTTATCTAGCCCATCCAATAATAATGGTTATGGTCCAATTCAAATGTCTAGCTTTTCAAGCAACAAACGTGATTATATATCTATNTTATCTGTTGAAAAAGACTCTTTGCATACAACAATTTTTGATGCTGAAGATAATTATAACTTGCTAGAGTCCAAGAGTATTTCTTTTAATACTATTCCTCTAAATCTAAATACTACAATCATGCCTCGTACTTCTAAGTATAATGANAAGGANGGTCTTCTTCTACCAATAAGTTCAGATGATGTTTTTTTATTNAAGATTGTTGATTCAGGGGTTATGATTTCTACCACNAACATTTCTAAACATAATGCATTTCCAATAGATGACAAAAGNAGTTTGCAATCTATTCTGAAAAGNAGAAAGAATGCAGTAGCGCTTAAACCTTTAGTATTAAGTTCAACTGAACCTATTTCAAGATTCGAAGATCCAGAATCGTCTGCTNCTGATGAAAATCTTTTTCAAAAAACGAATAATGTTGAAAAAACNATAATTTATAATAATAAAAACTTAACAAGTCTGCCNAAAANGAANCAGCACTTGTTCTATCAAAAACCTAAAAAAATTGAAAATCAAAAAAAATATAATATGTTAAGCCCAACGCTTGGAGATTTTTTAACAGATATCAACAAAAATAATAAGCAGCAGATTCAAAATGATCTTAAAACTGCAATTCCTAAAGAAAACATCGATATGCAAAGTGTTAATTGGGCGGACGAAGCTGGCTTCACTAATATAGATATAACAGAATATACTGTAAAACAAATTGATACGGTGAAACCTAACCCTATTCCCGTTCTTGATACGGCAATAGCAAAGTTTGTTGATGAAGCAAAGCAGTTCCTCATTAACGATCATGAAAGCCATGATTCAACAGTAGTTCAAAAAAGTGAAAACGAAATTGATTTGTACTATGTAATGGTAATGACGCCATCAACTGAAACTAGGGATAGATATGTTTTTGATGGAGAGGCGCCTTTCGGAGTTTCGGTTAACCAAGTTCCCCCGACAGGAAGAGCTACACACTTCAAGCATGGTGTTTCAGCAGACCTTGCAAATTTAAACCCTGGTGAGAAATATGATTTTGCATATTCACTTCGAGATGGGTATAAAGACACTATAACTACATTTACAATGGTTCATGACCTTCAAACTAATGTAGTGTTAATGTCTATTTCTCCGACATCGGATTCTGTTTCACAATCGTATCAACCAGAATCTTTTGATCCAAAACTATTTGAATTTCCAAACTATTTTTTTGAAGGGTTCCCAACTTCTCTAGATATGGATTTTACAGATAAATTAATACGTTTTAGTTTTGATGGCGTTGAAGATTCTATTTATCAAGGTATTTACCTTTCATCAACTACACCATCAACGCCTCCACAATCACTTGCTATGTTTTTAGACCAAGGGAAAATCCAATCCGTAAAAGGAGAGGTTGTTGTTCGGGCAAATGGATCAAAAAAAATCACTACTCAATTTGACCTTGTTGGTTCAGTAGAACCCTCCCTTATGTTTTCAAAACTTATTCAAGAAGTTTTTCCTGAAGATTTGAAAGTTAAACTTTTGCAAGGTGCTTCATTAGAAGAGCCTTTATTTGGGCCTAAAGGCAAACACCCTAAAATAATTCGTGAACCAAGACTTCCAGAGGCTCAATTGGCATTGCCTCAGCAAGATGTGCCTGTTTCGCCCAAGCAAAGTGTAGTCCCTGATATAAATGGTAAAGTGTTAGAATTAAATATTTCTAACGAAGCAAAAAAACCAGAAACTCTTGAAAATGATGAAATCTTTTTAAATTCTAATTTAAATCAACAAAAAAATCAAAATAACAACACAAAAAATGATTCATTAAAGCTAGAACAATCGAAAAATCTAAATAAGATAAACTTAGATATCCCCCCTCCAGATCCAGAAAAAAATCAATCTGAAATAGAAAATATAATAAATAATAATGAATAAATATTTCTTTAGATTATTTATTCATCTTATTACGTATTGGTCAATTCTTATTGGGCAGAAAATAGTTAACATGAATGGGACTTATGACTTAGATGGAGATAATATGCTTGAGTTTGTTGCTTTGGAGTTAAATCCCAATAAGGATATTTTCCCCAAATTAGTTAGACACTATGAAGTTGATGCTGATGGTTACCAAACTATTATGTGGGAATTCATTCCGCCGGTAGCCTTAGAAGGAGATTTTGTTGATGCTAAAGTAGGTGATGTTAATGGAGATGGCGTACCTGAGTTAGTTGTAGTTATGAATTTAACAAGATTTGGAGACAATAATTCACCTCATGTCTTTATTGCAACCTATGATTGGGACGGAACACATTTTTCCGAAATACCTTCTGCTAGTTTAGATATCGGGAAAGAAAATAAATCTCTTAGATGTAATAATTTTCAGTTGTTGGACCAAGATGCAGATGGCAAGCAAGAAATAGTCTTATCATTAGGGAGTCCATTTAGAGGCTTTGCTATTGTTGGTTCTTCACCATCAGGTTTATCAATTGTTAAAAAAATCAGACCAGATCAATTGTTAGTAGGTTCCGGTTTGTTATATGTAGCGGCATTAGATTATGATTATGATGGCTATGAAGATGTTGTAGCTTTTAGTCCTGATGGGAATATATTGAAAGCACAGCCTTTTTATAATATTGGTGGGGTTTTTGATTCTGGACATTTAGTGAAAAAAGAAGTAAAAGGATTGAGCGGTATTCTAACCCATTCTCTAGAATTAACCGATTGGGATTCTGATGGGTTTTCAGATGTTTTAGTTTCATTTAGTTCAGGAGATATTGTTGCTCTTACTTTAACTCCGGCAACATTAGTTATTGATTTGCTTCCGATTACTTCGGGTCCATTAACACAAGTATGTGTGGCAGATTTTAATCAAGATACGTATAAAGATGTATTAACACTTTCGTCTGAAATTAATGCGTTAACTTTAATTTCTGGGAAAGATGGAGGAGTTGATAATATTGAAAATGCTATGAGAAAGGTTCCAACCGAGATGCAAGTTTTTTCTATGTTGCCAATGATAAAGTCAGGAGTATACAATGGGAATGTTTTATTATCTGGTTGGGACGGTTCAATAAATTCAACATATGTTATTAAGTTAGGTAAAAAATCAGATAAACTTGATCAAGGATATCTGATTACTTCGGATTTTATTCAAAAACAACTACCGAGTCTTCTTTCTGTTGCAAAAGATGTCGAACCTGAAATATCAGAAACGTATATAGAAATTGAGCCGATGGACAATAAACCATTGGAACCACAACAAGAACAAAGAATAATCACAGACCTTGGAGAATCACCAAGTAATTATATTCCGAATGCCATATCTTTAAATCAAAAAGAAGGGAGAGTTTTAAAAGAACAGCCAAGAGTAACTATACCCAAAAAAATTGTTCGAACATTAGAGGCTCCTAAAATGCCGAAACCAAAAGAATCCATTGGGCAGAAGCTTCCCAAGCATGTTTTACCTAGATATGTTTTAAGACCAGGAGAACCTTTTTTATATGAAATACCTAAAGATAGTTCTGATGAGTTTTATAGTTTTAGATGGGAAAGTCAACCTCCTAAGGGAATGTATTTTTTATATGAAAGTAAGGCTATCAATTGGATACCTTCCGATAAGCAATTAGATGCGTTCCCAATCTCTTATATGGTAAGAATGAAAATTGATGAAATTATGGAGGCAACAACTGGGTCAAAGGAAGATAATCAAATTTTTAAAGCAACACCAGTACTGGAAAGTCGCGACGAAGGTATTTGGGTTTATGTAAATGATCCACCTAGATTTTTAACAGAGCCAAGTATTACAGAGTTTATAGCAGGTTCGAAGTTTAGTTATGAACCTATAATCCAAGATCGGAATAAAGATGCTAATATCAAGTTAGAGCTCGAAGTTTATCCAGATGGTATGGTTATTGAAAACAACATTATTTATTGGGAAACTGATAGTTCTCATGTTGAAATATACGATGTAAGAATTATCGCTACAGATGGGTTCGAAAGAACAGCCCAAGAGTTTCAACTGTTTTCAAGAGCAGGGGTAAAAATTCTTTCTTCAGCGCCTAAAAAAGCTACTGTAGGCGAGAAATATTCATACTCAATTAAAGTATGGAAGCAAAAAGCAGACCAAAAAATTAATTATAAATTGTTTTCTGGACCTGAAGGAATGATTTTACATCCTGATGGTACTATTTCGTGGACTCCGAATCCCTTACAAGTAGATACGGTTAAATATGCTGTAATTGCAAGTCACGGTGTTGCTACAGATTCTCAATATGTCAGTTTATTTGTAAATCATCCCCCAGTTATTAGAAATGCTCCAAATATTATGAATACAATAAGTGTAGGCGGGATATGGGATTTTGAAATTGATGTCTATGATCCGAACAAAAATGACCCACTTGTTTTTACTGCAAACAAATTACCACCAGGAATGCGGATGGATCCTCATTCTGGATTTTTGCGTTGGGAGCCAACAATGAATGAATTAGATTTTCATAAATTGGAAATTGAAATATCCGATGGACATGAATCTAGAATTATTGAATCTGAATTTTTTGTTAATTCGCCTATTAATATTGTCTCTGTTCCAAGTATGTCTGCGACTGTTGGTGAAGAATATAATTATCCTTTAATTATTAATGATAAGAATCAAGGCTCGCTCCTGCCTTTTAAAAGAGTTGTTAAAATAGAAGACCTTTCAAATATTAGAATGTACTCTATCAATATAACAGATGATGTTGCTCTTGCAAATATAGATCGATTTCTTGGGGATTGGCATAATGCAGAAGCAATTTATTTTGTTGATCCTAAATACCCAGCTGATTCTTTAGTATCTAGATTGAATTTGAAAAGGTATACTCACTCTGTCTTTTTTGAAGATGATAGGTTATGGGTCTTGCTTGAAACTTTGGATGGAAGAACAATAAAAGTGAAGGATTTTCTTTGGGAGTTTTTTCATGGTGACAAGGGTAAGCCACCCCGCGTAATTGTTGAACGTGTTAGTCCGATAAGATATAGCCTATTGGACTTTCCTCAAGGGATGGAAATTGACCGTTCCTCAGGAACTATTCGTTGGACACCTACGGTTGAGCAGACTGATGCTCATAGAGTTACAGTTGTAGCATCTGATGGCTATAGCAAAGATGAACAAGCCTTTGAAATATATGCCAATCAGCTTCCAACTATTGTTTCTAATCCACCTCATATGGGCCTAGTTGGTGAGTTGTTTAAATATCAAATACGCGTAGATGATAAAAATGAAAATGCTTCTTTAGAATTTACTTTGATGAAAGGACCTCATGGGATGCAAATGGATCGATATGGTAAAATATTATGGGTGCCTAAGGCTGCTCAGATTAACAACAATACTTTTGAGGTCGCTGTAAGTGATGGTTTTGGGACAGATACTCAGATAGGGAAAATTTTCGTAAATAATGCACCAACTGTTGTTTCTAATCCCAAGCCTGTAGGTTTAACGGGTCATTCTTGGAGGTATAAAGTAGCGACTGAGGATTTAAATGGAGATAAAGTTGCCTACCGAGCAGTAAGGTTGCCAAAATATGCCCGTTTTGATAAAAAGAAAGCGGTTTTAGAATGGACACCTCGTAAAAACCAACTTGGGATGAATGATTTTATTGTAATGGCAATT